>CAVBHX010000042.1:0-30892 GCA_963595255.1 bacterium
AAGGATAAGGTATATCTGTAAGTGACCGCTAGATGAGTCAATTACAATATACCAGGGAGAATAGTACAGAAGCTTTGCATTTACGCGGAAATGTGATATCATAGTAATTAAGTAGGAGATGAACCGGGAGAAGAGACCCGGATGAAAGGTGAAGTACTATGAAGATATCAACAAAGGGCAGATATGCGTTGAGAATTATGATTGATCTGGCAGAGAATGCAAATGGGGAATATATTCGTCTGAAAGATATATCGGCAAGACAGGGAATTACATTAAAATATATGGAACAGATTATGCCGATGCTGACAAAGGCCGGATATGTAAGAAGTTATCGTGGCAATAACGGTGGTTATATGCTGGCGAAAGAGCCGGAAGAATATACAGCCGGAGATATTATCCGCACAACAGAAGGAAGCCTTGCGCCGATTGCATGTCTGGATGATGTGCCGAACCGCTGTGAGAGACAGGATCAGTGTTCCACACTTAAGTTCTGGGAAGGACTTCAGAAAGTAATCGACCAGTATGTGGACGGTGTAACACTCGCAGATCTGGTGAAAGAGCATGAAGAGAAGTGTGAGAAGCTGGATCTGTAAAATGATGTGTAAAAAGTAAATAAATAAAAACATGAAAATATGCAGCAGGCGAAGGTCTGCTGTATTTTTTTCACGCGTTTGGAAAAAGTCAAAGTATGCAGGAAAAACTGGTATGCACAAAAACATAAAAACTGGCTGTTTAAAAAATACCAGATGAGCGTATGATAAGACTCAAAGAAATACCACAGAAAACAGATAGGAAAGGTACAAGAACTATGAAAGAGAACAGATATGAATTAAATAAGCAGCTGGCACAGATGTTAAAAGGTGGAGTTATCATGGATGTAACAACTCCGGAGCAGGCAAAGATTGCAGAAGAAGCAGGTGCATGTGCAGTCATGGCCCTGGAAAGAATCCCGGCAGATATCCGCGCAGCAGGCGGCGTATCCCGTATGAGCGATCCGAAGATGATCCGTGGCATTCAGGAAGCAGTATCCATTCCGGTTATGGCAAAATGCAGAATCGGACATTTTGTAGAAGCGCAGATTCTGGAAGCAATTGAGATTGATTATATTGATGAAAGCGAAGTACTTTCACCGGCCGATGATATTTACCATATTAATAAAAAAGAGTTCAAAGTACCATTCGTATGTGGTGCAAGAGATCTCGGTGAGGCACTCCGCCGTATCGCAGAGGGTGCATCCATGATCCGTACAAAAGGTGAACCGGGAACCGGAGATGTTGTACAGGCAGTACGGCATATGAGAGCTATGAATGCGGAGATCCGCCGCATCCAGAACTTAAGAGCAGACGAATTATTCGAAGCTGCAAAACAGTTACAGGTTTCGGTCGATCTGGTAGAATATGTTCATGAAAATGGAAAACTTCCGGTTGTAAACTTTGCGGCAGGCGGAGTTGCGACACCGGCAGATGCGGCACTGATGATGCAGCTTGGAGCAGAAGGTGTATTCGTAGGTTCCGGAATCTTTAAGTCAGGTAACCCTGCAAAACGTGCGGCTTCTATTGTGAAAGCAGTTACCAACTACACAGATGCCAAACTGATCGCAGAACTTTCGACAGATCTTGGCGAAGCAATGGTGGGAATCAACGAACAGGAAATCGAATTATTAATGGCAGAAAGAGGAAAATAAGATGACGATTGCAATTTTGGCAATGCAGGGAGCATTCTTAGAGCATGGACAGATGCTGGACCGCCTGGGCGTGGAACATTTTGAAATCCGGAAAAAAGAAGATCTGAACCGTCACTTTGATGGCCTGATCCTTCCGGGCGGGGAAAGCACCGTTATGAGAAAGCTTCTGATCGAACTGGATATTTACGATACATTGAAACAGAAGATTGAAGACGGGCTTCCGGTATTTGGAACCTGTGCCGGACTGATCCTTTTGGCAGAGCAGGTGGAAGACGGTGTTCCATGTTTTGGTACGATGAACATTCTGGCAAAACGGAATGCGTATGGAAGACAGCTTGGAAGCTTTTATACAGAAGAGAAGATGAAGGGACTAGGCGAAATCCCGATGACATTCATCCGTGCACCGTATATCGCCGATGTCTACGGAGAGGCAGAGACACTTGCCATAGTAGACGGAAAAGTTGTGGCAGCCAGACAGGGCAATCAGCTTGCAACCGCATTTCATCCGGAACTGAATGGTGATACGGGAGTGCATGCATATTTTGTAAATATGATAAAAGCGAGTAAGGCACAGGCCGCATAAAAAACTTCATATCAATATCAAATGGGTGTGCCCATCTGATATATAGCGCCATGCATTAAAAAGGATATTTGTAAGTAACAAGTCCCGGAAATGTGAGAGTTGTGCTTACAAAGCCCCCGGAAACAGGCAGAGTGATTACCTGATCCGGGGGTTTTCCTTTAGCTTTTGTACAGGGAGAAGATAGAATATCTTATAACGATACCGGTATTTTTTTCCAGTGCTTGACATATTCCAATAGTTTCTGAGTTGCAGGATAGATTTTGGCTTCCTTTCTTGCTGCAACTCCAAGTGTACGCTGGAAATGCTCGGTAAACGGGCGGACACAGATATCAAATGGTGTCCGGTACAGAAGGAGCTGCGGCAGAACCGAGATTCCAAAACCGGCTTCTACCATTTTCTGCACGGCAAAATCATCATTCAGATAAAACCGGATCTGTGGCTGGATTCCATTCTGCTCAAAAACCTCACCGGCTTCAAAATCAAATTTATCAACATTGGAAATGAACTCTTCATTGGCAATATCGTGTATTGATACTGCAATCTGTTTGGCAAGCGGATGATCTCTGGAGGTTAACAGCATGAGTTCATCATAGCCAAGCGGGTAGAATACCACATTCTGTGGAATATTATAATTGGAAACAAAGATGACGTCCAATTCATTATCATTCAGTTTGTCAATTAATTCTTGTGAACCTCCGATGGTTACATCAAAAATGATATTCGGATATTCTTCCGAAAACTCCCGTAAAATATCAGGAAGCCAGTGATAGGAAATACTCTGTGCTGATCCGATCCTTATGTATCCGCTTTCCAGACTGGTCAGACGGTCGGCCGTCTTCTGGATCATCTGCTCTTCGTGACAGATCTTGCGGAGAGATTCGACAATGCTTTCTGTATTCGGCATAAGCTGCATGCCACTCTTTGTACGGATAAAAAGAGGCATTCCTAATTCTTTCTCAAAATTTTTCACAGTCTGACTGATTGCCGACTGGGTATAATTATACTTCTCTGCGGTAGCAGAAATACTGTGTGTTTCACACACACTTAGGATAATTTCAAATTTTGTCATGGGTACGCTCCTTTAATTTTGAATATTGGGGAAATACTGAAGTATAAGAAAAAATAATAGTACTGTTAAAAATTTATTTATTTCCCTGTGAAATATCTGACAAATGGAAAATATAAGCAAAACTTAGGGAAGTGATAAGTTCAATGATGTTGTGGCTTATAATTTCAACGGCTATTATAAACGCGTGAAGTAAAAAACGCAAATATTTTTTCGGACATAAGCAGGAGGACAGATTTATGAACATGCAGTTATTTAATTTATTATTACCATTTTTGATGTTATTTACAGGAGTGTTGAATCTTGTGATTGGAATCGACGGCCTCAGAAGATCGAAAGATCCAAAGGAGATAGAGAAGAAAAAAGAAGAGAAAGAACGGCAGGATATAAAAATGCAGTGGAAACATATTGTGGAGCAGTAAAGATGATTTGCAATTTGAAACGGCAGGTGTATGTAAGGCACTGAAAACAGCTTTTGTGTAAATATATTGACAGAGTTTGAAGTTTCTTGACAGTTTAGGCATGATATCGCAGAATAAAAATAGATAAAAAATAAACAAACGGTCAGGAAAGGATAACGTTATGCAGAAGTTACCAAGCAGTATATTTAACGATGTTATTGGTCCGGTCATGCGTGGACCATCGAGCTCTCACGTTGCAGGTGCGGCAAGGATTGCTGATCTGGTGAGACAATCCATAAAAGGAAAAATTACCAGGACAGTTGCCGATTTTGATGTCAATGGTTCTCTGGCAGCGTCTCATACCGGTCACGGAACGGATATGGGATTTGCCTGTGGGCTTATGAATCTTCCGCTTTCGGATCCACACGTAGATCAGTATGAAAGACTGGCAAAAGAAGCCGGAATTGAAATTGAATACAGAATTCTGGATTACGGAGCAGTCCATCCGGGAAATTACCGTATGGAAGTGACAGATGATACGGGATGTGTCAGACACTGGGAAGGGATTGCTGTCGGCGGCGGTATGGTTAAGATGCAGAAACTGGAAGAATTCGAAGTCAATATCTGTGGAGATTTCTTTGAACTTCTGGTGATGCTGGATACGGAAAAATGTCCGGTCGAAGTGTATGAAAGCAAAATTACCGGACTGATGGGGAAAAGTGAATTTTCACTGCAAAGTAAGAAAATCTCGGAAGATCCGAAAACAGACCGGGAACTCTTGAATTTAAAATATGCCAAACCTGTCAATGAAGAGCATAGAAAACAGATAGAAGAGACAGATGGTGTTCTGGATGTGATCTATCTGGAACCTGTACTTCCGACACATTCAAGCGGTCATTGTGAAGTACCGTATTCTTCGGCAGAACAGCTTTTGAATTATGCAAAAGAAAATAATATGGAGCCGTGGAAATATGCGGCTTATTATGAAAGCTGCCGTGGCGGCAAATCTGTGGATGAAGTATTTACACAGATGGAAGAGATTTTAAAAATCATGGAAGCTGCCGTGGATGAAGGACTTGCGGGAACGGAATACAAGGACCGGATTCTCGGAGCACAGTCACAGAAAATCTAGGAGACAGAACAGAATAGAAAGCTGATTCCATGTGAACCGCTGAACACGGTGATCAAATCGATCACAGCTGTTATGGAGACTAAAAGTTCCATGGGACTCATTGTAGCTGCTCCGACTTGCGGTTCGTGTGGCTGTCTTCCGGGAACGATCATCGGACTTGGAAGAGCCATGAATTTTCCAAGAGAAGAGATGGTAAAGGGACTGCTTGTTGCCGGTCTGGTCGGAATCTTTTTTGCTGAAGAAGCAACATTTTCGGCGGAAGTCGGCGGCTGTCAGGTAGAGTGTGGCGCCGGTTCCGGTATGGCGGCAGCAGCACTGGTGCAGATGATGGGCGGAAATGTGACACAATGCATGGATGCGGCGTCGGTTGCACTCCAGAACATTACGGGACTTGCCTGTGATCCGGTCGGAAACAGGGTTGAGGTTCCGTGTCTTGGGAAAAATATCATGGGCGGAAGCAACGCAATCTCAAGTGCCAATATGATTCTGGCAGGCTATGACAAAGTGATTCCGTTGGATGAGACGATACAGGCGATATATGAAATCGGAAAGTCTCTGCCGTTGGAACTTCGCTGTACGTTTGGAGGTCTTGGAAAGACGAAGACAGCGATGGAGATATTGGAGAAGACGGAGAGACATTTTATGTAATAAGACAGTACTGTATTTCCAAATAAATATTTTCATAATATATGAAAATGTTTTGGAAATATGGTACTGTTTTGTATTGTTAAAAAATAAATTTTTGAATTTATAAAACTTAATCTTGAAATTATATTTTTGATATGATATTCTAAATTCACTTTAAAGAGTAAGTTCTAAATGATCTTGAGTATTTCTGAGCCGAAAGGTATCAAGTTTCAATCGTTTCACACCTAAAAATGTCTGAAACAGAATTCACAACTTGACAGAACAAAATCTAATATTTTCAGGAGGACATGCCTATGATGAACAAACTTCAACAGTATTTTCCAATGATTCGGACAAGGGAGGAGGTGTTGGATGAGATTGAAAACAGAAGAAAATTAAATGATATTTTTTATGGATGGAAGCAGGATGACAGAAAGGAATTTCTGGATTTTTGTACGGGAGTAAAAGGAGTAAAAATCATGTATGATTTCATGATAAAGGAAATTCTGAATCCAGAGAGTACACCGGAAAGAGTAAATGAATTGCTTTCATTGCTACTGAATCAGGAAGTAAAAATTGTAGATATTTTGCCGAATGATGGAACGCGGCTTGCCGATGAATCATCATTGTTGGTAACGGATATGGTAGTACAGTTAGAAGATGGAAGAATTGCAAATCTTGAAATACAGAAAATCGGATATTATTTTCCGGGAGAAAGAAGTGCATGTTATTCTGCTGATTTATTGTTACGGCAATATAAAAGAGTAAGAGGAATAAAAGGAAAAAATTTTTCTTATCGAGATATTAAACGAGTGTATACAATTGTGTTGTTTGAGAAAAGTCCCGCAGAATTCAAAGAATTCCCTGAACGTTATATACATCGTTTTGTACAAAAATCTGATTCAGGAATAAATATAAATTTATTGCAGGAATATTTATTCATACCACTTGACATCTTTAAGAAGATTCAGCAAAATGGAGATGGAAGGATAAAAATAGAGAATCGGCTGGAAGCATGGCTTGCTTTTTTCTGTATGGATGATCCGGATGCAATTGTGGAGATTATAAATAAATATCCAGATTTTAAAGAAATGTATGATCAAGTCTATGATATCTGCCGGAATATCGAAGAGGTGATGCAGATGTTTTCAAAAGAATTGCTGGAACTGGATCGAAATACGGTCAAGTTAATGGTTGACGATATGCAGAAAAAACTGGAAGAAAATAAAGATGAGATTAGCCGGAAAAATGAGCAGATAAATCAGCAGAGTGAGCAGATAAATCAGCAGAGCGAAGAAATCAAAAGACTAAAAGAAGAATTAGAACGTGAACGAAAGAGATAAATAATGATGACAAAGTGAAGGGTTAAGAAAATCCTTCACTTTTTTAACATACCAAAGTATGCAAGAGAAGTTGCCGGCGGCAAGTTCTCTGTATTGCAATGCATTCATAAGGAGCTGCCGGTGGCAGGTACTGTAGATAAAAGAAAATTTCCGCATATTCTCTTGACCTTCAAGCCACTTGAAGGCTTACAATCCCATTAAGAAAACGACAAGGGGGAGCGGAATATGCAGAGAACAAAAGCCTCACAGACAGAAAAGAAACAAAATAATTTATTTCGTAGGATCATCTGGAAAAATATGTGGTATAACAGAAAAGAAACGATTCTGTTAATCATCTGCGAAATGCTGATCGTTGCGATCGCATATTCCGGAAGTATGTGTTATCAGATTCTTTCTGCAAAGCATTCCAGTGAGATTATGTTTCTGCAGGAAGATGGAATCAGCCGGCAATTTGTCTATGCGGGAATGTTGTTATTATTCTGTAGCATTGTTTTGATCATCACAGTAATGGTTTCCTATCTTGGAAAACGGATTCCACAGTATATGCTGCTAAAGAGAATGGGAATATCATCCGCGGACACGAAGAAGATGATTGCGACAGAAGCAGGTATCTGCTATGTGATTGCAAGTATCAGTGGATTTTTTGCCGGGAAAGGCTTGTTTCTGATATTCCGGAAGCTGATTCCGTACATGGCAGATGTGAAAGGAGAGCTGGTAGGTTATTCGAAGCTGACCTATCCGGTCATCTGTCTGGTATCTCTTGGAATCTATGGACTGAGTTTTCTACTGATGAAAGAGCTGGAAGCGGATTTCCGGATTATTACCAGTACACAGGAAAGTGTGAGAAAAGAGAAGCTGGCAGGAAAATTTCCGGTTGGAAAACTGGCGGTGGGGATATTCTGTTGTAGTTATGCAGTGATGCAATACCGGAAAATCTATAATCATGAAAGTATATATCTGCTTGCGCTGTTCTTTGCAGGAACATATCTGATTGTCCGAAGCAGTATGGCACTGATATTAAATAATATACGGAACAGACAGGAAAGAAAATATTACCGTCATTTATTACAACGCAATAAACTATATTACCGGTCAAAAACAGCTGCAAGATATGGAGTATTATTCTTTGTACTTAGTTTTCTGGTCTGCTTTTACTTTGGATTCCAGGTGATCAGTGTGGCAACAGCAGAGCCGGTGTCGTCATTATATCCATATGACTTTATGTGTATTGCTGATGATAAGGATGAAAAACTTTTACGTAATCTGGAGGAAATATATCAGTCAGATATCAGTATCACGGAGTATCCGATGGTACGTGTGGCAACGGCAGATAAAACGGAACGTGTCGAAAGAGGATCAGAGTGGCGGCTCCAGGGGCAGGAGATTGGGATCTCGGAGACGACGTATCACAGATTGAAAAAGGCAATTAATAAAAATTATGAGGCAAAGAAACTAAATCTGGATACAGCAGGGAAAAAGGTGTACCTGGTACACCAGCAGGATCGTTCGACAAAGGCTCAGCCGGTTGACTGGTTTTATGGAAAATCAAGACCGAATCTGCATATTGGTGTTCCAGCCACGGGGTATGATTGGGGAAATAGGAAAAATACATATATAGAAAGAATAGTGAGTGGGGAAGAAATTGGAAGTCTGACCGGATGCTACAGTACAGAAAAAAGTGAAAATATTGTTGTATTTTCAGATACATATTTTGAAAAGGCCAGAACAGAATGGAAAAGAATAGATGCCATCTGGGGAATTCCGACCGAAGATGCAAAGAGCTATTACGGAGAATCAACGATCATCCAGGGACCGGAAAAACTGGTACTGATATCCGTAAAGTCAGGAATAAGTAACAGAAACAGGGTACTGAGGAAGATAGATCAGTCACTGGAAAAGAAAGAAGAAGCGCACAAATACATAGGTAACTATGATTCTACCGTAAGATTTCATTATAATTCAGAGACTGCCAAAGCAGATATGACCTCAGAAAGAGCAGTAAAAATCCTGATCAACAGTTACCTGATGCTTATAGATGTGATTGTTTTCTATACGATGTGCCGGATGGAATTAAGGGAAATTACTTTAAGAGAAAAATTTCTTAAAAATCTTGGGATGAATGGAAAAGAAAGAAGAAAGATTTATTGGAAAGAGATTAGTTTCTACTATTATCTTCCGGCATGTATGCTGGTTGCGGCACTGGGACTATTTCTCAGGGCAGTTTTAAAAGCAAGGATGTTCCCAGAGACAATAGCGGGAATGTGTATACAACTGGAAGTGCTGTTAACAGCTGGAGTACTTTTCTTAAGAATGTTATATGTGGTAATCATATATCAGGTATTTTCAAGAAAGGCAGGGATGAGAGATGAAGGATAATATATTATTAAGAACGGAGAATATGTCACGGAAATACGTGATTTCGAATCAGGAGCAGACAGAGATTGAAATATTAAAAGATGTAAGCCTGCAGATCCAAGAACAGGAATTTATCTCCATCATGGGGAAATCGGGTTCCGGTAAGACGACACTGTTAAAGTTACTTGGACTGATCGATCGTCCGACATCGGGAAAATTATATTTTAAAGGAATCGACAGTGAAGAACTCAGAGGAGACCGGCTTGCAAGAATCAGGCGTCAGGATATGGGGTTCGTATATCAGGATTATTATCTGATGGATTCTTTGTCCGTGCTTGAGAATATCATGCTTCCGATGATACTGGATCATAAAGATGATCAAGAGTGTAAAGAAGAAGCAAAAAAGCTTGCAGTGTCTCTTCAGATTGAAAATCTTCTGGGAAAATATCCGTATGAATTGTCCGGAGGAGAGAAACAAAGAGCAGCCATCTGCAGAGCACTGGTGAACCAGCCGGATGTGATTTTTGCAGATGAGCCGACCGGAAACCTCGATTCCCGGTCGACAGAGATTGTAATGGATGTATTCAGCAAGATTCATTCCGTGATGCATAAGACGATTATTATGGTCACACATGATCGAAGCGTGGCAGAATATTCGGAAAGAATCATCTATATAGAAGATGGCAGAATTGTGGAAGCACAAGGAGTATAAAAGTTTGCAAGATTACAAAAGACAGATAACACCAAGCAGAAAACATCCCTGTGCAATCGCATTTGTAATCTGTTCAATCCAGTTAGAGCGGAGTTTCGTTCCGTCTAATCTGACCGCAAAGATACTCATCAGCATCATTCCAATCACCGTAATTCCAAAGAAGATACCGGTAGGGAGAGAGAAAATCTCTCCCTTTAGCATATGTATATTTACATGTCCGGTAACAATTCCGATAATGATTAGAAGGAAGCCGGCCGGCATCAGAATCCTGAGCTGCCGGTTCATCCAGACAATATCACGTCTGGCAGCTGCGATGATGATCTTCCACAGAACCTTCCCCACACCTGCCAGTGTACAGAGGAGCGACCCTGTGATAAAAAACGGGTTCTTATAGTTCAGTCCGATCAGCACGACAGCGGCACTGAAAAAGAGAACCGGCAATGCATCGAACAAGGCAAGTGATAGTGGAAAGTCTTCATATTTTTTCTTATTAACAGTAGTATTCGCATTCGTGGTTGTTTTCTTATTTACATTTTTTCCCCGCATCATTTATCCCACCAGCCATTTATATTTTGCAACGCTGTAAAGCGGAATGAACGGAAGAAGGATCGGTGTCGTCTTCACATACTTCTGGTATTCTGGATCGTTGCCGTAATTCTTATTCTGTCTGAGTTCCAGACGTCTGGCGCCGCCGAACATGATATAGACGATACATACCCAGCCGGATACGGCGGCAATCCACTGAAGCGCACCGTGAAGAGCTGTCACACCGGAGAGAAATACACCAGTCCAGATTAGCACTTCTCCGAGATAGTTCGGGCAGCGTACAATACGGAACAGACCGACATCACAGAAACGCTTTGGATGTTCTTTCTTGAAGCGGTTCTTGGTAAGATCGGAAGCAGATTCCAGGATGATGCCAAGAGCCATGATAATCGTTCCGATGATAGCCATGATATCTGTACCCGCTGCATTTTCCAGACGGAAGAGTACGGGTGAAGCTTCACATACATACAAGAGTGCACAGACAGCCCAAACAAGGATCTTAAGAATCAGATTCATATCGGAGCCGTCTTTGATCTCGTGTTTCATTGTATTCTGGTAAGAAGCACTGCGTCGTTCACGAATCAGCAGATATCCCCCAAGTCTGCATCCGTAGACAATCAGAAGCAGTGACAGAACGATAGTAACAGGTGTCAGGCTTTCATGGAACAAAACGGGTAATGCCACGCCGATTCCGGCAATGGAGAATCCGTAGCCCAGTGAAATGAACCAGACGAATTTTTTGAATCCGATCGAACTGATGATGAGTGCGACCAGAAACAGGATTAAGAATTTCATGAATAAAACCTCTCTTTCAAAATGTGTATTATATGTAACGGACATGTCCTGGCACAAGTACCGGATAGAAAAGTACCGGATAAAAGTGTGTCAGACAGAAGTGTCCGTAATGAAGGCATCACCACATACACGTGTAGCAGTAATGCGGCCATTTTCTATATAAATCTCTGACTCGATCACACTTGGACGGTGCATGGCAAATCCCTGCCTGATCTGATAAGTATTCCAACCATCTTTCAATGGAAGAAACTCGTATTTGGCAAGGTAAGCACCAAGAGCAGAAGCAGCAACACCGGTTGCAGGATCTTCCGGATACCCGGCTCTTTTGGGAAATTGCCTTGCGCAGAAGTGTGTTGTGCCGTCAGAAGCCGTTTCCGGTGCGAATGGATAGAAACCGGTAGTTTCATATGCATCACACAAATCCCAGAGTTTATCAAAATCCGGATCAAGATGGTCAAGAATTTCCCGGCTTTTTAGTGGAATAATCAGCTTCATACGGGAAGTGGCAACGGATTGGACCGGATAGTCGAGAAGGTCTTTTTCAGAAATACGAAGTGCTGCACAGATTTCTGCTGTCTTTGGATTATGATCTGCATATTTCGGAAGAAACTGATTGACACTTACTTTGATCCGTTCATCTTCTTGGATCCAGTCGACCTGGATCGGTCCATATACAGTTTCGTATATAATAGGAGATTTCTGGAACATATTTTCGCGGACTAAGACGGTTGCACTTCCGATGGTTGCATGGATGCACATTTCCATCTCATGTAATGGAACAAAGTATCTGGCTTTGATGTCACAGTCAGATCTGGTTGGTTTCATGAGATATACCGATTCAAAGCTGAACTTTCGGGTCATTGCCTGCATTTCTTCTGTGGTGAGGGCATCTGCATTCAGTGTGACCGGGCATGGATTACCGCCGCCTTCCGATTCTTGAAATACGATAGTGTGATAAGTCTTCATAACTGCCTCCTGTATTTTGTCAGATTATATAAAGAAATTATATAGCGCATCAGAAAAATACACAATGATAAAAAGGATAAAATAGTTCTTTATAAAATAGCATAGTTGACAAATCTGATAAGTATGAATATAATGCAAGGTAATAAACATATCAAACAACTAGGAAAACTATGAAATTGTGAGATGATGAAAGGAGAAGCAGATCATGGGAATCGAAATATTTGAAAATACATTCCGTCACCAGATTCAGGAAAATGGTGAGATCGGAGAACAGAAGAATATTTTTAATGGAAGAATCGGAAAAGAAGATGGAGAATGGCCGCTGGAAGCGGGAAGATACCGGCTGTTGTGGATGCCGGCATGCCCGCATGCGCATAAAAGTGTACTGACATGGAAGCTTCTCAGACTGGATCAGGCAATCAGTCTTGGGACGACCGGAATCTACCGTGATCCGAAAGGCTGGGTCTTTTCCGAAGATCCACAGGAGAAAGATCCGGTGCTGCAGGTTCATTTTCTAAAAGAAATATATGACCGTTCGGTTCCCGGTGGTGATTATCAGGGAAGACCAACGGTACCGACGCTTGCCGATACAGTTACCGGAAAGGGTGTGAATAACGATTATAAGCGGCTCCCTAAGATTCTGACGGAGGATTTTAAAAGTTTTCAGAAAAAAGATGCGCCGCAATTATATCTGCCAGGAAGAGAAAAGGAAATTGACGAGTTCTGCCTGTATATTGTAAAAAATGTCACAGAAGGCGTCTACGGCATGGGATTTGCAAGATCACAGAAAGCATATGAAGAGGCGTATGATAAGTTCTTTTCGGTAATGGATGAACTGGACAAGAGACTGGAAGACAGACGTTTCCTGTTTGGAGATTATATAACTCTGGCAGATATTCATTTATATCCGACGCTTGCAAGATTCGATTTTGCCTATCATCAGGTATTCCGGGCGAACAGGAACCGGCTCACGGAATTTAAAAACTTATGGCCATATGCCAGAGATATTTATCAGATACCGGAAGTAAAGGAATATACCTATTTCGATATCTATAAAAAGCATTATCAGACATCCCCACATTTAAAACCTCTTTGGGGAAATGTGCACAGCCTGGTTGCAAAGGGACCGGATTCATCCGGTTGGGAGATACCTGCAGATAGAGAATATCTAAGTAAAGATCCAGGGAATAAGCTGTTAAAACAGCAGTAAGAATTAGCGGCAGTAAGGAATAGAACTCCCTTATCAAAACCTGGAAAAGGAAAAATAATTTATTACGTTAAAATTGTACAAAAATAAAAACAAAGAAAAACTATAAAACATAGTTGACAAATAGGAAATATATGAATATAATACAAAACATATCAAACAGATAGGAAAACTAAAATACAAAAAAGGAGAACAAAGCGATGGTAAGAAGATATGTAGAAACAAGCAAAAAGAACATGATGTGTTGTTGCTGTATGATGTCGATGATGGATACAGCTTGTTAATCATGCATATCATGTTACCTGAGATAAGATAGAGATAAGAAGAAGCGGGTACACGATATCAGGATGTATCCGCTTTTGTTATATCCAGATAAGCGGACACGATGAAAGGAGTTCGAAAATGGCAGTAAAACTGATTGATGAATTACAAAAAGAAATAAAAGCGGCCGGCGAAGCAGTTACGCAGGAAGCGTATGAAAAAGCGTATGATCATACATTTCAGATTCTTGATAACCTAGAAAAGTTGTTGAATGACAACAGATACCTGGAAGGAAATGAGATCACAGAGGAAGACAACAGATTATACGAGATCCTGATCCGGTTCGATGCAGTCTATTATTTTAAACAGAGACTGAATCGAAATACATTAAGAGATTATGACAACCTCTGGAATTATGCAAAAGAATTATACAGCATTCCGAAGTTTAAAGAATTTACAGATTTCAAAAAGATCAAACAGGAAGAACTTCTCGGAACCAAAGAAGAAAATCCATACCAGATCGTAGGACTTGGACCGGATGAAAGTTACTGGAATGAACCAAACAACAGAGCAGAGAAATTTGCTTAGAATATACAGAATCAATAAGAAAGGAGAACGGCATGGCAAATATAGCAGATGACATTACAGAACTGGTTGGAAATACACCACTTCTCAGATTACACAAATTTGAAAAAGAAGCAGGATTTGATGGAAAGATCCTTGCAAAGCTGGAAGTGTTCAATCCGACAGGCAGTGTGAAAGACAGAATTGCAAAGAATATGATCGAACAGGCCGAGAGAGATGGAAGATTAAAACCGGGTGGAACGATCATTGAGGCCACAAGTGGTAATACAGGCATCGGCCTTGCAGCAATTGCAGCAGCGAAAGGATATCAGGCGATCATCGTCATGCCGGACTCTATGAGTAAAGAACGAATCCGGATCCTGGAAGCTTACGGAGCAAAAGTAGTTCTGACACCGGGTGAAAAGAATATGGGCGGAGCGAATGAAAAAGCAGCCGAAATCCTGGAACAGACAGAAAATGCGATCATTACCGGACAGGGCGGTAATCCATCCAATCCGGAAGCACATTATCAGACAACCGGTCCGGAGATATGGAAAGATACCGGTGAAAATGTGGATATCTTTGTTGCAACGGTCGGAACCGGTGGAACAATTAGTGGAACCGGGAAATTCTTAAAAGAAAAGAATCCGGATATTCAGATCATCGGTGTAGAACCTGCCGGATGCCCGGTACTCTCCGGAGGTGAGGCAGGGCCACATAAGATACAGGGAATCGGAGGTGGTGTGATCGCACCGGTTACGGATGTAGAACTTCTGGATGAGGTGATCACGGTGACAGACGATGAGGCTTATGGGACAGTAAGAAAAGCAGCCAGAAAAGAAGGAAGCTTTATCGGAATATCCGCAGGAGCGGCACTCTTTGCAGCAACAGAAATTGCAAAAAGACCGGAAAATAAGGGCAAGACGATCGTAACGATCTTCCCGGATTCGGCAGACAGATATCTGTCTACAGATCTGTTCGAATAAAACAGAATAAGGTATAGAGAATCACAGATATCAAGAAAGATGAAATGAAAGTATAAAGAAGATTCACTAACATTTTATAGAAAACAGAAGAAAAGATAGAAGAAAGACAAAAAAAGGAGACAGTGACATGGCAGAATTTGATTATGAAGTAGTAAATGGAAGAAAGATAAGAGTTCGTCCGGTAGAGACGGTTTCGGAGGTAGATGAGAATGGATATTTCGTCCGCCAGCCAAATCATTTCACCGAAGGATTCGGGGAAGGAAAGAATCCGGTAGAAGCAGGCAGATACAGACTGGTATGGGCAAAGCTTTGCCACTGGTCTAACAGAGCTTCGATTGTAAGAGAACTTCTTGGATTAGATGAAGCAATCAGCGTAAATATGGTAGATCATGCGGATCATGAAAAGAACCTTGGATGGGAATTTGTATATGACAAAGATAACGTAGATCCGGTTCTGGATATTCAGTTCTTAAGTGAAGCATATTACAAAGCAGACGATGATTATACAGGAAGAACTACCGTACCAGCACTGATCGATGTAAAGACAGGAAAAGTCGTAAATAACGACTATCATAAGCTGACTAATTATTTTGAAGTAGATTTCAAGCCATTCCATAAAAAGAATGCACCGGATCTGTATCCGGAAGAGTTAAGAGATGAGATCGACGAGATGAACTACTGGCTGTTCGATAACATCAACAACGGAGTATACAAGACAACCTTCTGCAGATCGAAAGAAGCTTACTGGGATGCATACAATTCTTTCTACGCAGCAATGGATCTGCTGGAAGAAAGACTGGAGAACCAGAGATTCTTATTCGGAGATTATGTAACAGACAGTGATGTGAGACTTTATGTAACACTTGCAAGACTGGATATCCGTTATACACATCAGCTCGGACACACCAAACATCCACTGTTCACTTACAAGAACCTGTGGGCATATGCAAGAGACCTGTATCAGATTCCGGCATTCAAGAACAATACATATTTTAAAGATTTTGCAAATCCGGATAACAAGAAACAGGGAAGAACATTCGAGTCATTCAATGCAAGATTCTTAGATGAGATTGACTTTGATGCATACTGGGGAGCACCTCATAACAGAGCAAGACTCAGCAGCGATCCGGGTAATAAATTCAGAACAGAAAAACAGGATTAAGAAAATATACAGCAGCGATATAGAAGAACAATACAGAAAGGTAGGAATCGTAAGATGGCAGAACATGAATATTATGAAGTAAACGGAAGACAGATCAGAGTCAGACCTACAGAGTCTGGTCAGGAAATAGATGAATATGGAAACTTTCACAGACAGCCGAATCATTTCACCAAAGGATTCGGAGAAGGAGAAAATCCGGTAGAAGCAGACAGATATATCTTATTCTGGGGAAAAGGATGCAACTGGTCAAACAGAGCATCCATCGCAAGAGAGTTACTCGGACTTGATAAGGCAATCAAAGTTGAAATCGTAGACTGGGGCGATTATGAAAAACCACTTGGATGGGAATTCGTAAACTCACCGAATCATATTAACAAGGAGACGGGAGCACAGTTCTTAAGTGAATTATATTACAACGCAGATGATGATTATGAAGGAAGAACTACCGTACCGGCATTGGTAGATTACAAAGAGAAGAAAGTAGTAAATAACGATTACCACCATCTGACGAATCATTTCGAGACAGCTTTTAAACCATTTCATAAAAAAGGCGCACCGGACCTTTATCCGGAAGAATTAAGAGAAGAGATCGATAAGCTGAATGTATGGTTATTCGAAAATGTCAATAATGCCGTATACCGCGCACAGTTTGCAGAAAGCTTACAGGCATTTAAGGACGGATATGAGACATTCTTCGCAGGACTGGAAGCAATGGACAAACGTCTGGAGAATCAGAGATTCTTATTTGGTGATTACATCACAGACAGTGACATCCGTCTGTATACAACACTTGCAAGATTTGACTACAGCTATTCCAGAAATATCGGACCTTGCGTACACAGACTGGTAGATTACAAGAACCTGTGGCCATATGCAAGAGATCTGTATCAGATCCCGGCATTCAGACACAATACATATTTCAAAGATTTCGCAGCATCTGAGGATCTTACGCATGCACCGGAAGATTACTGGGAGAATGTATATTACGACATTGTTGTACAGGAGACGGACTGGGATACAATCTGGAGCCAGCCAACCGGAAGAGAAGCACTCAGTAAGGATCCGGCTCATAAGTGGAAAGCAGAAAAATAGGCAGAAAACAGATACAAAAAACAGGAGGAAGAACCGATGGAAGCAATCCGTGTAACAGATAAAGAATGGGAGATCGCAGGAGTCCATTATGTGAGGACTGAGGCCATGTGCAATGGATTTGGTGTGTCACTGGAGATGGAGTTTGGTGAAGATAAGGCAGGCGATGAATACATACTGGTGCTGGATGGAATCCATCCGGTATCGACCTGCAGACTGCATCAGCTGGATGAGAATACTGGAAAGATTGAAAGAGTCGCAACACTTAAGGAATACCGTGGACAGCATTATGGAGCAGCGGCGATCACGGCGGCAGAAGATTGGTTTGCAGAGCGTGGTGTGAAAAAGATCTTTATCAATTCCAGAACCGAAGCAGTTGGATTTTATGAAAAGCTTGGTTATGTGGCTGATCCAAAGCAGATTACAGGAACCGGAGCATTTCAGTGTATCATGACGGAAAAACAACTGTAACCTGCAGCGGACAGAAAATACAGATGAAAAACAGAGAAACGAACAAAGTATAAAGAGGGAGAATGTATTATGAAAAGAAATAAACTGGTAAGCATAGCAGCAATCACTGTAGCACTTGGAGTACTGGCAACCGGATGTGGCGGAGGATCCGGATCTTCCAAAAGTGACAGCAAAAGTTCCGGCGGAACGAAGACGGTAACAGTAAAAGCAGGAACCGGAGCGAATGTAAAGCCTTATACCTATGTAGGGGATGACAATGAGACAACAGGATATGATGTCGAAGTATTAAAAGAAGTCTTTGACCGCTTAGACAGATATGATCTTCAGATTGAAGTAACAGATATCCCTTCTGTATTCTCCGGAGTTACAAGCGGAACTTATCAGATCGGAGTCAATAACTTCTCATACAATGAAGAAAGAGCGAAATCTTATCTGTACTCTTATCCATATGACAAGATCGGATATGTATTCATTACCAAAAAAGGTGCACCGGAAGTAAAAACATTTGCAGATGCAGCAGGAAAATCCTTTGAAGGACAGTCCGGTGTTAGTGTTACAACAGCAATCGAGAGCTGGAATGAAAAGAATCCGGATAAGAAGATCGACATTACTTATACCGATGCAGATACAGCGATCACATTACAGCATATCGAAGATGGAACAACAGATCTTGCGATCATTGATGTGGCAATGTACAACGCATATCAGAAAGAATACAACTATGATGTAGTTGCTAATCAGATCTCTGATGAAGATGCAAAAGCAATCGCAGATAACAGCTATGCTTATTACATTTTCCCGAAAGATCAGGAAGAACTCAGAGACAAAGTAGACGAGCAGTTAAAAGAACTGAAAAAGGATGGAACACTTACAGAATTAAGCCAGAAATATTTCGGACAGGATACAGCTCCGGAAGATGATCAGTTTGAAAAAACTCCAAACTAACATCAGTCTGGAATCCAGAAAGGAAGAATCAGCATGAGTAATTTATTTGATATTAAGATGGTATTTACCCAGATACCGGATCTGTTAACTTATCTGCCGGTGACACTGGAACTGGCAGTGGTATCCATGATCGTCAGCCTGATCCTCGGACTGATCCTTGCACTGATCAAGATGAAAAAGATACCGGTATTAAAACAGCTTGCCAATCTGTATATTTCAGTGATCCGTGGAACTCCGGTACTGGTACAGTTGTATGTAACATACTTTGGAATCCCGATGATCTTAAAAGCTATCAACCTGAAATATGGAACGAACTATAACGCCAACGGCGTGGCACCGATCATCTATGCATTTATCGCACTGGCAGTCAATGAATCGGCATACAACGCAGAAGTGATCAGAGCTTCACTGGAATCTGTACCAAAGGGACAGATCGAGGCAGCCAATGCACTTGGTATGACATATTTCCAGGCATTACGAAGAGTGATTCTTCCGGAAGCAATTGTGGTTGCACTTCCATCACTTGGTAACTCTTTTATCGGCCTGATTAAGGGAACATCACTTGCATTCGTCTGTGCAGTCGTAGAGATGACGGCAGCAGGAAAGATCATTGCCGGACGTACATACCGTTACTTTGAGGTCTATGTATCTCTGGCGATCATCTACTGGATCATTACGATCATCGTAGAGCAGGGAATCAAACTGATCGAGAAGAAAATCCGCATACCGGAGGATGCACCGGCAATACAGACAGATGAGGGGGCATTGAATCAATGATCGAAATTAAAAATATTTCTAAGAAATTTAATAATAACGTAGTTCTGGATGGGATTGATCTGGATATCAACAAAGGCGATGTCGTAGCGATCATCGGACCATCCGGAACAGGAAAGTCAACATTTCTTCGCTGTCTGAACCGGCTGGAAAAACCGGAAAACGGAAGTATTGCGATCGATGATCTGAATGTGGATCTGGCACACAGCGATAAGAAATCACTGGTAGAACTCAGAAAAAGAACCAGCATGGTATTCCAGAGTTTTAACCTTTTCTCAAAAAAGACTGCATTGGAAAATGTTATGGAAGGCCTGATCGTTGTAAAGAAGATGGATAAGAAAAAGGCTGAAGAGATTGCAAGAAAGCAGCTTAAGAACGTAGGACTTCTGGAATGGGCGAACCATTATCCGGCACATTTATCCGGAGGCCAGCAACAGCGTGTTGCAATCGCAAGAGCACTTGCGATGGAACCGGAATTGCTTCTTCTGGATGAGCCTACATCTGCACTGGATCCGGAGCTTGTAGGAGAAGTACTGGATACGATCAAGAAAGCGGCGAATGAAGGATACACGATGCTTTTAGTATCTCATGAGATGAATTTCGTAAAGAATGTTGCGACGAGAGTTATTTTCCTTGAAAATGGAAGGATTATTGAGGACGGACCTCCGAAAGAAGTATTCAATCATCCGAAGAGTGATCGTGTAAGGGAATTCTTTGCGAAGATCAACCGTATGGTGGAGCCGGAATATTCAATTTAGGAATTAGAAAATAGTATAAATACGAAATATAACAGGAAGATACCGGGATTTTAAGATAAGGAGGCAAATCTCCATATTTTTGAAATCCGGCAGGTATCTTTTGTTATATCTGAGTATATGGAAAAAGCTCCTGGTTGCTAACGTCATATAGCATAGTACATCAAAGGTAGAGGAGAGAATTAAAAATGAATATTTGGATAAAAACAGACAAAGAAAATGTAGACTGGAACGAAGTAGCAGACATTCTGGATGAAAGCCAGTTAAGCCATTATGATCCGGCTACAGAAGAAAAGATATTTAAAAACAGTTACGCAGTAGCGTTTATCTGTGATGGAGATAAAATCGTTGGATGTGGAAGAGCATTGTCAGACGGTGTATGCCAGGCAGCCATCTATAATGTAGCATTAAGACCGGCATATCAGGGAAATGGACTTGGAAGAGCAATTGTGGATTCTCTGGTGGAACAGGTAAAAGGATGTACGATTATTCTGTACACACATCCACAGACCCTTGCAATGTATGAAAAGTTCGGATTCCGAAGACAGAAGACGGGATTTGTGATGTTCGCAGGAGACGAAGAACAACAAAAGTGGCTGGAGGATGAAGGCTTCCTTCTGCCGGATGGATATAGATTCGGAGATAATGAATACGAGAGGAGACCAAAAGAATGAGAATTTCATCAGATAAATGGACAGGAAAAGAAGTAGACAAAAGCGGAAAATTCATAAGACAGAAGAACCGTTTCGCTACACCGTTCGGAGAAGAAGAAGGACAGCTCCCGGTAGAAGCCGGTAGATACAGACTTCTCTGGGCACCGGTATGCCCGTGGGCACACAGAAGTATCATCGTAAGAAAATTACTGGGACTGGAGGATGTGATCAGTGTCGGAAAAGCAGATCCGAAACGTCCGAATGTACCGAGAAGTGACTGGGCATTTACACTGGATGAAGGTGATGTGGATCCGGTACTTGGAATTCATTATATCAGCGAAGTATATCTGAATGCAGATCCGGATTATAAGGGAAGATTCACCGTACCGGCACTGGTAGACCTGAAGACAAAGAAGGTTGTAAATAACGATTACTTCCATCTGACACTGTATTTTGAAACTGCATGGAAGAAATATCACAAACCGGGAGCTCCGGATCTTTATCCGGAAGAGTTACGGGAAGAAATCGATGCCCTGAATGATATTATTTTCAGAGAAGTAAATAACGGAGTGTATAAAGCGGGATTTGCCAGAAGCCAGGAAGCATATGAGGAAGCTTATCATACAGTGTTCAACCGTCTGGACTGGCTGGAAGAAAGACTGGAAGGCAGAAGATATCTGTTCGGAGATAAGATTACGGAATCTGATGTTAGATTATATGTAACACTGGCAAGATTCGATGTGGCGTATCATAATATCTTCCGTGTAAATAAGAAACGTCTGAGAGACTATAAGAATCTGTGGGCGTATGCAAGAGATCTTTACCAGACACCCGGATTCGGAGACACAACAGACTTTGCGGCAATCAAAAAGCATTATCACATCGACTGCAATCCGGGAAACATTCATGGGATCATTGCCAAGGGACCGGATGAAGAAGCATGGCTGCTTCCACATGGAAGAGAGAAACTCTCACAAATTTCAAAATAATGAATAGGAAAGAATAAACAGGACGTTCGTTGTCTTCATGAAGCAGGGGAGTAATTTTACAAAAACATACTTGACAAATATGACATAGCGGTAATATAATAAAACCAATCCATAAAACCTATCAAAATAATAGGAAATATAAGGATTGGTTTTATTATAGTTAAGAACGGAAAGGAGCGTGCAGGATAATGACAAAAGAAAAGCGAATGTGGGGACGAATGCGATGTTGTTGCGCTTGCGCGCATGAAAAATAAAAAATACAAAAACATACTAAACATAGTTGACAAATAGGAATTAAAGTAGTATAGTAAATTCATCAAGAAAACATACCAAAAAAGTAGGAAAGGTAGGAAGCAGAAAATGTCAAAGATTTATAAAGGAACATTGGGACTGATCGGAAACACACCACTGGTGGAAGTAGTAAACATAGAAAAAGAACTTGGCCTGGAAGCAACACTTCTTGTAAAACTTGAATATCTCAACCCGGCAGGAAGCGTCAAAGACAGAATTGCGAAAGCAATGATCGAAGATGCAGAAGAAAAGGGAATCTTAAAAGAAGGTTCTGTCATCATCGAGCCAACATCCGGTAACACAGGAATCGGTCTTGCATCTATCGCAGCAGCAAAAGGATACAGAATCATCCTGACAATGCCAGAGACGATGAGCGTAGAAAGAAGAAACATCCTGAAAGCTTACGGTGCAGAGATCGTACTTACAGAAGGAGCAAAAGGAATGAAGGGAGCCATCGTAAAAGCAGATGAGCTCGCAAAAGAGATTCCAAACAGCTTCGTTCCTGGACAGTTTGTAAACCCGGCAAACCCGGCGGCGCATAAGAAGACAACAGGTCCTGAGATCTGGAATGATACAGACGGAGTAGTCGACATCGTGATCGCAGGTGTCGGAACCGGCGGAACACTTTCCGGAATTGGTGCTTACTTAAAAGAGAAGAAACCGGAAGTTCAGATCGTAGCTTTGGAACCAGCTTCCTCACCAGTCCTTTCCGAAGGAAAAGCAGGTCCGCATAAGATTCAGGGAATCGGAGCAGGATTCGTTCCAGAGACATTGGATACCAAGATCTACGACGAAATCTACAAAGCAGAAGCAGACGAAGCATTTGAAACGGCCAAACTTCTTGCAAAGAAAGAGGGAGTTCTGGTAGGTATTTCCTCAGGAGCAGCACTTGCAGGAGCCATTGAACTGGCAAAACGTCCGGAGAACAAAGGAAAGACAATCGTAGCATTGCTTCCAGATTCAGGAGACAGATATTACTCAACACCATTATTTACAGAATAAAAGATATATACCCCGGAGCAGACGGGACAGTATCAACGGATAAATACACATTTATATAAGAAGAAAAGGAGATCAAACCCATGAGCGAAAAAATTACAAGAGAGAATAGAAATTTAAAATTTGAAACATTACAGTTACACGTAGGACAGGAAAAACCAGACCCGGTTACAGATGCAAGAGCAGTACCGATCTATCAGACATCTTCCTATGTATTCCGCAACAGTGACCATGCAGCAGCTCGTTTCGGACTGGCAGATGCAGGTAACATTTACGGACGTCTGACAAACCCTACAGAAGATATATTCGAAAAACGTATTGCAGCACTGGAAGGAGGAGTCGCAGCACTGGCAGTAGCATCCGGAGCAGCAGCAGTTACATACACAATCGAGAACCTGGCTCAGAACGGAGATCATATCGTAGCAGCTAAGAACATTTACGGTGGATCATTCAACCTGTTAGAGCACACACTTCCACAGTATGGAATTACAACAACATTTGTTGATATCTTCAACTATGATGAAGTAGAAGCAGCAATCCAGGACAACACAAAAGCACTCTACATCGAGACACTTGGAAATCCAAACTCAGACGTTGTAGATATCGAAAAGATTGCAAAGATTGCACATGCGCATAAAATTCCACTTGTTGTAGATAATACATTTGCAACACCTTACCTTGTAAGACCAATCGAGTACGGTGCAGATATTGTTGTTCATTCAGCAACAAAATTCATCGGTGGACACGGAACAACCATCGGTGGTGTTATCGTTGACAGTGGTAAATTCGACTGGGAAGCATCCGGAAAATTCGCTTCTCTTACAGAGCCAAACCCAAGCTACCACGGAATCAGCTTTACGAAAGCAGTAGGACCTGCAGCATTTGTTACTAAGATCCGTGCCATCCTTTTAAGAGATACAGGAGCAACAATTTCACCAGTTCATTCTTTCATCTTCTTACAGGGACTCGAGACATTATCATTACGTGTAGAGCGTCACGTTGAGAATGCACTGAAAGTAGTGGAATACCTGAACAACCATCCACAGGTAGAAAAAGTAAATCACCCGGCTGTATCTGATGATCCGGAACAGCAGGCATTATATAAGAAATATTTCCCAAATGGAGGAGGATCTATCTTCACATTTGAGATCAAAGGCGATGCACAGAAAGCAAAAGATTTCATTGACAATCTGGAACTCTTCTCACTGCTTGCTAACGTTGCAGATGTAAAATCTCTGGTTATCCATCCGGCAACAACAACACACAGCCAGTGCACAGAAGAAGAATTATTAGATCAGGGAATCAAGCCTAATACAATCCGTCTGTCAATCGGAACAGAGCACATTGACGACATTATCCAGGATCTGGATGAGGCATTCAAAGCCGTAAAATAAGAAATGATTAAGGAGTGTGGAGATATACATGAAACTTTCAATGAAAAGCAGATATGGTCTGAGAGCGTTGATCGATCTGGCCATCAATTCAAAAACTGAACAGGTGGCGCTCAACAGCATTGCAGAGCGGAATAAGATATCTCCACAGTATCTGGAACAGGTATTTGCAAGCCTTAGAAAAGCAGGCATTGTAAAAAGTATCAAAGGCTCTCAGGGAGGATATTTCTTAAGCCGTCCGCCCCAGGAGATCACTGTTTCTTCTATTATAGAAGCGCTGGAGGGAGATTACTGCATCGACGATGAGGAGATCCCGAAAGAAGGGAATTACATTGGCAGTGTCAATGCGATCCAGAAATTGGTGATCGATAAGGTCAATGAGAGCGTGACGGAGATCCTTCAGTCGGTGACATTGTATGATCTGGAGAAAGAGTATCAGGAATACATTGATTACGGGCAGGATATGTATTATATATAATACCAGTTCATGTATCAGAAAAAGACTGCAGAATTTATGCTTGCATAAGGATTCTGCAGTCTTTTTTCTGATACAGGGAGCGTCCGGAGAAAACAACAAAACATACTGTATTAGCGGGAAACCACTGGTACAGTATTCTTTTTTGTGGTAAACTTTTCTAGCGTATAGTTGAAAAATAATGATAAATAAATGTTTCTCAAACATTCGTTACTTCCTTGACATACAGGGCAAAACATCATATAATACCAGATAAATGATAAAACCTATCTGGTTAATAGGAAAAGGAATGCACCTATTAATTACACAGATATGCAGATGGAATATAGAAAGGGCTGATTTAGAAAAGCAAGCTCGTAAAGTCCGGATTCCATTGCATTATAGAGAGAGGTTAAACATATGAAGACAATCACGATAGAAGAGTTATTACAATTAGATCAGGATGCAATCACAGTACTGGACGTCCGTCCGGCAGATGCTTATATGAGAGGGAGCGTACCGGGAGCAGTCAGCATCCCGCTTGCGGACGTAGAAGAACGCATGGAAGAACTTCCGAAGGAAAAATCGGTGTATGTGTTATGTCATACCGGTGAGTGGAGTGTGGATGCTGTCTATGAACTGGAAGCGGCCGGATACGAAGCCTATAATATCGAAGGTGGATACCGTTCTTTCTTAAGAAAGAAATTAAGTGAGTTCGTACAGGATGAGAATACGACCGGTGAAAAGCAGAAAGAGATCGAACGCAGTATTATCAAGAAATTCCGCAAGGGCATCTGGAGAAAGTTTACCAAAGGAATCAGAGAGTACGATCTGATCCAGGACGGAGATAAGATTGCAGTCTGTATTTCAGGCGGAAAGGATTCCATGCTGATGGCAAAGCTTTTCCAGGAACTGTTAAAACATGGAAAGGCGAATTTTGAACTGGTATTCCTGGTAATGAATCCGGGATACAACGAAGATAACTGGAAGATCATCCAGGATAATGCCAAAGTACTTGGAATCCCGCTTACCGTATTCGAGACACAGATCTTTGATACGGTGGCAGATATCGATAAGAACCCGTGTTACCTTTGCGCGAGAATGAGAAGAGGTTACTTATATTCTCACGCAAAAGAACTGGGATGCAATAAAATTGCACTCGGACATCATTTTGATGATGTGATCGAGACCATCCTCATGGGCATGTTCTATGGTGGCAAGGTGGAGACGATGATGCCGAAGCTCCATAGCCAGAATTTTGAGGGTATGGAGCTGATCAGACCAATGTATCTGATTAAGGAAGACGACATTATAGCATGGAGAGATTACAATCAGCTCAACTTCATCCAGTGTGCATGCAGATTCACGGAGAACTGCGTATCATGCGGTGGAGGAAGAGGTTCCAAACGTGACGAGATGAAGGCGCTGATCAAAGAATTCAGAAAACAGGGAGATACCATAGAAAAGAACATTTTCCGAAGTGTTCATAATGTCAACTTAAGAACCATTATCGGATACCACAAAGATGACATGGAATATAATTTCCTTGATGATTACAATGAAAGAGGTAAATAAACAATGAATTACGGATTTGAGACACGATGTATACATGGAAACGGAACAGATGAAAAGACACATTCTTATGGTTCGGTAGCAGTACCGATCTACCAGGCAGCAACATTTGCCCACCCTGGAATCGGCCAGTCTACAGGATATGATTACACAAGAGAGAGCAACCCGACAAGAACAGAACTCGAGCATACTATGTCAGCACTGGAAGGTGCAGCTGACACCGTTGCATGTGCAAATGGAATGGCTGCGGTAGGACTCTGTCTGGAGTTGTTCGACCGCGGAGACCACATCCTCTGCACAGATGACCTGTACGGCGGCTCTGTCAGAATGTTTGAGTCTGTCGGCGAAAAGAGAGGACTGGAATTCTCCTATGTAGATACAGCTGATGCGGAACTTGTAGAAGCAAATATCAGAGAGAACACAAAAGCACTCTATATTGAGACACCGAGTAACCCGACCATGCGTGTCACAGATCTTAGAAAAATGAAAGAGATTGCAGATAAACATAATCTGAAGATTATCGTTGACAATACCTTCCTTTCACCATTATTCCAGAGACCGATTGAACTTGGCGCAGATCTGGTCATCCACAGTGGAACGAAGTTCCTTGGCGGACATAACGATACGCTGGCAGGATTCCTCTGTTCGGCAGATGAAGAGACAGCAAAGAAGATCCGCTATACATATAAAACAGTCGGAAGCTGTCTGGCACCATTCGACAGTTATCTGATCTTACGCGGAATCAAGACATTGTCCGTAAGATTGAAAGCACAGCAGGACAATGCAATGAAGATTGCAAACTGGTTAAAAGGCCATGAAAAAGTAAAACAGGTTTATTATGTAGGATTGAAAGAACATCCGGGATATGAGGTAAATGCATCACAGGCAAGCGGATTCGGAAGTATGATTTCATTTAAGGTGGACAGTGAAGCGACAGCAAGAAAGCTTCTGGAAAGTGTGAAACTGATCGCTTACGCAGAAAGCCTTGGAGGAGTGGAGTCACTGATCACATATCCGATGCTTCAGACACATGGAGATCTTCCGGTAGAAGTAAGAGAAAAGCTTGGAATTACAGAAGACTTCTTAAGATTATCTGTAGGAATTGAAAATGCAGATGATTTAATCGCAGATCTTGAACAGGCACTTGCGTAAGATTGAAGAAAAAGTGAAAATATAAAAGAGAAGGCTTGCGGCAGTTATGCGGCAAGCCAAAATCATATAAGAGAAAAATGGAGGATGCTAAGATGAAGTTCGATTTTGATAAAGTAGTGGACAGACACGGAACAAAATGTCTGAAATATGATTTTGCAAAAGAAAGAGGAAGAAGCGATGACATGCTTCCACTCTGGGTAGCCGACATGGATTTTCAAACGGCACCGGGAATTCAGGAAAAGTTAAGTGAGGCGGTGGCACACGGAATCTACGGATACAGCGAAGGAAAAGATGATTACTTCCAGGCAGCAGCCGGATGGTATGAGAAACATTTCGGATGGAAAGTAGAAAAAGAATGGCTGATCAAGACACCGGGCGTGGTGTTCGCACTTGCAATGGCAGTAAAGGCTTACACAGAAGAAGGAGATGCAGTGCTTCTGCAGCAGCCGGTTTATTATCCGTTCAGCGAAGTGATCACAGACAATCACAGACGACTGATCAATAATCCGCTTCAGCAGATCGACGGACATTATGAGATCAACTTTGAAGAATTCGAGCAGAAGATTGTTGATGAAAATGTCAAATTATTCTTGATGTGCAGCCCGCACAATCCGGTCGGACGTGTATGGAAAGAGTGGGAGCTTCGTAAGATCGGAGATATCTGTCTGAAGCATAATGTGCTGGTAGTCAGTGATGAGATCCACAGTGACTTTACATATGGAGACAATGCACACCATGTATTTGCAGCGCTGGATGAGAGATATGCTGCAATCACTACAACCTGTACTGCGCCAAGTAAGACATTTAACATTGCAGGACTTCAGATTTCCAATATCTGGATCTCGAACCCGGAACTTCGTGCAAGATTCCAGGCGGAAGTGACGGCAGCCGGATACAGTCAGGTGAATCTGATGGGACTGGTGGCATGCCAGGCAGCGTATGAAACAGGTGAAGAGTGGTTAAAAGAATTGAAAATCTATCTGGCAGAAAATCTGGATTATGTCCGTACATTTTTAAAAGAAGAACTGCCGGAGATCAAGCTGACAGAGCCGGAAGGAACTTACCTTCTGTGGCTGGATTTCAAGAGTCTCGGTATGAAAGAAGAGCAGTTAAAAGATCTGGTAGAGAACAAAGCGAAGCTGTGGCTCGACAGCGGGGCCATGTTCGGACCGGACGGAGAAGGATTTGAGCGTATAAATATTGCGTGTCCGCGAGAAATTTTAAAACAGGCATTGACACAACTGGCTGAAGCGGTGCATGATAGATAAGTGAGAATACGTTAAAGAAGGGAATTTTTCATGAAGAATCCACTGCACTATCAATTTTCCGAGTACGACTGCGGACCGACAACCATGCAAAATGCAATCAGCTTTTTATTTGAGAGAGAGGAAATCCCGCCGGAGATATTACGAAATATCATGTTATACTGTCTGGACTGTTACAGCTCCGACGGCAATCCGGGTGAGAGCGGGACTTCCTGTGCGGCAATGATGTTCTTAAGTAACTGGCTGAATAGCATGGGGAATATTGACAAGCTGGCAATTTCCAGCAAGTATCTGTCCGGAAAATCCGTCTATATCGGAAATGAAAGCTACGTGAACGATGCATTAAAACGTGGCGGTGCAGTTGTATTGCGTCTGTATACGGATGAATGGCATTATGTACTTCTGACCGGAGTAGAGGGGGAGAATGTACGGATGTTTGATCCTTATTACTGCGACCAGGATTATGAGCAGAAAGATATCATAAGAGTTCTGGACCAGCCGACGAGCTGTAACCGGATCGTACCGTGGAAGTATTTTAATAAGACAGCACTCAACATGTATTCCCTTGGACCGTACGATGGAAGAGAAGCCGTCATTTTGTTCAATGAAAAGACGAAGCTTACGGAAGAAGAGACCATCGAATACTTTATTTAGAGGTGAATGTTTGAGATGAACGAAGAAATCAAAAATGAAATCCAGAAACTGAAAAAAGAGAAAGATGCTGTAATCCTGGCACATTATTATGTAGACGGGGAAGTGCAGGAGATCGCAGACTATGTAGGAGATTCCTATTATCTTGCAGAGATCGCAACAAAAGTTCCGGAGAGCACGATCATTTTCTGCGGGGTATCCTTCATGGGAGAAAGTGCGAAGATCCTGAATCCAGAGAAGAGAGTCGTGATGGCAGACGGTCATGCAGACTGTCCGATGGCACACATGGTAGATGTAGATAAGATCAGAGAAGTGAGAAAAGAGTACCCGGACGTATCCGTAGTCTGTTATGTGAACTCGACTGCAGAGATCAAAGCAGAGTCTGATGTCTGTGTAACATCGTCCAATGCGCTGAAGATCGTAAAGAATCTTCCGAATAAAGATATCTTCTTTATCCCGGATGAGAATCTTGGTCGCTTCGTGGCAAGCCAGCTTCCAGAAAAGCACTTTATCTTCAATGATGGATTCTGTCATGTACATAAGAGTATTCATAAAGAAGAACTTCAGAAAGCCAAAGAAGCACATCCGGAAGCACTCGTACTGACTCATCCGGAATGCACAGGCGATATTCTGGAATTATCCGACTTCATCGGAAGTACATCACAGATTATTGATTATGCGACAAAATCAGAGAATAACACATTTATCATCTGTACAGAGATGGGTGTATTCTATGAACTGCATCAGAAAAACCCGGAGAAGAAGTTCTACTCTGTAGGACACAGACAGTTCTGTCCGAATATGAAGATGGTTCGTCTGGAAGGTGTGAAGGAAGCACTTGAGACTATGCAGCCGGAGGTTAATCTTGATGAAGAGATGCGCCAGAAAGCGGCACTTCCACTGGAGAAGATGCTGAAGCTGGCAGCGCAATAAAATATTTTTTGAGTAAGAAATTATAAGAAGAGATACCATCAGATTCTGATAAAAGAATCTGATGTCAGACTGTAGACAAAGTTGGTGTTGGGATTCATTCCCAACACCATTTCTCATT
>CAVBHX010000043.1:0-30692 GCA_963595255.1 bacterium
AAACAGAAAAATAAATTTCTGGCTAATTTATGCTTGACTTTTCATAGCTGGTCTCTATTTCTGATTTCTGAACTGCATCGGAGTCATATCATAAGCTTTCTTGAACAGTCTGTTGAAATGCTCAACATTCTGATATCCGACTGACATCGCAATGTTCTCGACTGTCATATTACTGCTTTTGAGCAGGGCTTTCGCTTTCTTCATACGGATCTTCTTCACCAGATCGCCAAATGTCATTCCTGATTTTTCTTTAATATATTTTGACAGATAAGGCTTTGACAGGAAGAATTTCTCAGCCAGATCATCCAATGTGATATCAATATAATTAGCCTGCACATAGTTCATGATCTCGATCATTCTTGCATCTGTACATGCATCAGCATTTCCAAGTTCTTCGATCTTATTGACTGCAACGATCAAAGCTTCAATAGATGCTCTGATAATATCAGGGTCGATTCCGACACCCCAGAACGTCTTACCTTTACAGATAATTCCGACATATGCTACTGCTTTCGAAGAAGATCCCTTTGTAAGCGAATGTTCTTCGTAGAAGGATAATTCATAGCTGATATTGAAATACTGCTTAATTGCATTACTTACTGCGTCCAGACGTCCATTTCCGTTCGAAGTGATCACTTTACTCTCTCCTGCATGATTGATCGTTACTTCTGCAGTAATTCCGTCTATCTGTTTGAAATGACACTCATCAATATGGAAGATGGATTTTGTATTAATATAATGATCGGAGAAGATCTGGTATACCCAGTCCGGTGTCAGCTCCTTGTGTGCTTTATCCGATACATCTTTTACCATGTAGCCCACTTCTTCACGCATTGCCTTTGGAAGATTGATTCCATGGCTGTGCATTAAGATGTAGTTTACGCCGCCCTTACCAGACTGACTGTTGATACGGATAACGTCCGAATCATACTCTCTTCCGACATCTTTTGGATCGATCGGCAGATACGGAACTGTCCATTTATCACATTTCTTCTCATCTCTCCATGCCATACCCTTGGCGATCGCATCCTGATGTGATCCGGAAAATGCAGTAAATACCAGGTCTCCGGAATATGGCTGACGGTCATATACCTGCATTCTGGTCAAACGCTCATATGTCTCGCGGATCTTTCTCATATTAGAGAAATCCAGTCCCGGATCTACACCCTGGGAATACATATTCATTCCAAGTGTGATGATATCAACGTTACCGGTACGTTCTCCGTTTCCAAACAATGTACCCTCGATACGATCAGCTCCTGCAAGGATACCCAGTTCTGCAGTTGCCACTCCGCATCCTCTGTCATTATGTGGATGAAGTGAAAGTACCACATTCTCTCTGTGTTTCAGATGCTTATGTACATACTCTAACTGGCATGCAAATGTATGAGGCATTGCATTTTCTACAGTTGTAGGAATATTGATAATTGCTTTATTATCAGCTGTCGGCTGCCATACATCCAGAACAGCGTTACAAACTTCTACTGCATAGTCCACTTCTGTTCCGTGGAAACTTTCCGGGCTGTATTCAAATGTGAAATTACCATCTGTCTCATTAGCCAGCTTCAGAAGTAATTTGGCCCCGTCGATCGCAAGTTGTTTTACCTGTTCTTTATCTTTTCTGAACACCTGCTCTCTCTGTGCAACAGAGGTAGAGTTGTATAAATGGATCACTGCGTGAGGTGCTCCCTTTACAGCTTCAAATGTTCTCTTGATGATGTGTTCTCTTGCCTGTGTCAGGACCTGAACGGTTACATCATCCGGAATCATATCTTTCTCAATCAAAGTTCTCATGAACTGATACTCTGTCTCGGAAGCAGCCGGGAATCCAACCTCAATCTCCTTAAATCCGATATCAACCAGCATCTGGAAGAACTCCAGCTTTTCATCCAGACTCATTGGTTCGATCAATGCCTGGTTACCATCTCTTAAGTCTACGCTGCACCATTTCGGCGGCTGTTCTACCGAATCTTTTTTTGCCCAGTCATATGTGACCTCAGGCGGCATGAAATAACTTTTCTCATATTTCTGATAATTCTTCATAATTAAAAAACTCTCCTTTTACCCAATATTTCAAATCTTATCATCTCGCAATAATAATCATCAATTTTGTTGTTCATTTTTAACACTTTTATATCCTAACATATCCCCACGCAAAAGGGAAGTGATAAATTTAATCACTTCCCTTGATGTTTTTTAATATGTTCGATTTTTCAGATTATTTCGGTTAATTCTGTTCCAGAGAACGTTTCTTGGTGATTGTAACCTTCTCATCATAGCAGGCAAATATTTCATCCACCCTGTCTTTCTTAAGTTTTGGTGTAAGTACACTCACTACCGGCACTACGATCAGTCCTGCTACCATCGCAATTGCTCCTGCATTAATCGGAGATGCAATAAAGTGGAAGAAGAGGTTCAAAACCGTAATTCCGACACCTGCCGCAAAACTTGCCCAGACCGCGGCTCTTGTCACACCTTTCCAGTACAATCCATACATGAACGGTGCAAGGAATGCTCCGGCCAGTGCACCCCAGGAAATTCCCATAAGCTGTGCAATGAATGTAGGTGGATCCATTGCAATCACTACTGATAATACAATGAAGAATACTACCATCACCTGCATGGTTCGTACCTGTTTCTTCTCACTCATATCTTTCATCACATTGTCTTTTAAGAAATCCAAAGTCAATGTCGAGCTGGATGTCAGTACCAGCGAAGCCAGGGTTGACATGGAAGCCGATAATACCAGCACTACTACGATACCGATCAGGATATCCGGAAGTGTTGATAACATATGTGGAATGATTCCGTCGAAGATCATATTGCCCGCCTCATCATGTAATTCCGGTGCATCAAACAATCTTCCGAATCCTCCGAGGAAGTAACATCCTCCGGAGATCACGATCGCAAACAACGTAGAAATCACAGTTCCTGTATTAATTGATTTTTCATCTTTAATCGCATAGAACTTACCAACCATCTGCGGAAGTCCCCATGTTCCAAGAGAAGTTAAGATAACAACCCCCAGAAGATTTAACGGATCCGGCCCAAAGAATGAAGTAAACGCGCCCGGCTGTCCCATTGTCACCGGCACATCACTTGGAATCTCTGCCATTGTCTTAATTGCCTGAATAAATCCGCCCTGACCATTTAATACCGCCAGGATAACTGCCACGATACCACCCAGCATGATAATCCCCTGAATGAAGTCATTGATCGCCGTAGCCATGTATCCGCCAAGGATAACATAAATTCCCGTAAACACTGCCATTCCGATCACACAATATTTATAAGGAATGTTAAATGCCATTCCGAATAACCTTGACAATCCGTTATATACAGAAGCCGTATACGGAACCAGGAATATAAATACGATTGCAGAAGCTGTAATCTTAAGCGCTTTGCTTTCATATCTCTCACCAAAGAAATCCGGCATCGTCTTAGAATTCAGATGCTGTGTCATAACCTTGGTACGTCTTCCGAGTACAACCCATGCCAGCAAACTTCCGATAATCGCATTTCCAAGACCGATCCATGTAGATGCGAGACCATATTTCCATCCAAACTGTCCTGCATATCCTACGAATACAACTGCGGAGAAATATGACGTTCCATACGCAAATGCCGTAAGCCAGGGGCCTACCGATCTTCCTCCCAATACATAGCCGTCTACACTTGTCGCATGCTTTCTTGCATAGATGCCGACCGATACCATAATCGCAAAAAATATCACCAGCATCAATAATTTCATCGCCATAACTTTTCTCCTCTACTTTCCTTTTTCACTTTCTGCCTCTTATAATTGTATATAATTTTGAGGCTTTTACTAATTTGCTTTAAAGCGTTGCGCTTTAAAGCATTAAAGTTTTCATTGATAGAATAGCATAGATGATCACCAATTGTCAATAAAAAGTTTCTTCCGAACGCATGTCGATGCAAAAAAACAGCCATAAAACTCCGTTTCCGAAGTTCATGGCTGTTCCATTTTTATATTTCTTCTTTTATTTCATCTTCTCTACTCTGTCCTGAATCGTCTTGTTGAAGTTTTCTACTTTTCTTTCGTATGTAGAATTCATAAATTCTGACTTCAGCATAAAGTCTGCTGTTGCAAGATTGTTGGCCGTTGGAATGTCATAAAGAACTGCAATACGTGACAGCGCTCTTACATCCGGATCATGTGGCTGTGCCTCTAACGGATCCCACAGGAAGATCATAAAGTCGATCTGACCTTCTACAATCTTCGCTCCAACCTGCTGATCTCCTCCAAGCGGGCCGCTGTTATAGCCTTTTACCGGCAGTCCTGTCTTCTCTGCGATCAGACGGGCTGTTGTACCTGTACCACACAGGAAATGTCCTTTTAAGATTTCCTTATTCTTATCGCACCACTCAATCAGTTCTTTCTTCTTACCGTCATGCGCAACCAGTGCAATATGTTTTGCTTTTCCAATTTCAAATGTAACGAAATTATCTTCTAACATCAGTCAAATTCTCCCTTCGATTTTATTCTTTTTGCTATACACTTATAATAAAATCCATTTTACTGTCTGTCAACTTGTTTACGATTATCTAAAATATTATTATTCTTCCATTTCTTCTTCGTAATATTTTATCAGGGCCTGTGTTCCAAGGTCTCCGTATCCTTCCGACTGAAGGATCTCATAATTAGCCAGTACCTGGCTTAACACATCCAGACTGAGATTACTCATGTTCGCTTCCGTCAATGCAAGCTTCATATCTTTAATAAAGTGCTTCATGAAAAATCCCGGCGCATAATCTCCATCCAGAATCTTTGGGCCAAATGCATCCAGCTGTTTGCTTCCGGCCGCACCTGTCGATACGGAATCTAATACGGTCTGAAGATCCAGTCCCTTGGCTTTGGCATATGTCAGAGCCTCGCATACACCGGATAACGTACCCGCGATCATAATCTGATTCGCCAGTTTGGCATGTTGTCCGCTTCCGGAAGGTCCCTGATAATTGATATTCGTTCCCATTGCCTTAAATAACGGCATGCAAGCTTCATAATCTTTCCTGGTTCCTCCTGCCAGAATGGAAAGGGTTCCTGCTTTTGCGCCTGTATCTCCACCGGTTACAGGTGCATCCAGTACGTAGAAACCTCTCTTTTCTCCTTCTCTGGCTATTTTCTGATCCAGCATCGGACTTGTTGTAGTCATATCGATCAGATATGCACCTTCTTTTGCACTGTCAAGTATATTTCCCTTGTCAAAATATACTTCCTCTACATCCTGTGGAAAACCGACGATCGTTATAACTGCCTCACAGTCTTTTACACATTCTGCAATCGTCTCATGGAAGATCGCACCTTCCCCGATCACATCCTCCACTTTAGATTTTGTTCTTGCATAGATATGTAATTCAAATCCTGCTTTCATAAGATTGCGGACCATAGATTTTCCCATGATCCCAACACCAATGAATCCTATTTTTTTCATAATATTTTCTCCCGTACTTTACTCTTCTATTTTTTCCACAACTTCACCTTGTTTTTTATAGATACTGTTTGCCGGCACAAATCCTCTGACACTGGACAGTGGATAGATATTACTGTGGCTTCCAATCACGGTTCCAGGATTCAGAACACTTCCACATCCTACTTCTACTTCATCTCCAAGCATGGCACCAAATTTCTTAAGTCCCGTCTCGATCTTTTCTTCTCCGGCTTTTACAACAACCAGTTTTTTGTCGGATTTTACATTTGATGTGATGGAGCCTGCTCCCATATGAGATTTATATCCCAGAATAGAATCACCTACATAATTATAATGTGGTACCTGTACTTTATTGAACAGAATAACATTCTTAAGTTCTGTAGAATTTCCAACTACCGCTCCTTCTCCTACGATTGCATTTCCACGGATAAATGCACACTGACGTACCTCAGCATTCTTTCCGATGATTGCAGGTCCGTGAATATACGCTGTTTTAAATACCGTTGCTGACTTTGCAATCCATACATCTTCCCCTGCCTGATCATATTCCTCTTCCGGAAGTGTCTTACCAAGCGCTCTGATAAAATCACTGATCTTCGTAAGTACTTCCCATGGATAAGTTGCGCCTTCGAAAATATCGCTGGCAATGGTCTCGTCCATATGATGATAAAGATTTTTAATTGTTAATTGTTCTAACATGTCGTTATTCCCCTTTTCTATATTATAATTTTTATATTACTTTTTACTCCGCGTGACCTTTCTTACAGGTTTCTTATAGAACTGTGCCGTCTTATCATAGCAGGATCTCAGCTGATATTGATTATTTAATCCTTTCACCGCCTGGGTCCGTCTCGATACAAAATCATCCAGTTTTTTCATATACTCATCGGAAGTGATATCTCCCTCTGCCACATAAGTCAGGCCCTTTTCCCAGCTTGCTGTAAGTTCCGGATTCAATAACGGTCGTATAGAGTGGTCTACCACATCATAGATCATCTCACCTAACATAGTCGGTGTTACAATCTGTGTTTTTTTATTCAAAGCAAGATACTTATTATTGAACAGTTTTTTTAAAATTTCTCCCCTTGTAGCACTGGTACCGATTCCACTTCCCTTGATCTGTGCACGGAGTTCTTCATCTTCAATAAGCTGTCCCGCATTTTCCATTGCAAGGATGAGCGAACCGGAATTATAACGTTTCGGAGGAGATGTCTTTCCTTCTTTAATATCCAGCGACTGTACCGGAAGTGTCATTCCTTTTTTCAGGCTCTGGATTTTTGCAAAGAAGTCTGCATCTTTTTCTTCGGCATTGTCATTTTCCGGATTTCCGTCATTCTTTTTACCTGGAATTCCCGCAACTTTCAGATATCCTTCTTCTGCCAGCACTTTAAAACTCGAAAAAAAGGATTCTTCTTTTATTTTTGTCACAACCGCTACTTTCTGATATACAGCCGGAGGATAAAAGATACTTAAAAATCTTCGTACGATAACATCATACACCCTCTGTGACAGTTGCGGAAGACCTTTCAGCGCTCCCATTCCCTGTCCGGTCGGAATAATCGCATAATGATCCGTTATCTGTTTGTCATTCACATATCGAGTCTTTTCAAGTCCCTTATGACTTCCGAATCCTACAATATCCTGCAGGTACGGCTTTGCCGGTTCATACTGCATCAGACCATTTAGATTTTTATGGATTTCTTTTGCCACAGCTGTAGAAAGAACTCTGGCATCTGTTCTCGGGTAAGTTACCAGCTTCTTCTCATACAATTCCTGGATAATCCTGAGTGTCTCATCCGGGCTGATCTTGAATCTTCTGGAGCATTCGTTCTGTATTTCCGCCAGGTTAAATAACAGCGGCGGATTTTTCTTTTCTTTTTTCTTTTCAATCGACGTAATCTGACAGGTTACCGGCTGCTCCTGATTCAGATACCGGATCAGCTCTTCTGCTTTTTCTTTTTCTTTGAAACCATTTTCTTTATACAGATCAAAAGATTCAAACCATCTGGAACCTTTCACCGCCCGCCATTCTCCTTCGAATGTAGATGCTTTCTCTCCGATAGTTCCGATCACCCTGTAAAACGGCGTCTCTACGAATTCTCTGATCTCACGTTCTCTTCTGACCACCATTCCGAGAACACAGGTCATAACACGCCCCACCGACACAACCGAATACTTTGTATTCAGATAATTGGATATACTGTTGCCGTATTTTAATGTCAAAAGTCTGGAAAAATTAATTCCCATCAGGTAATCTTCTTTGGCCCTAAGATACGCAGAAGCCGCCAGATTGTCGTATTCTTTCAGATCCTTTGCTTCCCTGATTCCACGCAATATTTCCTCTTCTGTCTGAGAGTCAATCCATACACGTCTTCTTTTCTTTTCTTTTACGCCGGCCTGTTGTTCCACCAGACGATAGATATATTCACCTTCTCTTCCCGAGTCGGTACAGACATAAATTGTATCCACATCTTCCCGGTTCAGTAATCCCGAGACAATCCCGAACTGCTTTGCTACTGCGGGAATCACTTCATATTTGAACTCCTGCGGGATAAAAGGCAGAGTCTCAAGACTCCACCTTTTCAGTGCCGGATCATATTCTTCCGGATAACTCATAGTCACCAGATGTCCGACACACCAGGTCACCACTGCTTCTTCTGATTCCAGATATCCGTCTTTCCGTTTTGTGTTAATATGCAATGCCTTGGCAAACTCCTGCGCTACGCTGGGTTTTTCGGCAATGTATAATGATTTCCCCATGAATTATATTACTCCTTCATCTATATGCGAGCAGACCAGACCTATTTTTGAAATCTGTGGAAGATACGTGCTATCCATCCTTTTTTCAGCTTTGACTTTGCAGATCCCTTTTTCTGTACAACTTCAGCAGCCTTTTTCGCCTCTTCCATAAAGACGGCCTGCGAATCTACTGCATGCTCTCCATTCCGTCTCTTAATATAAGTGCCGTCTCTTTGCATAAGCCTTGCTTTCACATTATCACTCAGCATGATCTTCAGGTCATGATTAATCTGCTTTTTGATCCCGTCATCTAATACCGGGCAGGCTACTTCTACTCGCTTTTCTGTATTTCTTGTCATCATATCTGCGGAACCGATATAGATCTTCTGCTTTGCCCCGGTTCCGAAACTAAAGATACGTGGATGTTCCAGATAACGTCCCACCACGCTCATCACTCTGACATTTTCTGTATAATCAGGTACTCCCGGTAGTATACAGCAGATTCCCCGAACAATCAAGTCTACCTTTACTCCTGCGCATGACGCCTCGGAGACTTTTCGAATGAAATCCACATCTGTGACGGAATTCATCTTCATCACAATACGGCCATTCTCACCTTTACTGATCTCTTCATCCATCATTTTTAGAATGCTGCTCTTTAAGCTGACCGGTGATACGATCAGATACTGATAATTTCCCCTTAGGTTCCCTGTTGCCATATTCTTGAAAAATTCTGCAGCATCCTGTCCGATCCTCCGGTCCGCTGTCATCAGTGACAAATCGGTATACATGGCCGCAGTCTTCTCATTATAGTTGCCGGTTCCGACCTGCGTGATATACTGAATATCATTTCGATTTCTATATGTGATCAGACAGATCTTAGAATGTACTTTATAACCGTCGAATCCATAGATTACACGGCATCCTGCCTCCTCCAGACGCTCGGACCAGTCAATATTATTCTGTTCATCAAATCGTGCACGCAGTTCGATCAGTACCGTAACCTCTTTACCGTTTTCTGCTGCCGCACAGAGATATTCTACCAGCCTTGCTTTCTTTGCCAGACGGTAAATCGTAATCTTGATCGTCATGACATCCGGATCTGTTGACGCATCCTTTATAAGTTTCAGAAATGGATTCATGCTCTCATAAGGATAGAATAACAGAATATCCTGTTTTCTCACCTGTTTCAGCATACTTCCTTCCTGTATATAAGACGGATCCTGCGGTGTAAATGGTTCGTATGTCAGCGACCGCTTCATCGAATCCGGAAGATTTCCTGCAATCGAGAACATGTAGTCTAATTTCATCGGCATTCTTGTTCTAAAGATCTGTGCCGGTGTGATCTTGAACTTCTCGCAGAAATATTCCTGCATATGAGAGGAAAGTTTCTCAGCTGTCTCAAGCCGTACAACCGCCATTCTCCGGCGCTTATGCAATGTTTTCTGCATCAGTTTTCTAAAATCATCCGTTACTTCCAGCGCCTCGTCATCCGGAGAAACATCTGCATTTCTCGTCACACAGATATAATTCGGATCTGACACTTCATGTCTTTCGAATACCAGATTCAGATACTCCATGATCACCTTTTCCATGCGGATATATCTGATATCGTGTCCGGGAAGCATCAGAATATCCGATACATAAGTCGGTACAGGCACAATTCCCAGGACCTGTTCTCTTTCATCTTCTTTGTTCTTTTTTCCTGTGCTCTTAAGATTAGCTGTTACATAGATTTCCTTGTTCAAAAGATGCGGAAACGGATGACTGCTGTCAACAATCTGTGGTGACAATACAGGTAAAATCTGTTCTTTGAAATATTTTTTCACATATTTTTTCTCATCCGGTTCCAGTTCTTCAAAATCCAGGCCGCATACTCCATACGGAGACAATTCTTTTTTTATCTCCGCGTACGTTTTATCGCGTTCTTTATAAAGCGGTGCAACTGCTTTATAGATTGCATCCAGCTGCTCCTTAGGCGTCATTCCAGACCTGCTGTCTACATGTTTTTCGTCCGTCTGTACCATATCATACAGGCTTCCGACACGGATCATAAAAAATTCGTCCAGGTTACTTGTAAAGATTGCCACAAATTTCATACGTTCCAACAGCGGAACGTTCCCATCTTTTGCTTCTTCTAATACTCTCTGATTGAATCTTAACCAGGATAATTCCCGATTTTGTGTATAATTTAATAATTCTCTGTCCATATAACCGCCTCCGTTTCCAATGTAGTATATTATGTAATGTATTTACCGATTACCGGAACTATTTCTTATACTTTATTATAACAAATCCTACATTTATTCACAATTACCGAAAAGTACAATGCCCTGCATTTGGGATTTCAAAAAAGCCGGACGCATAATCCGCAGATCATGCTGTCCGGCATTTTCACAAAATACTTTTATAATTACTTAGCCTGAATATATCCTTTTGCTGTCAGTGCCTCTGCGCACAGAACAGCTCCACCGGCTGCACCACGTACTGTATTATGAGAAAGTCCGATGAATTTGTAATCATACATGCTGTCTTCTCTCAGACGTCCAATAGACACACCCATTCCGTTCTCATAATTTACATCCGCTTTTACCTGCGGTCTGTCATCTTCTGACAGATACTGGATGAACTGCTTTGGAGCACTTGGAAGTTCTGCTTCCTGTGGGAATCCCTTGAAGCTTTCCAGTTTCTCGATCAGCTGTTCTTTGGTTGGCTTCTTCTCGAAGTTGATGAATACAGCTGCTGTATGTCCGTTGAGTACAGGAACTCTTAAGCACTGGCATGTGATCTTTGGTTCTTCTGCAAGTTTGATTTCTCCGTTTTCCAGTGTTCCGAGTACACGAAGAGGTTCTTTTTCACTCTTTTCTTCTTCACCGCCGATGTATGGAATGATATTCTCGATCATTTCCGGCCAGTCTTTGAATGTCTTTCCTGCTCCTGAGATTGCCTGGTATGTTGTTACAACAACTTCTTTTGGTCCAAATTCTTTCCATGCTGCAAGTGCAGGTGTATAGCTCTGGATTGAGCAGTTTGGTTTTACTGCGATAAATCCGCGTGTTGTTCCGAGACGCTCTTTCTGAGTCTTGATGAGGTCAAAGTGTGCTGCATTGATCTCCGGAACTACCATCGGCACGTCTTTTGTCCAGCGGTGAGCACTGTTATTAGATACTACAGGTGTCTCTGTCTTTGCATATTCTTCTTCGATCGCTCTGATCTCATCTTTTGTCATATCTACGGCACTGAATACAAAATCTACAGTAGAAGCAACTTCTTCTACTTCATTTACATTCTTTACAATTAAGTTCTTAACGCCTTCCGGCATTGGTGTATCCATTTTCCAACGTCCGCCTACGGCTTCTTCATATGTTTTTCCTGCTGAACGCGGGCTTGCTGCTACGGTTACAACCTCGAACCAAGGGTGATTTTCAAGCAATGAGATAAAACGCTGTCCAACCATTCCTGTTGCTCCTAAAATACCTACTCTTAATTTCTTCTCCATCTTTGTTCTCTCCCTTTCTTTTTATCATTCCTTAATACAGCCTTACGCTACCTTCATTCGTATGACATGTACCAGTATTTATAAATGTATATTTTAATATTCTTCCATATATTTCTGATAAGCCGCAATTGATTTTGCCATAGCATCTTTTCCTGGTGCTCCTATGGTGACACGCTTATTCACACATGTCTCAAGATCGATTGCTTTATAGATATCTTCTTCAAATACCGGCGAGATCTTTTTGTACTCTTCCAGTGGAAGTTCATCTAACGGAATCTTCTTCTCAATGCATGTCAGTACCAGTTTTCCCACGATACCATGTGCATCTCTGAATGGTACACCGTGATTTACCAGATAATCTGCTGCATCTGTCGCATTGGTAAATCCGTGTTTTGCACTTACTTCCATGCGGTCTTTATTAAACTGCATCGTCTTTAACATTCCGGCAAATAATGTGATACATCCTTTGGCTGTATCCATAGCATCAAATGCCCATTCTTTATCTTCCTGCATGTCTTTATTGTATGCAAGCGGAATTCCCTTCATCGTAGTAAGGAGTGCATTTAATGCGCCGTATACCCGTCCGGTTTTTCCTCTTACCAGCTCTGCGATATCCGGATTCTTCTTCTGTGGCATGATACTGCTTCCTGTACTGTAAGCATCATCAATCTCCACGAACTGGTATTCATTCGAATTCCAGATGATGACCTCTTCACAGAATCTGCTTAAGTGCATCATCATAATGCTCAGTGCAGATAACAGCTCCAACAGATAATCTCTGTCTGATACCCCGTCCATGCTGTTCAGTGTCGGTCCGTCGAATCCAAGTAATTCTGCTGTATATTCACGATCCAGTGGATATGTCGTTCCAGCAAGTGCTCCGGAACCAAGCGGACATGTATTCATTCGTTTGCTAATATCCTTCAGTCTCTCATGATCTCTTCGGAACATTTCAAAATATGCCCCCATATGATGAGCCAGTGTGATCGGCTGTGCTTTCTGAAGATGTGTGAATCCCGGCATGTATGTCTCGACATTCTCCTCCATTACATGAAGGATTACTTCCAGAAGTTCTTTTACCTGAGCATCAATCTCCTGAATCTCATCTCTGGTAAAAAGTTTCATATCTAATGCAACCTGGTCATTTCTGCTTCGTCCGGTATGGAGTTTCTTTCCCGGATCTCCGATGCGGTCGATCAATGTTGCTTCCACAAAACTGTGAATGTCTTCATATTTGTCTGATATCTCTAATTTACCGGATTCTACATCTTTCAGAATGCCATTTAATCCGTCTGTGATCTGTTCTTTTTCTTCTTCCGTTAAGATTCCCTGCTTTGCAAGCATAGCTACATGTGCAAGACTTCCTCTGATGTCCTGCTTATAGAATCTTTTATCAAATGTAATGGAAGCATTAAAATTATATACTAACTGGTCTGTCTCTTTTGTGAAACGACCTCCCCATAACTGTGCCATATGGATTCTTCCTTTCATTTTTAAGTTTACTGTTTTCGATTTTAACACATTTCCGCATAAAAGCAAATATTATTACAGGAATTTACATATTTATTCATCACAAAATGTAGTTACTTACATGAATCCATGCAATTTCTTCTTACTTTTTATGCATTTTTATTACTGTGCTTTTGCCCGTTGCTCTTCCAGACGCTGTCGCATCGAGAATTCACATCCGCAGTAATCCTGCCTGTACAGGCCATACTGTGCGGATAACTCTACAGATCTTTTATATCCGTTCTTTTTCTTGAAATCGGATGTAAGATATGATACGCCATACTCTTCTGCAAGTTTTAATCCGATCTCATTCAATTTGGCTGCATTTTTCAAAGGACTGATGCTGAGTGTCGTCGTAAAGTAATCATACCCGCCTTCTTTTGCAATCTCGGCGGTCTCTCTTAATCGAAGTTCATAACATTTAAAACAGCGCACGCCGCCTTCTTTCACTTCTTCCAGTTCCTTTGCCATCTCATAAAACTTTTCTTTATCATAGTTGCCTGCAATAAACTGTACCGGATATTTTGTATTCATCTCTCCGATCAGTGTCTGCTGTTCAATGATACGTTTGCTGTATTCACTCTCCGGATAAATGTTCGGATTATAGTAAAGTACTGTGATCTTAAAATAACTGCTCAGATACTCCAGTACATAACTGCTGCACGGAGCACAGCAGCTGTGAAGGAGAAGGGTTGGTACCTTTTCTTCTTTTTGCAGATGATCGATCAGTTTATCCAGTTCTTTCTGGTAATTTATCTTTGTTAACATCTAATTATCCTCTCTTCTCTACATATCAGCATTTTACCACACCCGCCTTTTTTATTCACCTATTTTCTGTTCCGGTCATATCATATTATATACTTCACATCCAGGAGGTTCCTATGGAACAGATTTTGAACCTACAGCATATTTCTTATACGTATCATACTTTAGAAGGGGAAACCCCGGCCCTGTCTGATATCTCATTTTCTTTGAACAAAGGGGAATTTGCCGCCATCGTGGGACCTTCCGGCTGTGGAAAATCCACGCTGCTTTCTCTGATCTGCGGTCTTTTGCCTTGCAGTGACGGACAGATCACAATCAATGGCAGACACTTAAAAGAGAGTACAACTAATGTAGGATATATGCTGCAACACGATGAATTGTTTGAATGGCGCACGATCTATAACAATGTGATCCTGGGTTTGGAAATCCAGCATGTTCTGACGGCCCGGACGAAAAAGCGGGCACATGAACTTCTTAACATCTATGGTCTGAGTGATTTTGAGAATTCCAGGCCTTCGGAATTATCCGGAGGAATGCGTCAGCGCGCTGCCCTGATCCGTACATTAGTCCTGGAACCGGAACTATTACTTCTGGATGAACCTTTTTCCGCCCTTGATTACCAGACCCGGTTACAGGTTGGCGATGATATCGGACAGATCATCCGAAATGAGAAGAAATCCGCGCTTCTTGTAACACACGATCTTTCGGAAGCCATTTCTCTTGCCGACAGGGTAATTGTTCTTTCCCGTCGTCCGGCAGCCATCATTCAGACTATTCCGCTTATCTTTCATCTGGAAGAAGATACTCCTATGAACAGACGAAATGCACCGGAATTCAAATCTTATTTTAATCTGATATGGAAGGAGCTAAATCAGGATGAAAAATCTTCATAAAAGCCCAGGTACCGGTGCTCCGGCGGCACTTTCCGCCGGACACCGGCACTATCTCAGACATTATCATTTTCACAGACTGCTGGTTATATTCTTCCGGATCTTCCTTTTAACGGGATTTTTATTCCTTTGGGAATTTTGTGCGTCACACCAGATCATAGATTCTTTCATCTTCAGCAGTCCCTCCAAGATCATGAATGCTTTACTCTTAATGATTTCGGATCACAGTATTTTTCTACATCTCGGCGTCACCTTATACGAAACTTTCGTCAGTTTCTTTCTTGTTATTTTCGTCAGTATATTATTTGCAATTCTTCTGTGGTACAGTAATAACCTTTCGGAAATCCTGGAACCTTACCTTGTCGTATTAAACAGCCTTCCGAAATCTGCACTGGCCCCTCTTCTTATTGTCTGGCTTGGCGCTACAAAAACCACAATCATTGTAACCGGAATGTCCGTCGCTATCTTCGGCAGTATACTCAATCTGTATACCAGTTTCCGCTCTACAGATCCCGGAAAGATTAAGTTAATCTATACCCTCAGAGGGAACCATCTGCATGTACTGACCAAAGTAATCCTTCCTTATTCTATTCCGGCTATTATCAGTAACATGAAAGTTAATATCGGATTATGCCTGGTCGGCGTCATCATCGGTGAATTTCTGGCCGCCAAAGAAGGCCTTGGATATCTTATTATCTACTCAAGCCAGGTCTTCAAAATGGATTGGCTTCTTATGAGCATATGTATTCTCTGCGTCTTCGCGATATTTTTGTACGCTCTGATTGATTTCGGAGAAAAACTTTATTTTAAACATTTTTAAACCTCCGCATCATATTCCCTGCCAAAACCATAAGATCAGCTGATCTCCTGCAAATAAGGTCATTATAATTCCCAGCACCAAAAACGGGCCAAATGCAAATTCATCCTTTCTGGTCAGCTTTCCACATTTCAGCATAATAAGGCAATATCCTCCTGCAAGCATAACCGCACATACCATCGAACAAATGATTTTCTCTTTTCCAAGCAGGAATCCGGAAACTGCCATGAATTTGATATCGCCTCCTCCAAATGCCCCGGGAATCAGAATGGATAAGACCAGCATCGGTCCTGCCACAGCTACTGTCCCGGGGATCCGGTTGTATAAATCACTGTTCCCTGTCAGTACCATATCTGCTGCTGCGATCAGCAATATATAAATATGATATCTGCCGGGGATCTTACGGGTACTATGATCCGTTAATGCCACCCGGCATAAGATTCCGAGATAACATAACAACCGTATCCCGTTCAAAGATATTGCAGTGGCTTTCGTATAGTTAAGAAAGCCATCTGCTATTGTTCTTACTTCTACCATCTTCTGATTCATTTACTGTTATTCTTTTCGGGCCATTTTTATATCAATAACATTTCCCGCAAGGTTTAAGGCCCTGTGCCTCTGCTTCTTCCTTTGTCTCTTTCTTTGCCGTATCCGGATTCATATTACCGCAGTGGTTCGTTTTATGGTATTTGGAACCGGTTGCCGATACCCATACCTGGTCTTCGGTTACTTTCTGCGTTGTCTGTTTCGTTACCGTCTGTTCCGTCACAGTCCCCTTATCCGATTCATCTCCCGGTGTATAATCATTACACGGTGCCACACTCCAATTCAGATTTTTACCGTCACTTGTTACTGTGACCGTTCCCTGTTTGTCGGTTCTGTACACCTGGATTTCCATACTCTGAAGTTTATCCATCGTATCTTTATCCGGGTGTCCGTATTTATTATCTTTCCCACAGCTGATCACCGCATATTCCGGTACGGTTTTCTGAAGGAAATCCCAGGATGTTGCCGTTGCTGATCCATGGTGTCCGGGTACCAGTACATCACAGTTTAAATCTATACCGGAATTGCACATCGCCTTTTCGCTTTCATGCTCTGCATCTCCCGTAAAGATAAAACTGTTCTCTTTATTTGTAAGTTTTATTGCAACGGAATTATTGTTACTTCCCTTAGCTTCTATCGTCTCCGGTGCCAGTATTTGAAACGAAGCACTTCCCAGCCTGTAAGATTTTCCTACCGGCGGATGCTTCATTTTCAATCCGTCTTCTTTCACAGCTTTTACAAACGACCGGTATAACTTACTGGTATGTACATAGTTACTGGATATAACATTTTTCACCTTAAAGCTTTTCAGACATCCGATCAGACCCGCCATATGATCCGCATCATAATGGCTGCTGATCAGATAATCAATCTTCGTAACGCCCTGCTCTTTCAAATAAGCTACAACAAATCTTGAAGTCTTTCGATCTCCTCCGTCATAGATCAGATTTTTCCCATCCGACTGAACCAGAATAGATAATCCCTGTCCTACATCAAGGAAATGCACTTTCAATGTCCCTGATGGAACAGTTGAGTTATTTTCCGCAGCCTGCGTCCGTACACTCACAGACACCCCTGTCATTGCCAGTACCATAAAGATCGAAAGCAGTGCCGATAACAGTCTTTGCCTCCATATTTTTTTCATTTTTCTTCTCCCCTTTCACACCCACAATTCTATTATACACGAAAAAAGAATCCTTACATCAAGGATTCTTCTTTGTGTCTCATTCTGTATATAAGCTGGAAATCGGACTTGAACCGACGACCCCTTCATTACGAGTGAAGTGCTCTACCAACTGAGCTATTCCAGCATGCTTTTATAACAGGCACGAATATAATTATACCGTATTTTCACATATTTGCAAGTACTTTTTTAATTATTATACGTTCTTTTCCGAAAAAGATTTTAACAGATTCTCATATGCAAACCAGAAATTCTGCCACGGCCGCTTAGGATTCTCTCTTCCATGCGCGTCACGGCAGATCTGCCTGGCCTTACATATTTTCATCCGGCTATTTATCCTCTTTCATATGCACCGTCACTTGTGGATATGGAATCTCAATTCCATTCTCATCCAGTTCCACTTTAATTTCTTCCAGCAGTCTCCATCTGGTCGCCCAGTACTCTTCGTTCTTCACCCAGGCACGGATACCGAGCACGACTGCACTGTCTGCAAGATCATTTACAAAGACATTCATCTGTTCTTCTTTTAGAATACTTGCATCTTCCGACAACAGCTTTTCGATCACTGATTTTGCCTTTTTGATATCAGCATTATAAGAAATGCCTACCCGCAGATCCAGTTGTCTTTCGTCTTTTGCCGTTGCATTGGTGATACTGTTATTCGTCAGCATTCCATTCGGAATTACGATGGTCTTATTGTCAATCGTACTTAATTTTGTATAAAAGATCTGAATTTCTTTTACTGTTCCTTCTTTTCCATTCGTATCTTCAATAATATAATCCCCTACCACAAATGGCTTTAACAGAAGGATCAGCACGCCTCCCGCAAAATTGGAAAGACTTCCCTGTAACGCAAGACCAATAGCCACACCACTGGATGCCAGTAACGCCGCCACCGAAGTAGTATCAAATCCAAGACTGGAGATCAGGCAGAAGATCAGAAGCCCGTACAGTCCATATTTCAAAAGTGAATCTACAAACTGTTCAACTCCTTTATCTGCTTCCGAACGTTCAAACGAACGCCTCACAATCTTCCTGATCCATTTTATCACCAGTCTTCCGATAAAGAAAGCAACCAGTGCCGCCAGCACTTCCAGTCCAAACGTGATCAGTCCCGGAATACTGTCCTGCAGATATTGGGTAATCTGATTTACCTGTTTTACCGCCTGCTGGGTAGCTTCGGTCACTTCCTGAGTCGTATCTGCGATCGTTGTTGTATCTGTCATATCGTTTGCTCCTCTTATTTCAGTGCCAGAAATGCACTTAGATTTCCTCTTTTATTTCCCGTTGTGCGATGTGAAAACAAAATATCCGGATTACAGTGTGTACACACATTTGTCACAGCAATATGCTTCTTCAAAATTCCGGCTTCCTCGAATACCAATTCATTTGCTTTCCACAGGTCCAACTGATATTTACCGTTTTCTTTCTGATAGAATAATTCCGGCCAGTATTTTTCTTCAAAGCTTTTCTGAAATTTTACAATTACATCTTCACTTACCTCGTAACAGTCCTGACATATAGACGGACCAATGGCCGCAAGTATGTCTTTAGGATCCGAACCATATGTTTTTTGCATCTGTTCCACTGTTACTTTTCCGATCTTTCCAACCGTTCCTCTCCAGCCCGAATGCGACAGTCCGATCGCTTTTTTCACAGGATCTACAAAATACAGTGGTACGCAATCCGCATAAAATGTCACCAGACAGATTCCCGGTACATTTGTGATCATTCCGTCCGTTTCCATAAAACGTCTTCCCTTGTCCTCTGCTCTTACTACCGCCACATTTGTTGTATGTGTCTGGTTGGTAAACGTCATATCTTCCGGCTTTACTCCGATGGCTCTTGCAATCCTTCTCTGGTTTTCCTCAACATCTTCCGGATCATCGCCTCTTGTTGTGCTGATGTTCATAGTTGCCCAGCATCCCTTGCTGACACCTCCGAGTTTTGTAGAAAATCCATGATGTACGATTCCCGTTTCTTCTAACATTGGATAACTCAGAAACGGAACCCCATCTACTGTTTTTTCATCAAATATATGTTCCTGATTTTTATACTGTAATCCAAGACTCATTCTCTTCTCCTATATTTCCACATAATCAAATGCATTCTGATATAAAATGATCCTGTCATCTTCTATACTTACTACATCAAACCTGCACGGGATTTCATCTATTCCATTCACCGTCATATAATAAAGTGCACTTTTTGAGATAACTCTCTGTTTGGCATAATCTACCGCCTCTGCCGGAGTTCCTTTCCGGTCATCTGCCCGGTACTTCACCTCGCAAAACACCAGATAATCGCCATCTCTGGCTATTATATCAATTTCTCCGAGTCTGCATCGATAATTATATTCCAGAATTTCATATCCTTTTTCTGTCAGATATACTCCTGCCATTCTTTCATAATAACTTCCGGTTTCACGGTTATTTCGTCTTTGTCCTCTTTTCGACCCTGCCATTCTTTCATTCCTTTACACTGCTGATTCCATGCCTGGATACCGATTTTCCGCACCGCCTGCATCTTTATATGTATTTCTTTATAAAAGTTCTTCTGTGTATCGGAGATGGTCCCAGTTCTTTCAGCCCCTCAATATGCTTCTTCGTTCCATACCCTTTATTGCTTGCGAAATCATACCCCGGAAGTACTTTATCATACTCCACCATCAGCCGGTCTCTTGTTACTTTTGCAATGATACTTGCCGCCGCAATAGACACGCTCTTGGCATCACCTTTAATGATCGGCACCTGTGGGATCTCTACCTCCGGTATTGTTACCGCATCATTCAACAAAAGATCCGGCTGCACCTTCAGATTGCCGATTGCCATACGCATCGCCTCATAAGTAGCCTGCAAAATATTGATCTCATCAATTCTTGCCGGACTTACGACACCGATTCCCGTTGCAACAGCACGTTCCATAATCTCATCGTACAATGCTTCTCTTTTTTTCTCTGAAAGTTTCTTTGAATCATTCAGATACAAAATCGGGTCATCCTTTGGCAAGATAACCGCACCGGCCACCACAGGACCTGCAAATGGTCCACGGCCTACTTCATCAATACCGCAAATATACTGACAGTCGCTGTGTTCTTTTTCATAAACACTCATTGCTTCTGTTCTTTCCAGTTCTTTTTTCAGTTTTTCCTGTTGCTTTTTTAGTTTTTCTTCTTCTCGTTTATTCATGACGGATCACTCCTATATTGTCAAATGGATAAATTCTTACCCATGCCCTGCCAACCAGATCTTCTTTTGTCAGTACGCCTACACTTGGATCCCTGCTGTCCATACTATGGTTACGATTATCTCCCATAACAAAATACTCATTTTCTTTTAATGTAATTGGATCTGCGGCAGTCTGTGGGTCCTTGATCAATTCATTTCCATAAATATCGCTCACAAGCCTCTCGCCGTCAATATATACATATCCGTCTTTTATCTGCACGGTCTCTCCCGGCATTCCGATGATACGTTTGATATAATATGTATTTTCTTCGTATTTGTACGGAAATACAATAATGTCATAACGTTTCGGATCACGGAAGCGATAACTGATCTTATCCACGATCAGATTATCCCCGTTTTGCAACGTTGTCTCCATGGAAGATCCACTCACTCTTGTTCTCTGCCCTACAAATGTTATGATAAAATACGTTAACCCTATGATCAGCAGAATATAGACAATCCATCCTCCAAGTTCTCTCAAAATGCTTCCTTCTTCTGCATCTTCTCTTGAACGTCTAGCCATGTTCTTTTGTTGTTTCCCTTCTATACTTTCTGCCTCTGTTTTTAATACGCATCCGGGTACTCCAGTGTCAGTTTGCCCAGACGTCCGTTGCGGAAGTCATCCATCAGAAGAACCGAAGCTTTTTCTGTGTCCAGTTCATTTCCACGAACCAGGCAATGTCTGCTCTCTGCAATTTTTTCCAGCATTCCATATGGATCAGTGTCTTCTTCTACATTATATTTATTCTCAAGTACTCCCGGATAATTTTCATTCATAAACTTTACAAGTTCTGCCGCAAGTTCTTCTGTCTGAAGAATCTCATCTTTGATTGATCCGATAAATGCCAGTTTCAGACCTACTGCCTGATCTTCAAATCTTGGCCACAGGATTCCCGGTGTATCCAGAAGCTCCACATTTTTATTCAGTCTGATCCACTGCTTTCCTTTTGTCACTCCCGGCTTGTTACCGGTTTTTGCACATGCCTTCCCCGCAAGTGCATTGATGAATGTTGATTTTCCTACATTTGGAATTCCCACTACCATAGCTCTGACCGGACGGTTCAGAATCCCACGTTTTCTGTCTCTTTCAATCTTTTCTTTACATGCTTCCTGGATCACTCCATTGATCGATTTGATCCCGCCGCCTTTCTTGGAATTTACCTTCACAACAGAGAATCCTTTTTCACGAAAATATTCTGACCAGGCATCATTCCACTTATCTTCTGCCAGATCTGACTTATTCAAAAGGATCAGCCTTGCTTTATTCTTTCCCAGTTCATCAATATCCGGATTTCTGCTGCTGATTGGAACTCTGGCATCAACCAGTTCAATAACCAGATCTATTAATTTGATATTTTCCTGCATCATGCGTTTTGCTTTCGTCATGTGCCCAGGATACCATTGAAAATGCATATATTATTTCTCCTTATCTTCTATTTCACAAATCCCCAGTCTTTTTTCGGGGATGCCACAAACCATGCCTTTCCATATATATAAGAACGTTTTACTTTTCCTATATCGGCACTACGGCTGTCCTCACTGTTTTTTCTGTTATCTCCCAGAACAAAATATTCATCACCGCCAAGTTTCAACTTCTCACCGGCAATTCCAGCTGTATCTATTTTTGTTGTTTTATAATCTTCTTCCAGTTTTTTACCGTTAATATAGACCTGATTCTCCACAATCTGTACCGTCTCGCCCGGAAGTCCGACAATCCTTTTGGTATAATAATGCGAATTCTCATTGCCTTTCGGTTTGAACACGATAACGTCTCCCCTTTTCGGTGAAGAAGCATTGTACACAATCCGGTTCACCAGTACTACATCTGCATTCTTAAGCACCGGACTCATGGAATCTCCTACCGTACTGACCCGTTGTCCCCAGTACCACACAGCAACAAATGCCACCAGACAGGTGACCACGATCTTAAAAATCCAGGTAAATGTAGAAGCGATCATTTCAAGATTAAGATGTATCTTTTTCTTTGGTTTTGGAAGATTTCCGAAGCCTTTTTTCTTTGCTTTACGTCTGCGATAACCGGTTTTCCGGGATCTTCTTCTTTTTTCAAAATCCAGATTACTTCTGCGTCTCATAAAATCCCCTTATACTGAAAACTTGCCACTGGCAACTTTTCTTACATACTTTGATATATCAGAAAAAGGACAATTACATTATGTAGTTGTCCTTTTCTCATTTTGTTACATTTTCGATTATTTTACTAATTCTTTAACTTTAGCTTTCTTACCAACGCGGTCTCTTAAGTAGTTCAGTTTAGCTCTTCTTACTTTACCTCTTCTTACTACTTCGATCTTCTCAACGTTTGGTGAGTGTACTGGCCAAGTCTTCTCAACACCGATTCCGTTAGAAAATTTTCTAACTGTAAATGTTTCTCTTGCTCCGCCACCCTGTCTCTTCAGGACTGTTCCTTCGAAAATCTGTACTCTTTCACGGTTTCCTTCTTTGATCTTTCCGTAAACTTTAACAGTATCTCCTACGTGAAATTCTGGTGCTACTTCTTTTAACTGAGCAGCTTCAATGTTCTTAATAATATCGTTCATTATGTGTGACCTCCTTGTTTACTTGGATGTTCTTAATACGTTCGTACCAGAGGACCATCTATTTCTTCACAACATGCTACATTTTATCATACCCTGCAACAAATTACAAGGATTTTTTTACTTCTTTTTGTACTTCTTCGGCCAGTTTTTTTTCTTTTTCTGTAAGTTCTGCTTTTTCAAGCAGATCCGGCCGGTTCTTTGCAGTGCGGATCACAGACTGTTCACGTCTCCATTTTTCAATATTGGCATGATGCCCGGACATCAGTATCTCCGGCACTTTTCTGTCATGCCATACTTCCGGTCTGGAATATTGTGGGTATTCCAGCAGATTATCCTGAAAGCTCTCGAACTCGGCGGACACATCATTATGAAGTACCCCCGGAACCAGCCGGGATATCGCATCGATCATGATCATCGCCGGAAGCTCGCCTCCTGTCAGAACATAATCTCCGATAGATACATAATCTGTAACGATCTCCTCCAACACACGTTCATCGATTCCTTCGTAATGACCGCACAAAAATACCAGATCTTCTTCCTGTGCAAATTCCTCTGCCATGGACTGGTTGAATGTCTTTCCCTGCGGAGACAGATAGATAACTCGGGTACGCTTCTGCTCTCCCGGCATCTCTTTCTTCTCACCTGATGCCGGCTTTTCTTCTGCGGCTTTTGCCTTTCTTTCCGCAACCCGCTTTGCCAGCGCATCATAGCACTGATACACCGGTTCTGCCTGCATCAGCATACCTGCACCTCCGCCATACGGATAATCATCCACACTGTGATGCTTGTTAAATGCATAATCTCTGATATTTAATGCCTCAATAGACAGAAGTCCTTTATTTACCGCACGTCCGATGATGCTGGTATTCAGTCCATCCATAACCATCTCCGGAAATAACGTCATAATATAAAAATTCATAGATTATCCTCTTTCTAGATCAGACCATCCATCAGATGGATCTTCATCTTCTGATTTTCTATATCAATATCCAGGATACATTCGCGGATCGCCGGAACCAATACCTCGCCGTGTTCATCTGTATCGATCACATAGACATCATTTGCACCGGTCTCCATAACATCTTTTAATGTTCCGAACGGCTTATCATCCTCTGTTACAACCTCGATTCCGATCATATCGGCGATAAAGTATTCATCCGCTTCCAGTTCCACCGCATCTTTACGTTCTACAAGAAGTGGACATCTTTTATAACGCTCAATATCGTTAATATTGTCTATCCCCTTGAATTTCAGGATTACAAACTGTTTAAAGAATTTGACACCCTGGACTTCCAGAGGTTTTTTCTCTCTTCCGGTGTCTAACAGTACATGTTTTAACGATTTAAAACGATTCGGGTCATCTGTGGTCGGAAATACTTTGACTTCCCCACGTACTCCGTGTGTCGAAGTAATGACGCCTACCTGTAACAATTCTTCCATAAATACTCCTTTTTCACTTTCTACGTTTCCGACGCTCCAACGTCTTCTTTCGTACATATGATTCTGCCGTATAAGATAAGCGGGACAGACCACAAGCGGGCCTGTCCCGGGACAAAATGGGAATCCCCATTAGTTATTTAGTCCATGATATCTACGATAACTTTCTTATCTTCCTTTGCTGCTGCGGCTTTCACGACTGAACGGATTGCCTTTGCAATGCGGCCCTGTTTTCCGATTACTTTACCCATATCAGATTCAGCAACTCGTACTTCCAGAACTGTCGTCTTCTTCTCTTCGCGTTCATTTACAACAACGCTTTCTGGATCGTCGACTAATGCTTTCGCAATTACTTCAACTAATTCCTTCATAAATGCACACCTCCAGTGGCATAATTATTTTTCGATGCCTGCTGCCTTTAAGATCTTTGCAACTGCTTCTGTAGGCTGAGCTCCGTTAGCAAGCCATTTTTTAGCTGCTTCTTCGTCAACTTTGATTGCACTTGGATCACAGTTCGGATCGTATGTTCCGATCTCGTCGATGAATCTTCCGTCTCTTGGTGATCTAGAATCTGCTACGATGATTCTATAGAAAGGAGCCTTCTTCTGTCCCATTCTTCTTAATCTCATTTTTACTGCCATGTTAGTTTACCTCCGTAAAATTATAATATTTTCATAGTTTATTTTTATCTATATAACGCGGAATTCGCGGTATATCATGTTTAGAACGGAAATCCGAATTTTTTCTTCTTTCCTGGCTTGCCAAATTGTTTCATCAGCTTTTTCATCTCGTTGAACTGCTTGATCATACGGTTCACTTCGCTGATGTCCACCCCTGCACCTTTGGCAATTCTGTGCTTTCTGGATGGAGAAAGGATATCCGGATTGGCTCTTTCTGCCGGTGTCATGGAATGAATGATTGCTTCCATTCTTCCCATCTTTCTCTCGGCTTCTGCTGTCTGCTCGTCGTCTAATCCCTTCATCTTACCGCCCATGCCTCCAAGGCCCGGCAGCATATTCATAATATTTCCAAGACCACCCATGTTCTTCATCTGCTTGATACTTTCCAGATAATCATCAAAATCAAACTGATTCTTCTTAAGCTTCTGGGTCATCTCTCTGGCTTTCTCTTCATCAATCTCGGCTTCCGCCTTCTCGATGAGTGACAGGACATCTCCCATTCCGAGGATTCTCGATGCCATACGGTCCGGATAGAACTGTTCCAGATCTGAAAGCTTCTCTCCCATACCTACATACAGGATTGGCTTTCCGGTAACTGCCTTTACAGACAGTGCCGCACCACCTCTTGTGTCACCGTCTAATTTGGTGATGATCACACCATCGATGCCGACCTTTTCATTGAACTCTTTTGCCACATTCACGGCATCCTGTCCGGTCATTGCATCAATAACAAGTATGGTCTGATGTACTTCTACTTCCTCTTTGATCTCTTCGAGCTCTGCCATCATGTCTTCATCAATATGAAGTCGTCCGGCTGTATCGAGGATCACGAGGTCGTTGCCATTCTTCTGTGCATGTTCGATTGCTGCCTTGGCGATATTCGCCGGCTTGTGGTTTTCTCCCATGGAGAAGACTTCCACACCCTGCTTCTCACCGTTGACCTGTAACTGCTTGATCGCAGCCGGTCTGTAGACATCGCATGCGACCAGCAGCGGTTTCTTGCCCTTTAACTTGAACTTTCCGGCAAGCTTTGCTGTCGTGGTTGTCTTACCTGCTCCCTGAAGACCTGCCATCATGATAACCGTAATGGCTTTTCCAGGCTGAAGCTTAATCTCTGTGGTCTCGGATCCCATCAGGTTAATCAGTTCTTCATTTACAATCTTGATCACCATCTGTCCCGGATTCAGACCGTTCATGACGTCCTGTCCGATCGCACGTTCCTGTACGCTCTTAATGAAGTCTTTTACTACTTTAAAGTTTACATCCGCCGCAAGTAATGCACGCTTGATCTCTTTTAAAGCTTCTTTGACATCATCCTCTGTCAGACGTCCTTTGCTTCTCAGGTTTTTAAATACGTTTTGAAGTTTTTCTGTCAAGCTGTCAAATGCCATGCTATAACTCCTCTATAATTTCATCGGATATCTTCCGGATGTCCGCGACAAGCTCTTCTGCGTTCTCCTTCTCATATCCGTCCAGCAATTCGTCAATCTGCTTTACTTTTTCTCTGATCGACACGAACTTCTCTACCAGATGAAGTTTCTCTTCGTAGCCTTTCAGTGTCTGGGAACATCTCTTTACCAGATCATGTACGCCCTGTCTGCTGATTCCCTCTTCTCTTGCGATCTCGCCAAGCGATAAATCCTCGAGAACAAACTGCTCATACACTTCTTTCTGATGATCGGTAAGAAGTTCTCCATAAAAATCATATAATAATGCCTGTTCTAATATTTCATTCATGTCTTTCACCTGTGATATCATATAACACTTCCGGACAGGTGTCAAGTATTTTTTCTTTACACCTTAATTTTTTCAAAATAAAATTGATTTCCCCGCAACTTTGTCGTAATATATCTGATGGAAGATATTGCCGTCTGCAGTATCTTCTAATCAGGTCCATATATTATAAGGGGAGAATATAATGGCAAAAAAGAATTATTACAAGATACTTGGTGTGTCACGAACAGCTTCTCCTGAAGAAATTTCTGCTGCCAAGAACAGACTTGCGAAAAAATTTCATCCCGATGCCAACATGAAGGATGGTATCGATACAACTAAGAAAATGCAGCGTATCCTGGAAGCTTACCGCATACTTTCAGACCCAAAGAAGCGTGCTTCCTATGACCGCAAAGTATTCGGAAAGCCATCGTCAGACTCTGACCGGAATTTCGATCTGTTCAACCTACATAATATAGAAGAAACAGATCCGGTCATCGGTACACCATTCGTGAATTACTGGCGGGCGGCAGACTCCTTATACGATATCACTTTGGAAAGCGAACAACTTTTCAAAGATAAGAATAAAGAGAATGCCCGATCGGCCCGGTTGTCAGATCTGGCAGCTCAGGCACTTAGCTATGCCGTAACCCTGCGCGAAGCCGAGATCCCTGAAAAGTACTGGCTTCCAGCGATCATGGACTGGCTGCTTTTCACCTGGTACAAGAACAGAAATCTTCCGGTATCTTATTTATTGAAACTTTACGATGAATATTCAAAAAAAGAACTCAACGGATTCAAACGTGTAAAAATCCAAAAAGAGCAGCTTCATTTCCAGCATTCTTTAAAGCGGCTGGTTAATTACGGATAATTTTCATCTCACACATTTGCACCATCTGCATATTATGTACTGTAAACATCATTATTGGAGGATTCAATATGAGCGATTTAAGTACAGCAAACTGTGGATGTGGCTGCGAAGGACGCGACAGATTCGGCGGAGACTGTGGATGTGGTGGATGTAACGGCGGATGCGGATGCGGCAATAACGGATGTGGCTTCGGCAATAACAGCTGTCTGTGGATCATCCTTCTTCTCTGCTGCTGTGGTGGTTTCGGCAACGGCTGTGGATGCGGCAATGGTTGTGGATGTGGCAACGACAGCTGTCTGTGGATCATCCTTCTTCTCTGCTGCTGTGGCGGTTTCGGCAACGGATGCGGATGCGGCAATGGCTGTGGATGTGGCAATGGCTGTGGATGCGGATGCTAGACAACATAATATTTCCTGCATAGGACTTAAGAGACGGAGTCATTTTTCCGTCTCTTTTTTCATATATATTTATAACGCTGATCCTGAGGAGGAGTCACTATGGCCGGAAAACCTTCAAAACCAATGACACCATTTGATAAATCTGTCACACCCTCCTATTTATATAAATTGAAGCTGTTTCTTTCCTTTCTGCCTCCTTCCACTCAGCGCTTCCTTGCCGTCTATATCAAATTTTCCGAATTCCGGTATACGATGGATTATTTCCGTGGACTGCCGTTTCATGCATTTTCTTTTCAATCTATTGGTGAACTCACACCCTACATGGATGAAAATGAACGGAATATGATGGACCAGATGACTTCTATGATGCAGATAATGGAAATGATGGCGATGGCACAGACCGGTTCTACAGCCGGAGGTTCCGATTCTTCCGGCCCTGCAGGACCTGTTGATCTTATGAAGACAATGATGTCCGGCGAAGATATGGAAATGTTCCAAAATTACATGGATCTGTTCGACCAGGAACTTTCTTCGCCCGGAACCTCTGCCGCGAAAGGAGACTCTTCACATGAATGGAACAAAGAATCATACAGCGAATGAAAACACTTCCGAAAATAATTTTACAAACAGCTGGATGGATCATCCGGCCATGAAGGGAATGGATCCGGTCAAACTGGAGTTGATCCGGCTTGCGGCCAAACAGACCGCCGGCAAAAGCGGGAGATCTCTGGCTCCCGTTATGATGGCGCTCATCACCAGCGCGAACAAGAAAGGAATCCAGTTCACTCCACAGGAAATGTCTCTCATCCTCGACATCCTGAAAGAAGGACGTTCCAGAGAAGAACAAAATCAGATCGACCAGATGGTGCAGATGGTCCGTACACACATGAAAAACAATACTTAATTCCTTTCCGTTCTCAGATATGTGCAAAGAAGAAGGGCAGTTTAAAGCCCTTCTTCTTTGCGCATCATACGGAGTTCTCTTCTCTTTTCTCCCTTTTCCCATTCTTCTTTCTCTTCTTCCGTCTCAAGTTCCAGTCTTGGCACCCTGACCGGTTTGTCATTCTTATCCAATGCTACCATTGTAAAATACGCATGATTGATCGGTGTACGCTCCCCGCTTAACGCTTCTACATACGTATCCACCTTTACTTCCATGGATGTATTACCGACATAGGTTACCTTTCCTATGATCACAACTGTATCTTTGACATATGCACCACGCAGGAAACTTAAGCTGTCTACAGATGCCGTAATTACATTTCTTCTTGTGTGACGTTTTGCCACCATGCCCGCCACTTCATCGATCCACTGCATAAGTGCTCCTCCGAACAAACGGTCTGACGCATTCAAATGTTGCGGCCTTACCATATGGACAGTCTCTACGATTGAATCCGATACCTTTCTGCTTTCTATTTCCACAAAAAACACCTCTCTTTTTCTTTTTAAGCTCTTTTATTATAGCACCGGATTTGTTATACTTAAACTAATTTCAATGTAAGTATTCTGAAATTCATGTATTTAGTTATATACAACATCAATTATTAGACAGGCTGCATTTCGCAGCAGAATGGAGTTTTCATGAGAAATATAAAATTAACGATCGAATACGACGGAAGCCGTTACCAGGGATGGACCAGACTGGGAAAAGATGAATCCGGCAATACCATCTCTAATAAAATTACTGAAGTTTTAAAAAAAATGACTGAAGAAGATGACCTGGAGCTTTTCTGTGGATGCCGCACAGAAGTCGGTGTACATGCCTATGCACAGATTGCCAATTTCAAGACTTCTTCTTCCGCAACGACACAGAACATTAAACATTACCTGAACCGTTACCTTCCGATGGATATCGCAATCATCGATGTAAAAGAGGTTCCAGAACGTTTTCACGCACAGCTGAACGCCACATCCAAGACTTATGTATACCGTATGACGATCGACGATGTACCGAGCGTTTTTGACCGCAAATACACTTACCATTGCTACCGTATCCCGGACAAACGTCTGATGCAGCAGGCCGCCGAGAAACTCACAGGACGTCATGATTTCCGCAACTTCTCCAGTGCAAAGAAAACGAAATCTACGGTCCGTGAGATCTTTGATATTGATATCTATGGTGACATTGAAGAAATGCAGATTCTGATCCATGCGGATGATTTTCTTCATAATATGGCACGTATCATTGTCGGAACGCTGATGGATATCGGACTTGGCAACCGGTCTGTGCAGGATATTGATGATATCTTTGCGGGGATTTTGGAAGCCAGTGCACCTTGTGATCCGAAGGGATTGTATTTGCAGGAGATTACGTATTAAATTTAATTGGTATCGAATGCATGAAGCGGTCGTTACCCGGACCTTCATAAAACTTAGGAACTCTTTCCTGTTCAGATTCCGTCGGCGGGAA
>CAVBHX010000044.1:0-30369 GCA_963595255.1 bacterium
AGAACATAAGCATTTGTTCTCTTTTTTTATCTGCATTTTTAGTCATCATAAAAAAACACCGCCTTCTGATATTTATTATATCAGAAAGACGATTCTAAAAGTAGAAAAGCCCAGCAATTGCTGGACTTTGTCTACAGTCTGATGGGTGGATAAAAAAATCCACCCATTTTTTGTATGCAGGATCATATTCAAAAGAAAACCAACAGAATTCAAAAAAAACTACATTTTTATAAAAAATGAAACCAGATATAATATATAAAAATCTATAAAAAGGAGGAAATCATGAAGAGGAAAAGTGTAAAAAAGGGAATTGCAGTAGCTCTGGCAGCAACAATGACCGGCGGTGTACTTCCGGCTGCGGCCGTGACAGCAGCGGAAACAGAACCGGATCTTCTTGCGGAATTTGATTTTAATTCGCAGGCTTCGGATGGTGTGATCGCAGGAACCAATGCGGTTGCCAAAGTCAATGGTAACTGCCAGATCAAGACCAAGATCGGAGACAATACTGCACTCTATCTGGATGGAGGTCAGAATTATCTGGAAGTAACCGGTGAAGATGGAAGCAGTCTGCTGAAAGGTCAGGATGAGGTTACAATTTCATTCGATACCAAGGCAGAACGGACCAGTACAAACTGGCTTTATTATGCAGCACCGGATACCAGAGCACAGAAGAATAACAATGAACAGTATCTTGGTGCTTTACAGGCAAACGGAAAAGTAAAAGCAGAACGTTATAAGAACAGCGGGTCAAGACCGACATCACCACAAGGGGAAACAGGTTCAGACTGGTCACATGTAGATGTCGTTGTATCAGAAAATGCTACATCCGTGTATGTAAACGGTGAGAAGAAAGCAGAAGAAGCAAGTGATATCAGTCTCCAGGACATTGTCGGAGATGACGGAATATTTTATATCGGAAAGGCTAACTGGGGAAGTGGAGAATACAGTAAGGCCTGGATTGATAATTTCCGTGTATATGGAGGAGTGTTGTCAGACGAAGCCATTGCTAAAGAATATGAAGAATTTGAAAGCGAGATGGAATCGTCAGATATTCAGGAAACATACGATGCGCTGACACTTACAGATACTGATGATGTAAGAGACAACCTGCCGCTTGTAAAATCAGGAAAACACGGTGCAGTGATTGACTGGAAATCAAGCAATCCGGAAGTGATCACAGACAGTTCCGAGAATGCAGACGACAAGTATGACGGAGGTGTCGTTACACGTCCGGAAGCAGGATCTGATCCGGTGCAGGTAACACTGACCGCAACGATCACGATCGGAACAGAAGTAAAGACAAAAGAATTCACCGTAACAGTACAGCCAAAGACAGCGAACCTGGATACGGATTATGATGCAGGATATCTCTGGACATTCTTTGAGGCATCCGGCGGTTATGAGAAGATCTTCTTAGGATACAGCAAAGATGGTCTTACATGGGAAAAACTCAACAAAGATGAAAATGGAAAGGCACAGCCGATCCTTGTAAATGATGCATCCGGAAGTGACCTTGGTGTCAGAGATCCACATATCATCCGTTCCAAAGACGGAGACAAATACTGGATCCTTGGAACTGACCTTCATGCAGAAGGCGGCGGAAGCGGCGGAAGCGGATGGAATCAGTTAAGCGCAAGCCAGAATCTGGTTGTATGGGAATCTACAGACCTTGTGAACTGGAGCGAACCAAAGCTTGTCTATGCAGGATTTGACCAGGCAGGCTGCGTGTGGGCACCGGAAGCAATCTATGATGAGACAACCGGAGATTATCTGGTATACTGGTCAGCACGTGACAAGTCCAAAGCTGGAACAGATGAGAACGCACTCCGCGTGTATGTATGCAGAACCAGAGATTTCAATACATTCTCAGAACCAAAAGTATGGTTAAGTGAAGATCAGGATTCAGGAAAAGAAGTTAATATCATTGATACAACAATCGTACAGGATAAAGGACAGTATTACCGCTTCTCAACTTCTGACTGGAATACGGTTATTGATACAAGCAGCACATTGTCAGAAGATTTATTTGATGTAAGAGTCAATGCAAATCAGAGTGAGAACGGAGACTGGAAGAGAATTGTTACCAGAAGTGCTTCAAGTTCTGCAGGATTCGATGGAAGAGAAGGATTTACCGTATATCAGCTTCCGGATGGAAAATGGTGTGCAATGGGAGATAACAGTGGTTATAAAGCATTCGTAACAGATGATCTTTCCAGCGGTAAATTTACTGCAACAACAGCGAACTTCAAAGACGGAAGATTCCGTCACGGTACAGTTATGCGTCTTTCCAAAGCAGAAGAGAAAGCAATTCTGGCAGCTTATGGTGAAGATGATACAGAGGATCCGGTAATGGATGAAAAAGTACTGGCAGACTTTAATTTCAATGATGACAGTACAGGATTCACCAGCGAGAATGCAAAAGCAGAAGGTACTTATACATTAAAAGACAGCTATAACGAAGCAGCAGGAAAAGCGCTTTATCTGGATGGAAGTTCTTCTAATTACCTTACAGTTAAGGGAACAGACGGAAAAGCTCTTCTTGCAGGTGCAAAAGAGCTGACGATCTCTTATGAAGCAAAACCAGACCGTACAGGAACGAACTGGGTTCTGTATGCAGCTCCGGGAAGCAGCGCTCCGACCTATCAGAGTGAAACATATCTTGGAATTATGCAGAAATCCGGAAGCACAACACTGGAACGTTATAAGAACAGTGGCTCAAGACCGAAGAATCCATCAGCCTCAACAGGAAACGACTGGGCGAGAGTGGATATCGTCATGACAGAAACCGACACAACAATGTATGTCAATGGAAAAGCCGTATCCAAAGAAGACAGCAGTTATGCATTATCTGATATCGTAGGTAAGAATGGTATCCTTCAGATTGGTAAAGCAAACTGGGGAAGCGGCGAATATTACAAGGGATGGATCGATAATCTTCGTATCGAAAGCAGAGCACTGAGCGCAGACGAAGTCAAAGAATTAGCTTCTGATTTTGTCAGCACATTACCGGCAGTAGCAGGTGCATCTGTAGGAACAGCTCCGGACAGAGAGACAGCCCTGAATTACAGAGGTACAGATGACCATACTGCGATCACGACTCAGGTTGATCAGGAGAATAAGACTATCACATCTTATGTAAGAAAAGGCACAGACCTTACCAATATTCCATTCGCATTATCTATGAATGTAGATGCAGATTCTCTGAAACTGGATGGTGTGGACTTTGTAAACGGATCTTCTGTAGATCTTTCAAAAGACAGAACACTTACCATAACACGTGATGGAAAAGCTGAAGAATGGACAGTAAAGACACCTGTGATCAGCAATAACCCTGTTCTGCCAGGACAGTATGCAGATCCGGATATTGATTACTTTGACGGTAAATTCTGGATCTTCCCTACCACAGACGGATATCCGTCATGGAGCGGAACCGTATTCCATGCATTCTCTTCCGAGAACATGGTAGACTGGACAGATGAAGGCGTTATCATGGAACTTGCCAACAGTAATCCAGGTGTAAATGAAAAAGGCGTACAGATCGCTGCATCACCATGGGCAGTAAAAGGAAGTGCATGGGCACCGACCATCGAGAAAAAAGGCGATAAATATTATTTCTACTATTGTGGAAAAGATTCAAACGGAACATCTGCAATCGGAGTAGCATGGGCAGACAACCCGGCAGGACCATATACAGATCTTGGAACTCCGCTTCTGACAGTAAGCATGTGCAGAAATGCAGGCGTATCCATGGGACAGGCAATTGACCCGTCTATTTTCACAGACGATGACGGAACATCTTATATTACATTCGGTAACGGATCAGCAGCAATCGCTGAGCTGAACGATGATATGACAAGCATCAAAGAAGGAAGCCTGAAACAGATCACAGGACTTACAGATTTCCGTGAATCTGTTGTAGTAACAAAGGCTAACGGAAAATATCACTGGACATGGTCATGTGACGATGCAAACAGTCCGAATTATCATGTAAATTACGGTGTATCAGACAGCCTGTTTGATGCAAATGGCAAAGCAGCCGTAAAACTTGTAAAGAAAAACCTGCTTGCCAAAGATACAGAAAAAGGAATCTTAGGATCTGCACATCAGTCAGTCGTTCACGTAAAAGACAGTGAAGGAAAAGACAGATACTTTATGGCATACCACAGATTCTACACACCACTGGATATCTTCCAGTCAGGTGACGGATTAGGAAAACACAGAGAAACATGTATCGATGAGATCACATTTGATGAAAACGGATACATGCAGATCACACCGACACTGGAAGGTGTATCAGCTGTAAATACAAAGGGCGAGGAAGAAGAATTCGCCATTGTCAAGAATCCGGAAAGCGTAGAAGGAGTTGCCGGAGAGACAGCAGAATTCACAGTAGAAGCAACAGGTAAAGGACTGACTTATGAGTGGCAGTATTGCAACGCAAATTCTTCAAAATGGAGAACATCCGTAATGGAAGGAAGCGATACAGCAACTGTAAAAGTTCCGGTTGCAAACTGGAGAGACGGCCAGAAATACCGCTGCGTGGTAACAAACGGAGACGGTGAACAGATGATCTCAGAGACAGCCGTTGTAACGATACAGAAACCAATCAAAGTTCAGCCTGTAAGTGTAGAAGCAGTCAAAGGAACAACAGCAGAATTTACGGTTGAAACATCATGGGACAATGTAACTTATCAGTGGGAGTACTGCAATGCGAACTCTGATAAGTGGAGAACATCCAGCATGGAAGGAAACGACACAGCAACTATCAAGGTTCCGGCAGGATCATGGAGAAACGGACAGAAATACCGTTGCGTGATCACAGGAGCAGATGGAAGAAGTGTGACTTCTGAAGCAGCAGTACTGACGGTGATCAGCGAATAATCATGACAGAATAAAATTATTGCATAAACGAAAAAAATGTGCTGTAAGGTTATCGAATAGAACCTTACAGCACATTTTTTATACCAAAGTATGCAAGAAAAGCTGCCAGTGGCAGGTTTTCTGTATTGCCATGCAGATGGAAGAAGCTGCCGGTGGCAGATCTGCTTATTTCTTTCTGGAAACAAGAAGACGGAAGAGATTATTATCCGAACGAAGTTCCATGATAAGACGGAACAGGAATACACTGCCGCTCATAAGGAGCATCATAAGGATGGATGCCTGCAGATGGAACAGGTAAGTTATAAGGATGCAAAATCCCGGCAGGATCCACCAGGAAACGTATGTCCGGATCTTTACAGGAATGTATCCGAACCACCTGCATACAAAGACGAATTTGCTGAAGGATTCGGCAAAGGTCTGGATGCACAGGCCGTACAGTGCAAACAGAGGATTGCGGTGCATGACGGCAAAGACGAGGAGCATAAGGAAGATCGCCGCTTCACGGAAGACATTATCTGCTTTTTCATGATCCGTCATCTGCATAAGACCGCCGCATGGTCCCAGTGTTGCAGCGAACAGGAAGACAAATGAACAGCCGATAAAGAGTCCGGTCTGGGTTAACATTTCCTTCGCAAGAAACTTCAGTATGACCTGTGGATATCCGATCAGTACAATGGACAGTGGACCGACGAACAACATCTGGATCCGCATGATCATAGAAAAGCTGGATGCCAGTTTCTTTTTATCGCCGGCCTGATACAACCGTGAGAATTCCGGAAGAAATATCTTGGATGTAGGGCCGGATACGAAATTGATCAGTTTCTTTACAAGCAGAACAATACTGACGATACCTGCTTCAAATGCACCGACAAAGAAGTACTGTAAAATGACAGGAAGCTGCCCGATCATTGCCTGCAAGATATCAGAACGCTGATACTGGAGCAGTTTGGGAATGGAAACTGTATCGGAAATATCTTTTTTATTGCTTTTTGCGCCGCATTTCATTGAACGGTACAAGAAGAAAAAGAAGACTAGTACATACTGGATCAGATACAGGACGATTGTTTTCCCAAGATCAAGATGACCGGTGAAACCAAGGAAACAGACTCCGAGCAGTAAAAATAATCTGCCAAGGATGTATTCTCCGATAAGAGATGTGTGATAATTTCCTCTGGCAAGGAGCGTGCTGCTCTGATCCATGATGAACGTCTCTGCAATCGTGATCGCAAGGATGATGCAGAAAGCAGGTCTCTTTACCAGGATAAGAAACAGGCCAAAACCAGCTGCAAGCGGGAGCATATACCGGATGTAATATAGTTTCTTAAAATGAGAAAGAGAAGAGGATCCCCGTGAAAGATAGTAGGTATTACATTTTATAAGTCCGGAGAAAAAGACCCAGAATAACAGATCGGCGCCGCTGATCCAGGTGGAATACGAACCGTAGCCGCTCAGACCAATTAATTTTGTAAGTAATATTTGAAGTGCTATTTCCAGGACAGCGCCGATGCCTTTCAGAATAACGCTGAGGATAAATATAAAATTCATGTTGGCCGACGCCATAATGAAAATTCCTCCTTTGTGTATATATGTTTTATAGTAAAATCCTAAATGTTTTTATATAAAAAGTCAATGTATAAAGAGCGTGGAGAATGGCATCAGAATATGAACTATGTTATAATTCATATATTGCAGAAAGAAAAGGAAGAGAGAATGGCTATATATTTAGTACAGGGACTTTTATCAATCGTATCATTGATAAAAAGAAGAGATAATTTTATCCGTTATACGGCAGATATTACGATGCTATATTTTTTGTCATATTTGTGTGCGGGAAGCTTTGATATGAGCCTGTCGTTATATGCAGTATTTTTGATAGCAGGGATTGGAAAACTGCAGAAGATATCTCTTGGAGGTATCATAACAGGCATCTTAATTTGTCTGTATGCAGGTGTTGGAATTGTGTATCAGGATGCATATATGACGCTTGCAACGGTTGTTACAAGATATATGTATATAATCATTTATATATGTATGATATTTTCTGAAAAGATGAAACGGAGAAAAAAGGTAAGTGCCGATGATTATCGTTATATGGTGCGATCCGGATTATTAACGGAGATTCTGATTGTAATAGTGGTGTGGATGAAAGATGGAATCGGGACCAGAGTGGTAACGAATCATCAGCCGATCGGCGGTGGGATTGTTCTTGGTATCTCACTGGTCGTAGGAATTTGCTACCGGCAGCATCTGTTCCGTGCAGGAGAAATGCTCTTATATGACGGTATATCAATGATTCTGATTATTTTTTCAGGGACTCGTGGGTATATGATTATTTTTGCTATGATAATGGCTGTGACGATGATCATATATTTCATGGATATACCGGATCAGGGGAACCGGATGTTACAAAGGATCGGTGTGATTTTTTTCGTTGCGGCAATAGCAATTTTATGGATATGTATCTTCGATCACGGGAAGACTTTTGAACTGATATTACGTCTGGACGAAAGCCTTGGATACAGAGAGAATGAGAATCTGTATGTGAAAGAATTAATGAAAAGAATTCCGTGGTACAGAAAGTGGTTTGGATGGGGATTTGGAAGAAGTGCTGCAGGAACCAAAGAAGCATTGACGGCAGCAGGGCTTGCAAGCTGGAACAGACGGTATATGTTCGGGAAACTGCTTCAAAGAACTATTTTCCATAATTACTGGTATACGATATTGTTCAAGCAGGGAATCAGCGGATTAATCGTAATGATATTATTTTATGCCAGAATGGTGAAAAGAATCTGTCAGGATATCAAAGACAGATGGATCCGGTATTTTTTATTAATGATGGTAGCAGGTACGGTTATATCGCTGACATTCAGGATTACGGCGACCTGTTCAATACTGGAAATGCTGCTGGTGGCATATTTCATCCGGCAGATGGAAGAAGATAATGGAGAAGGAGAGAAAGAGAATGCAGAATAATTCAAAAAATATAAACAGACTTATATCCGTGTTGTGGAACAGAAAATGGAGAATTATGCTTGGGGCACTGGTCGGGGCGGCCATTTTGTGGGTGCTTAGTACGATTGTGATAAAGCCGGTATATACAGCTTCCATGAGCATGTATGTATATGGCAATAAAGACAGAAGCGCGACGGAAGAAACAGCACTTACAGAATCAGACATCACAGTATCGCAGAGTCTGGCAGAAACATATGGAGTAATCATACAAAGCAATACGGTAATGGAAAAAATAATCAAACGTCTGGATCTTGATATGACGAAGAACGAATTAAAAGAAAAGATAAAGACGGCATCCGTTGAAAATACAGAGATACTGTCTGTTGAAGTAACGGATAAAGACAAAAAAAGAGCTGCAGAAATAGCAAATACAATTGCAAAAGTCCTTCCGGGAGAAATATCGCGTGTAGTTAAAAACGGAGGAATAGAAATTGTAGATTATGCAGAAACACCGGATGAACCTACATTTCCGAATGTATGGGTGAACACAGCAGCAGGCGCTGTGGCAGGATTTTTGATGGTATGCGGATTTTATCTTCTCAAAGAATACTTCCGGACAAAAGTAAGAAAAGAAGAAGATCTAAGAGAATACTTCGGAATGGATATTCCTATTCTTGGTACAATCCCGAAATTAGATAAATAAAAAGGAGCAGGACAGTGGTTAAAAGTAAGAAAAAAGAGAGTTCATTCAAAACATATAAAAAAATTCTTGGAAAAGATTCTTCGTTTAAATTAAAAGAGGCATACAGCAAAATCCGTACGAAATTGATGTTTACAGAGAACGAAGACGGAGGGACGGTGTATGCGGTTGTAAGTACAGATATGAACGAGGGAAAAACGCTGAACTCGATCAATATTGCAACGTCTTTTGCGATGGCCGGGAAAAGGACATTGCTGATAGACTGTGACATGAGAAATCCGGCGGTTCACCGTTATCTGAGGCTGTCGGAGGTGTCAGGACTGAGTGAGATATTGGCAAGAATAGAGAAAAAGATCAATATCGTACATACAGAGCAGGAAAATTTATTTGTCCTAAAGGCGGGAGTGGTTCCGCCGAATCCATCGGAACTTCTGGGTGGGCGGTTATTCGGAGAATTAATTGCACAGTTCAGAAAACGGTTTGACTATATTATTCTTGATATGCCGCCGGTAGGTGTTGTGGCAGATGCGGCGATCGTGAGCAGTTATGTAGACGGGTATGTTTTTGTTGTAAGGACAATGTATAAAGATTTAAGTGAGATAAGAAAAGCAATGGAAATGCTGCAGAGTGTACAGGGAAAAATCGCAGGATTTGTGGTGAACGATGTGGAAGGAAAAAATGATACGGATCATACATATGGAAAATATGGCTATGATTACGGAAGCAGGAATAACGAATAATGAAAGGACGCCATAGGAATTGTTATTATCGTTAAAATATGCTAATATTTATATAGAATGCGGTTTGGATCACAGACCGGCAACATATTTATTTTTTTAAGGAGGAATCTAATATTATGATTACCTGGAACAACTTAGATACCCTTACATCATTCAAAGAACTTGAGAACGTAGAACGTGTAGATCTTGTAAAAGCAATGACAGGAGAGAACGGAGCCGAAAGAGTAAAGAATTACAGCGTTCCGATGGCAGAGGGACTTACTTATAACTATGCTGCAAAGCAGGTTGACGATAAAGTGCTGGCAGCACTTGCTAAATTAGCAGATGAAGCTCAGCTGACAGAGAAATTCGAAGCACTCTATAACGGAGAAGTGATCAATACAGGAGAGAAACGTCTGGTACTTCATCACATGACACGTGGACAGCTTGGAGAAGCTGTAGAGGCTGACGGAGTGGACAAGCGTACATTCTATACAGAACAGCAGGCTAAGATCGCAGACTTTGCAAATAAAGTACATGCAGGAGAGATCACGAACGGAGCCGGTGAGAAATTTACAACGGTTGTACAGATCGGTATCGGTGGAAGTGATCTCGGACCTCGTGCAATGTATCTTGCACTTGAGAACTGGGCTAAGAAGAATGACACATTCAAGATGGAAGCCAAATTCATCAGTAACGTAGATCCTGATGATGCGGCAGCTGTACTTAACTCTATCGATGTTGCACATTCTATCTTCGTACTGGTATCAAAATCAGGAACAACACTTGAGACATTAACCAATGAATCATTTGTAAAAGATGCACTGAAGAATGCAGGACTGGATGCTTCTAAGCACATGATCGCCGTTACAAGTGAGACATCTCCACTGGCTAAGAGTGACGATTATCTTGCAGCATTCTTCATGGATGACTATATCGGAGGACGCTATTCTTCTACATCTGCAGTTGGAGGCGCTGTATTATCTCTGGCATTCGGACCGGAAGTATTTGCACAGTTCCTTGATGGTGCTGCAGCAGAAGATGCACTTTCTAAGAACAAAGATGTATTCAAGAACCCTGCAATGCTGGATGCACTGATCGGTGTGTATGAGAGAAATGTATTAGGATATCCAAGTACAGCCGTACTTCCATATTCTCAGGCACTGAGCCGTTTCCCTGCACATTTACAGCAGTTGGATATGGAATCTAACGGTAAATCTGTCAACCGTTTCGGTGAGCCGGTAGATTATCCTACAGGACCGGTCATCTTCGGAGAGCCTGGAACAAACGGACAGCACTCCTTCTATCAGTTACTGCATCAGGGAACAGACATCGTGCCGTTACAGTTCGTTGGATACAAGAACAGCCAGATGGCAACAGATGTTGTGATCCAGGACAGCACAAGCCAGCAGAAACTGTGTGCAAACGTAGCTGCTCAGATCGTAGCATTTGCATGTGGTAAATCTGACGAGAACCGCAACAAGAACTTTGAAGGCGGACGTCCTTCCAGCATCATCATCGGAGAACAGGTCAATCCTGGATCTCTTGGTGCACTCCTTGCACACTTTGAGAATAAAGTAATGTTCCAGGGATTCGTATGGAATGTGAACAGTTTCGACCAGGAAGGTGTTCAGCTTGGTAAAGTACTTGCAAAACGAGTACTGGCTCATGAGACAGACGGCGCCCTGAAAGTATTCAGTGATCTGCTTAACATCTAAATAAACGGACAATCACTTGTTAGAGTAATCGAATAGTGGTATGATAGTGCTGTTAGACGGAAATAATATATCCGGCTGGCAGCACTATTTTTTAGAATATAGGAGAATAAAGACGTGACCTATAAAGAAGCAAGGGTATATTTGGACGAAATGTCGAAATACGGAAGTGTACTTGGCTTAGATACGATTCGAGGTCTGTTGCGTGAACTTGGAAATCCCCAGGATGATCTGAAGTTCATACATATTGCAGGAACGAATGGAAAAGGATCTGTGCTTGCATACACTTCAACCATATTAAGTAAAGCAGGATACAAAACCGGGCGATATGTTTCACCGACAGTGATCTCGTATCTGGAGAAGATTCAGGTGGATGGAAACTGGATTTCCGAGACTGAATTTGCAGAGATAACGACAGAAGTTAAGAAAGCGATCGACCGGCTTGAAAGTAAAGGAGAACCTGTTCCGACAGTGTTCGAAGCAGAGACGGCGATGGCTTTTTTGTATTTTAAGAAACAAAATTGTGATCTGGTTGTATTGGAGACCGGCCTTGGTGGAGAGACGGATGCAACGAATGTGGTAAAGAATACGGTCTGCGCGTCTTTTGCGACAATCAGTGTAGATCATCTTGGTGTGATCGGTGATACATTGGAAGAGATCGCACAGACGAAATCCGGCATCATCAAACCGGGATGCACAGTGGTGTCTGCAAGGCAGCAGGAAAGTGTGGGCAGGATCCTGCGAAAGAGAGCAGAAAGTTTAAACTGTACTTTTACAGAAGCAGAGCCACAGGTGCTGACTGTAGAAGCAGAGTCTTACAGGGGAATCACATTTTCATATAAAGAATACGGGCACATGCAGAGCCATATTGCCGGGGAGTGCCAGAGAGAAAATCTTGCGACTGCATTGGAAGTGATCAGAAGTCTTAAGAAACTCGGATATCAGATTACGGAAGAGGCAGTAAGAGCCGGTATTGAAGCGACGAGATGGGAAGGAAGGTTTACCTGTCTGTCAGAGAATCCGGTCGTGATCGTGGATGGAGCGCATAATGAAGATGCGGCAAAGAAGCTTAAGATGTCGGTGGAACGGTATTTTATCAACGGATGTTCACCGGAAGAAGTGAAAAAAGAGATAATCCTGGTAATGGGAGTATTCAAAGATAAAGAATATGAAAAGATCGTACATATCCTGTGTCCGATGGCAAAGCAAGTGTATACGGTGAATCTGCCGAACAAGGAGCGTACGCTGCCGGCAAAGCAGCTTGCCGGCTGTGTAAGAGAATGTACGAAAGAAATAAAAGAACAGATAAATGTATCGGCAGAAGAAAGTATAGAAGAAGCAGTAACAAAGGCATATACATATGCGAAGCAAGATCCGCAGAACCGAGTTGTGATCGCATGTGGATCACTGTCTTATTTAAGTGAAGTGATCCAGTGTGTAGAAGGGTGCGTGCAGAATGTACAAAAGCCGCAGAGAAAGGAAAGAAAATGATAGATCATGAGAAGATAGAACAGGCAGTGCGCCTGCTTCTGGAAGGAATGGGAGAAGATGTGAACCGGGAAGGACTGATCGATACACCGGACCGGATCGCAAGAATGTATGAAGAGATATATGGAGGCATGGATGAAGATGCCGGAAAGCATCTGTCCAAGACATTTACCGTTGACAGTCATGAGATGGTGGTAGAAAAAGATATTACATTTTATTCTACCTGTGAGCATCACCTTCTTCCTTTTTATGGAAAAGCACATATTGCATATATACCGGATGGCAAAGTGGTTGGGCTTAGTAAGCTTGCACGTACGGTGGAAGTATTCGCAAGAAGGCTGCAGCTTCAGGAGCAGCTCACAGGGCAGATCGCCGATGCACTGATGGAACATATGCAGCCAAAGGGTGCCATGGTAATGATCGAGGCAGAGCATATGTGTATGACGATGCGCGGGATCAAGAAGCCGGGCAGCCAGACGGTGACGATCGCAAGACGCGGTGTATTTGAGACGGATCCTGTACTGGAAGAGAGATTCTTCCGTATGCTTGGCCGGTAGGCTGGTATTAGGCAGAACCGGTTTAAAAAAGAAAGAGAAAGAACTATAGATGAAGAATATAACAGGAACACAAGAAAGGATGCCACGCCTGAATGCAGTGGTCAGTCATGAGATATACAGGAAATATTATAAGCGGATCGAAGAATGTGAGGCCGACAGGATCTTCTGTTGTCATCAGATGAATCATCTGCTGGATGTGGCAAGGATTGCTTATATTAAAAATCTGGAAGAGGGACTTGGATTTGATAAAGAGATTATTTATGTAGCGGCAGTGTTACATGATATCGGTAAATCATTCCAGTACAGAGAGCAGATCCCGCATGAGATTGCCGGTGAAAAAATGGCCAGGCGGATTCTGGATTCATTTTCAGGGGAAGAAGCATTTTCTGAAGAAGAAAAGGAACTGATCTGTCTGGCGGTCCGGGGACACCGCAGACGGCATGAACATATGCAGCCGATAGAAAAACTGTTTTATGAAAGCGACAAACGCTCCAGAATGTGTCTTTTTTGCGCAGCAGAAAAGAAATGTAACTGGAGTCAGGAAGAGAAGAATATGGAGATAAAAATATGATCATAGGTGGGAAAAAATTCGACACAGCAAATCAGACATATATTATGGGAATCCTGAATGTGACACCGGATTCCTTTTCTGACGGAGGAAAATTCAACGGTATGGATGCGGCAATGGCGCATGCACGGCAGATGATAGAAGAAGGAGCAGATATTATTGATGTAGGCGGGGAGTCTACACGTCCGGGACATATAAAGATCACAGACGAAGAAGAGATCGCAAGAGTGACGCCAATTATTGAGGCTCTTAAGAAAGAATTTGATGTACCGGTGTCGATCGATACATATAAAAGTCATGTGGCAGAGGCAGCCGTTCAGGCCGGTGCTGATCTGGTCAATGATATCTGGGGCCTGAAATATGACGAGAAGATGGCAGATGTGATCGCAAAATACCAGGTAGCATGCTGTCTTATGCATAACCGCGAAAAGGCAGAATATCAGGATTTCCTGACAGATTTTATGAGTGACATGAAAGAGTGTGTCAGACTTGCAAAGAAAGCAGGTATAGCCGACGATCAGGTAATTCTCGATCCGGGTGTAGGATTTGGTAAAACATACGAGATGAACCTGGAGATCATAGACAAGATGGAGATATTAAATGAACTGGGGTACCCTGTGTTACTTGGAACATCGAGAAAATCTGTGATCGGCCTTACACTGGATCTTCCGGTGACAGAGCGTGAAGAAGGAACAATGGTCACAACGGTATATGGTGTGCAAAAAGGATGTGCTTTTGTGCGTGTCCATGATGTAAAGAAGAACAAAAGAGCCATTCAGATGACAAAGGCGATCATGCGGGGACATGAGATATAGAAAACAGAGTGAGGAATGAGATGAAACTGGATAAGATAAAGATAGAAGATCTGGAAGTGTTTGCCAATCATGGTGTATTTCCGGAGGAAAATGCACTGGGACAGAAGTTCCTGGTATCGGCGGTCATGTATACGGATACAAGGAAGGCCGGTCTGACAGATGAACTGACTGCATCCATCCATTATGGAGAAGCCAGTGTATTTATTACAGAGTATTTAAAAAATCATACGTTTAAGCTTCTGGAGCGGATCGCAGAAGGACTGGCAGAAGAGATGCTGGTGCAGATCGCCGGTCTTCAGAAGGTAGAGATTGAGATCAAGAAACCATGGGCACCGATCGGACTGCCGCTTAAGACAGTAAGTGTGACGATCGAGAGAGAATGGCATACGGCATATATTGCACTTGGATCGAATATAGGGGACAGCAGACAGATTCTGGAAGATGCGGTCAGTGCATTGAATGAAGTGAAGAATACAAAGGTAGAAAAGGTATCGGAATTTATTACCACACCGCCATATGGGGTGACGGACCAGCCGGACTTTCTGAATGGGTGCCTTAAGCTTTCTACATTGTTGTATCCGGAAGAGTTATTGAAAGAACTTAACCGTATAGAGAAAGAAGCCGGAAGAGAGCGGATCATACACTGGGGTCCAAGGACATTAGATCTGGATATTATTTTTTATGATGATCTGGCTCTGGAGACGGATACATTGTGCATTCCGCATGTAGAGATGCATAAGAGGGAGTTTGTACTGGAGCCGCTTCATGAGATTGCGCCTTATAAGCGTCATCCGGTATACGGTAAGACCGTCAGAGAGATGTTAGAAGATATAAGAAAATAAAACCTGAACAAGACAGGAAGAAAATTTACAGGATGGGGAACGTAAGATGGATATTCAGGGATGGATTATATTTGTGATAGAGCTGATCGGAACAGTAGCTTTTTCCGCATCAGGGGCAATGGTAGGAATTGAGTGCAGTATGGATATATTCGGAGTTATTGTACTGGGAGTGTCTACGGCTGTAGGCGGAGGCATGATACGAGATGTCATACTGGGAAAGGTCCCGTCGGCATTGTTACATCCGGTTTATGTGGTGTATGCGGTGATCGCGGCAGTGATCGTATTTATGATTATTTATTTCCGCAGAAAATATCTGCAGGATGGATTTGGAGATATCTATGATAAGATCATGCTGGCGATGGATTCGGTAGGACTTGGAATCTTTTCGGCAATGGGAGTAACAAAAGGAATCAGCTGTGGCTATATAGATAATACATTTCTATTGGTTTTTCTGGGAACGATGACCGGAGTCGGCGGGGGACTTTTGAGAGATACGATGGCCGGAGTTGCACCGTACATATTTGTAAAACATATTTATGCATGCGCTTCTATTGTGGGAGCGTGGATCTGCGTGATCGTTTACAGGAGCTTCGGAGAACTTCCGGCAATGGTTATATCGTCAGTTGTGGTTATGGCTATCCGATTCCTGGCGGCACATTACAGGTGGAATCTTCCGAGAATACGATAGTGGAAAAATTATGATTTTGCAGGATTGGTTGTAAGATTATGCAAAAGTATGTAAATTTATACTTGACTTTTGAATTGACAGGTTTATAATAAACTCTTGTAAAACATATATAGTTCACCGAAATTCGTTGATGAGAACAAAGCCGTATCTATCGTTATTTCACAGAGAGCCTGTGTTTGGTGGAAACAGGTAATAAGCAGATAAGGATATCCTCTCTAAGAAGCGGGTTGAAAGACAATATCAGGCAACGTGCCTGTAAGTAAACCTCGCCGGTATCCCCCGTTATAGGGAAAGCGTATGATGGTACGTGAATAAGAGTTGTAGAAATATTCTACAGAATTAGGGTGGTAACGCGGATATATTCGTCCCTTTTCAGAGTTTACTCTGAGAAGGGACTTTTTTAATACCAACATATGCAAGAGAAGTTGCCAGTGGCAAGTGCTCTGTATATTTGAAATTTGGTGGACAGCAATTGCTTAAAGGAGGAAGAGAGTAATGAAAGCATTACAGAAAACAAGCAAATTTTTATCAGACTACACATCAATCGTTGTAATCGCGATCGCAGTGGTTACATTTTTCCTTCCGTCTATGATGGGCTGGGTAAATCTGGCACTGTTCACAGATATGGTAGCGAATAAGTTCACCTGTCAGTCTATTATCATTGGTATTATCATGTTCAGTATGGGACTTACACTTACAACCGAAGATTTTAAGATCCTTGCACAGCGTCCGTTTGACATCTGTGTCGGTGCGATCGCACAGTATCTGATCATGCCATTCCTTGCATTTGCACTTTCAAAAGTGTTGAATCTGCCGGATGGAATTGCATTAGGACTGATCCTGGTAGGATGTTGTCCGGGAGGAGTATCTTCCAATATCATGTCTTACCTGTGCGGCGGGGATGTAGCATTTTCTGTAGGTATGACAACAGTATCGACACTTGTTTCACCGGTTATGACACCACTTATGGTATCTTTCCTGGCCAGCGGCACACAGATTACGATCAAAGGACTTCCGATGTTTGTATCTATCATTGAGACAGTTATCCTTCCTGTAGGTGTTGGATTCTTATTAAATTATCTGTTCGGTAAAAAACAGGCATTCCGTGAACTTCAGAAGATCATGCCGGGTATTGCAGTACTTGGACTTGCATGTGTCGTTGGTGGAGTCGTATCTTCACAGGGATCAAAATTCTTCCAGTCAGGTGTTGTAATCTTCGTTGCGGTATTGCTTCATAACGGACTTGGATATCTGCTCGGATACGGAGCCGGAAAACTGGTTGGCATGAATACTTCCAAGAAGAGAACCATCTCAATCGAAGTTGGTATGCAGAATGCAGGACTTGCAACGAACCTTGCAACAACAACTGCACAGTTTGCTTCTACACCAGAGTCCGCAATTATCTGTGCAGTATCTTGTACATGGCATTCTATTTCTGGAACATTACTTGCAGGATTATTTGCAATGTATGACAGACGTATAGAGAGAGCAGCAGGCAATGTGGAGGCCGCAACACATTAATTGAGGGCCGGATGATAATTCAATATAATTACAGATTTTAATATATGAAACAGACAGTATGTTGGTATATGCAGCATGCTGTCTGTTTTTTTATAAAATATTTAAAAATAAAATATTGACTATTGGTCATTTTTGGCTATAATAATAAATGCATAAAGAAAATAAGAGGAGATGGAAAAGATGGTCAAAGTTGGCAAATGGATTGCCAAGCACAGAATACTGATGTTGATAATTGGAGTTTTATTAATTGTTCCGTCAGTAATCGGCATAGCAAAGACGAAAGTAAATTATGACCTGCTGAGTTACCTGCCGGATCACCTGGAGACGGTAAAAGGACAGGATATACTGGTAGATGAATTTGGAATGGGTGCGTTCTCCATGGTCGCGGTTGAGAACATGGATATGAAAGACGTACAGAAGCTGGAAAAAGAATTTGAGAAAGTGCCACATGTACAGGATGTACTCTGGTATGACGATGTGGCAGATATCAGTCTTCCGACTGAGATGATCCCAAAAGATATCAGAAAAGCGTTTATCAATGGAGATGCCACGATGATGCTGGTATTGTTCGATGATACGACATCATCCGATAATTCCATGGAGGCACTGACACAGCTTCGTAAGATTGCGAATAAACAGTGTTTCATCAGCGGTATGACAGGTATCGTTACAGATATTAAGAACATTGCAATGAAAGAACTTCCAATCTATGTAGTAATTGCAGCACTTCTGAGTCTGGTAGTTCTGGAGATTACATCAGGATCATTTGTTGTTCCGTTTCTGTTCCTGTTAAGTATCGGACTTGCGATTCTGTATAACCTTGGAAGTAATATTATACTTGGTGAAACTTCTTATATCACACAGGCATTGACAGCAGTCCTGCAGCTTGGTGTAACGATGGATTATTCCATCTTCCTTCTGAATAGTTATGAAGAGAATAAGAAGAGATTCCCTGGCGAGAAAGAAAGAGCCATGGGGCATGCGATTGCCAACACATTCAAATCAGTAGTCGGAAGTTCCGTTACTACCGTAGCCGGATTCATCGCACTGTGTGTTATGACATTTGCACTCGGACGTGACCTTGGTATTGTAATGGCGAAAGGTGTTGTGATCGGCGTTATCTGTTGTGTAACGATCCTGCCGGCACTGATCCTTGTATTTGATAAGCCGATTGAAAAGACAAGACACAAATTACTGTTAAGCAACATGGATCGTCCATCCGCTTTTATCACAAAGCATTATAAAGTATGGATCGTAGCATTCCTTGTATTATTACTTCCTGCAATTTACGGTAATAATCATACAAAGATCTACTACAACATTGCAGATTCACTTCCTGCAACACTGAACAGTAATGTATCGATCAAAAAAGTAAAAGATGACTTTGGTACAAGTAACATGCACATCGTCATGATGGATAAGAACATGAGTGCCAAAGATAAGCAGCAGATGTTCAAGAAGATCGATAAAGTAAAAGGTGTAAAATGGACCATCAGCATGAGTTCACTGATCGGTCCTAGTGTACCGGATTCCATGATCCCAAAGGATGTCCGTAAGATGATGCAGAGTAAGGATTATGAACTGGCATTCGTCAGTACGAAATATGAATCCGCAACAGATCCGGTAAATACACAGATCAAAAAGATAGATAAGATCGTAAAATCCTACGATAAGTCGGGAATGGTCATCGGAGAGGCACCTCTGATGAAAGACCTGCAGGATGTTACAGATGTTGATCTGGTTAATGTAAATATTATCTCGATCGCAGCTATATTTGTAATCATTCTGATCATTTTCAAATCGATCTCACTGCCGGTAATCCTGGTAGCGGTTATCGAATTTGCGATCATGATCAATATGGCAATCCCGTACTATCAGGGAGTCAGCCTTCCGTTCGTGGCAAGTATTGTTATCGGTGCGATCCAGTTAGGAGCAACCGTTGACTATGCAATCCTGATGACGACAAGATATCAGAAAGAACGAAGCCTTGGAAAAGATAAGATGGAAGCAATCAGCATTGCACATAAAACGAGTATGCCGTCCATCATCAGCAGTGGACTTAGCTTCTTCGCTGCAACATTCGGAGTTGCCTGCTATTCTCAGGTTGAAATGATCGGTTCGATCTGTACATTGCTTGCAAGAGGAGCCATTATCAGTATGGTAGTCGTGCTTCTGGTATTACCGGCAATGTTCATGATATTTGACAAATTAATCTGCAAGACATCCATCGGATTTCTTGGAAAAAAGGCAAAAGCACAGACAAGTGAAGCAAAGTAACCTGTTATTAACAATCCATGATAATTAAGAAAGGAAGCAGGAATTATGAATAAGAACAGAAAAATGAAACGAAAAGTTGCAGCATCTGTAGCAGTCGGAATGTCAGTGATGATGGGTGTGACACCAGCTTTCGCGGCAAGTGGAACTTCAGACAGTGATGTATATAAAGAAGAAACAGTATACGTGAATGCCAAGGCAAGTGGTAAGACGGATAAGGTAACTGTATCTAACTGGCTTAAGAATTCCGGAAGCGTATCCGGCGATCTGGAAGATGAAAGTACACTGAGCGATATCAAGAACGTAAAAGGTGATGAAAAATATACCGCAGACGGAGATAAGCTGACATGGTCTACTGATGGCGAGGATATCTACTATCAGGGAACGACAGATAAGAAACTTCCGGTATCTGTTAAATTAAAATATTACCTGGATGGAAAAGAGATGAAACCATCCGAGTTAAAAGGAAAGAGCGGACACCTGAAGATCACGGTGGATTATAAGAATAATGAAAAGAAGAATGTATCTGTAGACGGAAAAGATACAGAAGTATATACACCATTCGTCATGATGACAGGTATGATCCTTCCGAATGAGACATTCAGTAATGTAACAATTGATAACGGCAAGATCATTTCTGATGGTAATAAGAATATCGTAGTCGGATTCGGAATGCCGGGATTAAAAGACAGCCTGAACTTAAGCAGCGAAGAGACAGATAAAGTTACAATTCCGGAAAGCTTAAGTATCGAAGCCGATGTAAAAGATTTTACAATGTCTTCTACTTATACTGTTGCATTATCTGATCTGTTAGATGATGTGGATATGGACAGTATCGTAAATGTAGATGATCTTCAGAACGCTCTGGATGATCTGGAAGATGCAGCACTTCAGTTAGTAAGTGGTTCCGATACACTTGCAGATGGAGCAGGAACACTTGCAGACGGTGTGAACAGCTATACAGAAGGCGTTGATACATTGAACGCCGGCATCCAGAAATACCTTGGTTCTAACGGAGAGCTGAATGGCAGCGTCACAGAGTATGTGAATGGTGTAAACAAAGTTGTCAAAGGTGTACAGGATTATACAAGTGGTGTGAATACACTTGCAGACGGTGTGAGCAGTTATGTAGATGGCGAGAAGCAGCTGGCAGCCGGAGCTTCACAGCTGACACAGTTAAGTACAGGATTGAAGCAGGTACAAAGCGCTATCTCACAGCTTGAAGCTGCAACAGATGGTAAGGGTGCAACGACAGAAGACCTTCAGGCAGCATCCAAAGCACTGGCGGCCGGAACTGCACAGATGAAAGCAGCACTTGGAACAGAAGAAGTAAAGAGTCTGATGTCTCAGGTAAATTCTATGGTAACAACCGGAAATACGCTGATGGAAGAGACGAAGACATTAAGCGGAACACTTACGGAAGGTATCGAAAAACCACTTACAACAATCGGCCAGACATTACAGAGTATGCAGGAACCCCTGAAAAATATAGATGCAGCTCAGACAGCATTACAGAATGCATGCAAGAATATCAATGAGGTAGTTGCTTCTGATAATCAGACGATTAAGGCTGCAAAGACAACAGCGAAGAACAGTTCCGATTCTATCGCAGCATCTATAAAAACACTGGAAGCAAAGTATGCAGGAATCTCAGATAAGAATTCCGAAGAAGCAAAACAATTACAGAGTTCGATCAGTGCACTGAAGAGCGCAAAAGCATCCACAGATTCCGTACAGAATCTCAAAGAGTTAACAGGCATTGATACTACAAAGATGCCGACAATAGATGTAGATTCATTAAAAGCAGGTGCTGCAACGATCATGACAAATGCAGCTACATTGCAGAAATCTTCGGAAGCATTGTCAAAAGCTCTTCCGGAATTGAAAAAACAGTTGAAGAGTATCGAAGATGCAGAAGGTGTTCTTGCACAGGCAGGACAGTTAAGTACACTGACAGGAAGTGTAGATCAGTTAAATGCAGGTATGCAGGGACTGAACAGTGCGATCGGAACACTGCACAGCAATCTGGCAACATTGAATAATGCAACATCTGCTCAGTTCCCGACAGCAATCCAGGGAATCACAGCACTGAATAAAGGATTCGCACAGTTAAGTGGATATAATGACTCCTTAGTAGGAGGTGCAAACAAACTGAAATCTAACAGCCCGACACTGGTAGCCGGTGTGAATACTTTAAAGAGTGGAACCAATCAGCTGGCAAGCGGACTGAACACACTGGGAAGCCAGATGTCTTCCGGATCTGCAACACTTGCAGCTAACAGCGGTGCACTTAGAAGCGGAGCTTCCGAACTTCAGTCAGGTGCAAAAGAGCTTGCAGAAGGCATGGCAAAATTCGACAAAGAAGGAACCAGCAAGTTAAAGAGCACAGTAGAAGATGAACTTGGTGATGTAATCGACAGAATCGATGTGCTGACATCAGAAGATTGCAAATACAATACATTCAGCGGTAAGGATAAAGCGATGGATGGTAATGTGAAATTTGTGATTGAGACAGACGCAATTGAGTAAATAATATATTCCCTATCCTATAAAAAATACAGGGAAGCTGTTAATGGCAGCTTCCCTGTATTTTTGATCGCCATGCGTTCGGAAGAAGCTGCCAGTGGCAGGTTCTGTAGATGTATGTATGAATAAAAAGATAAAAACATACTTGACATACCGAATAACTTGGAATATAATCAGTTTCATAAAACCTAGTAAACATATTAGGAATGTAAGAAAAGGAGGAATTGATATGAGAAATTTAACAATAACAAGAAAGGACAAAAATATGATGATGTGTTGTTGTTGCTGCTGTATGTCTGACAAAAAGAATAGAGCTTATTTTTCGTATGCAACAGATACTCCTGAAAGAATAGATAAAAACGCTCAGAACTGAGATTGATCATCAGGAAAGAACAATGACGACCAGACAGGTAGACAGGTGCTGTTGGATGCAGTAGCTGTTATTTTTTTACCTTAATTTCGGAAATCTATGAAAAATAAGAAAGAATACAATCCAGAAAGGGCGATAAAAGATGAGTGAATATAAAGCAAATGTAAGAAATGAAATAGACGAAAGAGGAAGATTTATCCGTCAGGAGAATTTGTTTACCACACCATTTGGAGAAAAAGAAGGAGAATTAAAAGCAGAGGCAGGAAGATACAAACTCTATTGGGCGAAGGGCTGCCACTGGTCTAACAGGGCTTCGATCGTAAGAGAACTTCTGGGACTGGAAGATGCGATCGAGGCAGATATTGTAGACAGTGAATTCAACGGAAAGACAAATGCATGGAAGCTTCCAACCGCAACAGATGGACCGGATCCGGAGACGGGAGTGACATTCTTATATGAATTTTATGAAAATGCGTTACCGGGATTCACCGGAAGAGCAACAGTTCCGTCACTGGTAGATCTGAAGACAAAGAAGGTTGTGAATAATGACTATCATCATCTGACGAATTATTTTGAAGTGAATTTCAAACCATTCCAGAAGGAAGGAGCACCGGATCTGTATCCGGAAGAATTGAGAAGTGAAATTGATACACTGAATGAATGGCTGTTCCCAAATATCAATAATGGTACTTACCGGATGATGTTCGCAAAGTCAGTAGAGGCTTATGATGAGGCTGCCGCTGATTTCTTTAGTGGACTGGATTATCTGGAGGAACGCCTGGAAGGGCAGAGATTCCTGTTTGGTGATTATGTGACGGACAGTGATATCCGGCTTTTTGTAACACTTGTAAGATTTGAGACCTGCTATTACCGGTTCTTAGGACCTGTGGAGAAAGGACTTCGCGGTTATAAAAATCTTTGGGAGTATAGCAGAGATCTGTATGAGATCCCGGCCTTCAAACATAATACGTATCTGGCTGATCTGGCGAGGGATTATGGAGTGGAAGAACCGGCAAAAGGATCGTTTATTCCATATAATGAGAGATTCTGGAATGAGGCCGATTTTGAAAAGAAATGGTCCGAGCCACAGAACCGCAGAAAATTAAGTAAGACACCGGGACAGAAGTTCCTGATCCATAAATAAAGAACTGACGATAAAGGACAGAAGATAAGATAGCGCAGAGACTGCGTCAGACAAAAAATATGTGAAAGACTAAGAGAGAAAGGAAGAAGTAAGAAATGAAAAGATGGAATGGAATTATCGCAATCGCATTAGCAACAGTGATCGGAGTATCGGCAACTGGATGCGGGAAAAAAGTATCTGCAGAAAAAGCAGATAATAAATCAAAAAATGAAATAACAATTACCGCAGCAACCGGAGGAGATCCGAAGCCATATGTATTTGTAGATGAGAAGAATAACATAACAGGATATGATATTGAAGTGCTGAAAGCCGCTTTTAAAAAGATTGATGGTTATAAGCTTAAGATTGAGACGACTGATTTTGGTTCTGTATTTTCAGGACTGAACAGTGGAAAATATCAGATAGGAGTAAATAATTTCTCTTATAATGAAGAAAGGGGAAAATCATACTTATATTCGTATCCATATGATAAGATCGGATATGTATTTGTAACGAAAAAGGGAAGCACACCGATCACATCATTTAAAGAAGCGGCAGGAAAGACAACACAGGGCGGAACCGGTGTAAGTATCACAACCGCAATTGAAGCGTGGAATGAGAAAAATCCAAATGAAGCGATTGATTTCAGCTATACAGACAGTGATACGATTGTAGGACTTAAGAAGGTAGAATCCGGAGAATTGGATTTCCATATTATTGATGTGGCAATGTTCAAGGCATATCAGGATGAATATCACCTTGATCTTCAGGCAAATGAGATCCCGGAAGATGAAGCGAAACTGATCGCAGATAATCTGTATGCATATTATGTGCTCCCAAAAGATCAGTCAGAGCTTAGAGAGAAGCTGGATGGTGCTCTGAAAGAATTAAAAGCGGATGGAACACTTACCAAACTTGGTAAAAAATGGTTCGGTCAGGATACGGCGCCGGAGGATGATAAATTTGAGAAGACGATAAATTAATAAAAACAAAAAAACCGAGGGTTAGGAATACCTTCGGTTTTTTCATCCTTGAAAAACACTCCTCATAGTGCTAAAGTATACTAAAAAGGTATGTTTTACCAAATGCATAAAAAACATGCATCAAGGAGGAAAATTATGAGCGAATACAGAATGGGAACGAAATGTGTACAGGGCGGATACACTCCGGGAAATGGGGAGCCGAGACAGATTCCGATCGTACAGTCAACAACATTTAAATATGCAACCAGTGAAGATATGGGAAAATTATTTGATCTTGAGGCTTCCGGATATTTTTATTCCAGACTTCAGAATCCGACAAATGATACAGTAGCAGCCAAGATCGCAGAGATGGAAGGTGGAACGGCAGCAATGCTGACTTCATCCGGACAGGCAGCGAACTTCTTCGCCTTGTTCAATATCTGTGAATGCGGAGATCATATCGTAGCATCTTCATCCATTTACGGAGGAACATTTAACCTGATCGATGTAACGATGAGAAAGATGGGAATCGATGTAACATTCGTTTCACCGGATGCAACGGAGGAAGAGTTAAATGAAGCATTTAAGCCGAATACGAAAGTAATGTTCGGAGAGACAATTGCGAACCCGGCACTGACTGTACTGGATATCGAATTATTTGCCAAAGTGGCACATGCACATGGTGTGCCGCTTATCGTAGATAACACATTCCCGACACCAGTCAATTGCAGACCGTTTGAATGGGGAGCAGATATTGTAACTCATTCGACTACAAAATATATGGACGGACACGGAGCTGCACTTGGCGGAGCAATCGTAGACAGCGGCAACTTTGACTGGATGGCACATGCAGATAAATACCCGGGACTTTGCACACCGGATGAAAGCTATCATGGAATTACATATGCGGAGAAATTCGGCAAAGAAGGTGCATTCATTACCAAATGTACGGCTCAGCTGATGCGAGACTTCGGATCGATCCAGTCACCACAGAATGCATTCATCTTAAACCTTGGTCTGGAATCCCTGCATGTACGTATGCCGAAGCACGTAGAGAACGGACAGGCAGTTGCAGAGTTCCTGGAAGCACATCCAAAGGTAGCGTATGTGAACTATCCGGGACTCCCTTCTAATAAATATTATGAAAGAGCACAGAAATATCTTCCAAACGGCGGATGCGGTGTTGTATCATTCGGATTAAAAGGTGGAAGAGAAGCAGCATCTATCTTCATGAAGACATTAAAGCTCGGTGCGATCGAGACGCATGTAGCGGATGCAAGAACCTGTTGCCTGAACCCGGCAACGTCTACACACAGACAGATGACGGATGAACAGTTGAAAGAAGCAGGAGTACCGGCTGAACTGATCCGTATCAGTCTTGGTCTGGAAGATAAAGAGGATCTGATCGCGGATATCTCTAATGCGTTGGATGCGGTTTAATTTCTCTTTAGTTCATCAGACCGACTACCCGGACCGGAATAAAGGTTAGAAACTCATTCCTGTTCAGGTTCCATCGGCGGGAATATCTAAAGGCATAAAATTATGCTAAAAACGGGGCTCTAAAATTTGCAACTCGCCATTCGGCTCAAACAGGCAAATTTTAGAGCCCCAACGCATAATTTTACACCTTAAGATATTCCAACACCTCGTCACATTCACTGGAATGAGTTTCCAACCTTTATTCCGTGTGTATCGAATGCCAGAAGAATTAAATGGCGGGAGCGTAACCTTTGTGATACCGGAAGTGTATAGAAGTACCGGAAAATCAAGGCTTATATTATAATTTTCCGGTTATACGTAAAGGTTATAAAAAATAGCCGTGAAAAACTTGGAAAAGTAATAGATTTACAATACTTATCGCTATTTTCTATACAGTAGTGGATTCACTCTGTTACCGCCTCCGCTATTAAATTGATTAACTTTCGCAGCCAGTCACGACTTGAAGAACACAGTATAGGACACTTCTAGTGAATGTGGAATGAGGTTAGAAATACTTAGAGCGTGAAAATTTACGTTAAACTCAAATTACGAGTTGTCTGAACTCCGGATGGGGTGAGTTCTCGTAATTTGAGTTTGTTCTTAGTAAATTTCCACGCTCTTAGTGTTTCTTCCTCATGGAACCTGAACAAGAAGTGTCCTATACTGTGTTCTTCAAGGACCGAGAAGCCAACTCCGTTAATCAACTAAATAGCAACAAGTTTTTGACGCTGCTACATGAATCATGCTAAAATAGAGAAAGTCTACCATGAGTATGGAATATATAAAGCCGGACAGGGAAAAAATCCAAAAGATTCGTCTGTAACGGCTAAAAGAGAGGAAAAATCATGAATAAAAGAGAATCATTTAGCAGCAGATGGGGATTTATCTGTGCCTGTATCGGTTCAGCAGTCGGTATGGGAAATATCTGGATGTTTCCGACCAGAGTATCACTGTATGGCGGCGGTTCATTTCTGATACCATATTTTATCTTTGTAATACTGATCGGATCGACAGGCGTAATCGGGGAGATGAGCTTTGGGCGTGCGGCAAAAGCCGGGCCGATCGATGCATTTGGAATTGCATGTGAGAAAAAAGGAAAAAGAAAAGTCGGAGAAGCACTTGGTATGATCCCGGTATTCGGTTCACTGGCCATGGCGATCGGTTATACGGTTGTAATGGGATGGATCCTGCGATACGCCGTCGGAACATTTACAGGAGCAACACTTCGTCCGGAAAATGTGGATGAATTTGGGGCAGCATTTGGTAAGATGGCGTCTGCATTTGGCAATAATATATGGCAGGTACTTGCACTTGCGGCATGTATGCTGATCCTGATGCTGGGCGTTGGAAGCGGTATTGAAAAGGCGAATAAGATTATGATGCCGATATTCTTTGCATTGTTCGTGATCCTGGGAATCTATGTTGGATTCCGGCCGGGAGCAAGTGAAGGATACCGTTATATTTTCAGAGTGGATCCGAAGGCATTTGCAGATCCGACGACGTGGATCTTTGCACTTGGACAGGCATTCTTTTCTCTGTCTGTAGCGGGAAATGGAACACTGATTTATGGATCTTATCTGTCTGACGAAGAAGATATTCCGGCTTCTGCAGGAAGAGTTGCATTATTTGATACGATTGCAGCAATTCTTGCAGCACTGGTTATCATTCCGGCGATGGCAACAACTGGAGCACAGCTGAATCAGGGAGGTCCGGGACTTCTCTTTATCTTCCTTCCAAATCTGATCAAAGGAATGTCTGGGGGATGGATGATCGCGATCATCTTTTTTGTCGCAGTATTGCTTGCGGGTATGACTTCACTGATCAATCTGTACGAGGCTCCGATTGCTACAGTGCAGGAAAAGTTAAAGCTTGGAAGAGTTCCGGCATGTGCACTTACGGGAATCGTGGGAGTGGTCGTGTCACTCCTGATCCAGGGGATTGTATCAGACTGGATGGACGTACTGTCTATCTATATCTGTCCGCTCGGAGCCGGACTTGCGGGAATCATGTTCTTCTGGGTATGTGGCAAGGCATTCGTGGAAAAACAGGTCAATACCGGAAGAGAGAAACCATATGTATCATGGTATCATACGGTATGTAAATATTTTTATGTTCCGGTATGTTTTATTGTGTTAATTCTTGGAATTGTACTTGGAGGAATTGGGTAGAAAAAGCCGAAGGAAGAACAAGAAATGTTCATAGAAGTTTATTGGAAAGAATGAGAGGATAAAGAATGAAAAAAGGAAATGCAATAGCATTACTGCCAATCGGCGTATTTTTGTGTATCTATCTGGGACTTGGAATTTCGTTCGAATATGTGATGAAGATTCCGATGGGATTCTATAATGTCCCGATCATTATCGCATTTCTTGCGGCAATTCTGGTGGCATGTCTGCAGAACCGTAAGGTGAGTTTTGATGAGAAGCTTGGAATCATGGCGCGGGGACTTGCAGATAAGAATATTATTACAATGCTTCTGATCTTTCTGACGGCGGGTTCATTTGTCGGAGTAGTAGGAAGAAGTAGTGCGGAAAGCGTGGCATACTTTATGTTGTCACTGATCCCGGCAAGATTTTCGGTTGCGGTATTATTTGTAGTAGCCTGTTTTGTGTCGGTGGCTATGGGAACGTCGGTAGGAACCATCACGCTGATCACTCCGATCGCGGTAGCAGTATCCAAGGCATCTGGATTTGACATGGCACTTTGTATCGGCTCGGTTATGGGAGGATCGATGTTCGGAGATAATCTTTCATTTATCTCGGATACAACGATTGCGGCATGCAACGGACAGGGATGCCAGATGAAGGATAAATTCCGGGAGAACTTTGGAATTGCACTTCCGGCGGCAATTGCAACACTGGTATTGATCCTGGTCCTTTCATTCCAGACGGATATCGCAGGACGGGTAAGTAAGAGTTATAACTTAGTGCAGATTATTCCGTATGTGCTGGTTCTCATAGGAGGAATTATCGGGATCAATGTATTCGTGGTGCTTCTGATCGGGATTGTATCTGGTTCTGTTATTATGCTGGCTGGCGGCCACATTGCGGCGACAGATCTGCTTGCCAATATGGGGTCCGGGGCTTCCGGGATGTTCGAGACGAGTATGGTGGCAATCCTGGTGGCAGCAATGTGTGCACTGATTCGTGAATATGGCGGTTTCGATGCATTGCTGGCGGGAATCCATAAGGTATTCAAAGGACGCAAAGGTGGTCAGCTTGGCATGGGACTTCTGGTCGGAACGATGGATATCGCAACGGCGAATAATACTGTGGCGATCGTAATGGCGAATCCGATCGCAAAGGATATGGCAAAAGAATACGGAATCACACCAAGAAAAGCGGCTTCGATCCTGGATACATTTTCCTGTATCTTCCAGGGAATCATTCCTTATGGAGCGCAGATGCTGGTGGCAATCTCGGCGGCGAGCGAACTGGAATATAATGTGTCGGCATTTCAGATCATGCCGAAGCTTTTTTATCCATTTTTGCTGTTTGTGAGTTCTATGATATTTATATTTGTGATACCGTCTAAGAAGGAGAAGTAAATCATGACAGAAGAAATCAGACAGAAACTGACAGGTGCAGTCATCGGGCTTGCAAGAACCTGTGAAAATAACGAAAAGACAGAGAACACCAACCGGGTATTCCTGGAAGCACTGACGATGGCCGGAGACTGGTCGGCAAGTATCTTTGATATGAGTGAGATGCTGGAAAAAGTAAGAAACGAAAAATACACAGTCTCACCGGGATGTGTAACGTGTGCCGCACCATGCGGGAATACAGATGATTATGATATGGAGAATCTGTGGAAAGAATCCGAAGAGACTGGTGCATTTAAATCGGCGGTTATGATGGCAATCTGCCAGGTGGCGGCGAAATTGTACCATGCAGATCAAATGGAAGAATCTGAGACAGTGAAGTTATTATTCCGTGCGTTATGTATGATCAGCTTTGAGGGCTGGGATGTTGCAGGGCTTACACCAGTGATGGTGGAGCTAGGGAAAGCCGGACGGAGCTGACCTATCAGGAAGTGCATTTTACAAGAAGAGATGTAAGGTAATGATTACACCGTAGTAATATCAGAAACAGGTAAATATCAGAGGGCGGTCAGATAACTGGCTGCCCTTTTTGCGTTTGCGCGCCATGGGCGCGCTCTAACGGGTGCAAGTCCCGAATACGCCCGGATA
>CAVBHX010000045.1:0-30153 GCA_963595255.1 bacterium
CTTCCATGCTGGATGTTCTCCACTTGGATGATCCTGCATTGCAGTATTCCCACTGATAGGTTAAGCCTTCTCCTGTTGCTTTTACTGTGAATTCTGCAGTCTCTCCTACGATGCCTTTGTAGTCAGATGGATCTGTCACGATTGCAAGTTTCTGCTCTGTCTTTTTCACTTTTTTAATTGTGATCTTGTATGCCTGCTCCGTCTTGTGATCCTGTGCTTTACTTGTCAGATTTACAACAGTCACTTCGCCGGTCAGGGTAATATTTCTCGGATGCTTGTCATCGATCAGGACATCTCCTACGTATACAAGTCCGCTTTCCTTCTTTGGTGTTGCTGTCATTGCAACTGTCTCTGTATCTTCCGGTACTTCCAGTACATACTCTGTTGTATCTTTGTCATATGCCGGCGTCATAGTTCCTTTATCAAATGAAAGTGCTGATAAAGAAGCATCGGTATCATATTCTTTCGCTGAAGAAGTGCTGATACCATACAGTCCACCTACATAACTGTTCTTTCCTGCAATTGCCTGGAATTTTACAGTGATCGTATCGGATCCTTCTGTCAGATATTCGGCAGGTATCTCTGTTGTATCTACATAGAATGTATTCTTTCCTGCATCTGTATTGATCGTAACCGTCTTCAGTTTCTTTCCATTTACGTAAAGGTCAAATGTTCTTCCACTGTCTCCGGAATAATATGTACAATTCAGATAGTTTGTCTCTGCTGACGGCTCGATCTTGAGATCATAGCTGAACCAGCCTGTATTCTTTTCTGCATGACGGTATCCTTTTCCGCTGTATACACCTACAGATGTATTCTCACCCTGCTGGTTCTTTGCAGCTTCCGAGTTATTGTCATCGAATGTATAGAGATAATCCGTGCTCATCTCTGTATCTCTGATCGATTCCTTGTTCTCCAGGATACGGTCCTGTGAAGACTTGGAATCTGCTTCTTCCATGTACATATACAGACCATAACGTTCTTTGTAACGCATATAGTGTGGTGTATAGATCAGGCTCTCGGATTCAGAATCTACATTTTTCAGCTTGAACTGTACCTGTCCGTCTGCGCTGTCTTCGATTCTCACCATGTTCTTTTCCAGATTCTTAAGCCATGTCTCTACAGAATCACTTTCTACTGTAATAACTGTCTGGCAGGAAGAATCATAAGTTCCTACTCTTACAAGAATTCCGTTTGGATTCGATGCCTCGATGTTGTTCGTGGAAAGTGCGGTACTTAATACGACCGGTCCGTACTTGAATGCTACCATGTTGCTCTTATCCGGCATGGTGTATGCAGTCACTTTCATCGGCATCTGATATGTGATCTCATCGCCTGCTTTGACATCTGCGATCACAAAGTATCCGTTCTTTTCTTCTGCCTTCACGGTCTTTCCATTGACGGTGAGCACTGCATCTCCTGCGATCCAGTCCGGCTTTCTGAGCTTCAGGTCTGTTCCTTCTGCTACCTGTCCGCCATCTGCTGCAGATACCTGTAATGTGATCTTATCTTCATTCGGCATATTTGCAATCTGTTTTAATTTCAGATTATGTGTATCATCTTTCAGTTCTGAAGAATAGAACATCTGCACTGCAACGCTGTCTTCACTTACTGTGTAAATATTGTCTCCCAGTTTGGAGAAGTTCTCCATACCGGTTCCTGTACAGCACCAGAACTCATCGAATGGTCTGTTAAATACTTTATTGTATCCAGGTGCCATCGGCTGGAAATACATCGTTGTTCCTGTCTCCGGATTCTGTGAAGAAAGGATGGCATTGGTATACGTTGTCTCGAAATAATCCATGTATTTCTTATCGCCGGTCACCTGATAGAGGGCCTTGGAAAGTTTTAACATGTTATATGTGTTACATGTCTCACATGTCGTACTTGCATCATATTCACTCTTGGTTGCGTCATATCCGATCTTGTCTGCTTCGTGGAAATGTTCAGACTGGCTGTTACCTCCGGTTACATATGTATGATGGTCAATTGTGATCTGCCAGAAGTTCTCTGCTGCCTTCAGATACATCTCCAGTGACGACTTCTCACTGTCAGACAGTGAATTATAATAATCCTCATTCTCTGTCAGAACTGTATATCTCTTTAATGCACCGGTCAGTTTTGGAATCGTCGTATTGGCATGTAATCCATTTAATACATCCTGGTTATTAGCCAATTTTGTGAAAAGATCTGTCTCGTCAAAATACTGTGCCGCTGTCTTATAATGATCATTGCCTGTGATGTTATAAAGCTCATATAACGCTTCATTCATTCCGCCATATTCGGTACGGAGCATCTTATTTTTATCGGTCAGTTTACTCAGACGGTTGTTCAGGTATTCTCCGAATCCTTCCGCAACGCTGAGTGCTGTCTCCTTGATCTCCTGATCATCGACGTTCTTTGTCACATCGATCAGACCTGCAAGTACCTTATGAAGGTTATAGTATGGAACATATACGGTATCACCGCTGACCTTCTTGGTATTGGCAAGATTTACACCATCTTTGTCTTTCAGCCATTCTTCCGGGAATGGGGATACATATCCTGCACTGTCCGGATATTTTGCCGCATAAGCATCCTGGCATTCTTTTAATCCGTCTACAGCCTCTTTAATCTCTGTCTTTAATGCTGCTTTGGTATCTCCGTCTGCACTCAGATATGCCTGTGAAAGAGCTGACATATAATGTCCGAATGTATGTCCGCGGAAGTTATTGCCATGGCTTCTTTCCCATCCTTCATATCCGGAATCTGTCTTTGGTGTCAGTCCGGATATCTTGTAGAATTCATACAGGAATTTCTCTGAATCCAGGCTCAAAAGATATTCGTCTTCTTTCTGTGCTGCATTTACAAGATAATCATCTTCCAGCGTCACATCACCCATGATGCTGTTTGTCGTAATATTGATCTCCTGTTTCGCTGTTACTGTTACTTTATAGGTCTTCGTTACTTTCTCGCCATTTAAGTAAGATGCTTCCGCTGTCAGCGTAACTGTCGCGTCCTTCTCTCCTACACCCGGTCTTACAACTGTTCCGTCTGCTGCAACCACTGCTTCATTGTCTGATGACCAGCTGATCACAGAACCGCTTTCTCCTGTTGTCGGAAGAGAAAGGTTCCCCTGCGTCGTCTCTGGAATGCTGATCTTGTCCAGATCTGCCTGTGCAACCGCCTTACGGTCGAATGTCTGTCCGGATTCTTCATACAGAGCAATGACCTCCTCCGGGGTTGCCACATCATTATAAAGCTGGTATTCATCCAGGGATGCTTTCAGATATGCACCTTTGTATTTTGGTCCGTTATAACCGATCGACTTTTCCATTGTTGCATCTGAGCCGAGCACTCCGGTTGATTCCCCACTGATACCATAAGTTGTTACCGTGCTGCATTTTACACCATTTCTGTAAAAGCAGATCTCTTTGCTGTCCTTATCATAAGTGACTGCAATATGTGTCCATTCTCCGGTTGGCAGGAATTCGCTTCTCTTTCCTGATACGGACACTCTGTATGGCTGACCGTTCGCCTTCGCCGGTCCGACCGAAAGTGTCAGTGGTGTGTTATCACTCTCTGATGAAAGATACCATCCGTCTGTGTACCACTCATTCTTATTCCAGGAGATCAGCTCCTCTCCCTTCATATCCGAATCCGGACGGATCCAGAATGATAATGTAAGATTTTCCGGCTGAAGATCTGTACTGTTACCCAGATTCACATAGGAACTTCCATTCATCTTCAATCCTTTTCCAACCACTCCGTCTACATATTCCGCTTCTCCGGACGAAAGTGTTCCGTTATTTTCTTTTCCACTGGAATCCTCCAGACTGTTCTCGAATTCCAGATCCAGCACCGCATTCTGAAGACCTTCTGTATTTTGTTCTGCCCCCGCTGCTGCTGCCGGAGTTACTGGAACGACTGTCATTGCCAATGATAGCGAAAATGCTATCAGCTTTTTTCGGTTCATACCATTTTTCTCCTTTCACACTTTACCATTTTTACAGATATATCAAAATTTTATTATGCATCCCGGCTATTTTGAATGGGATTTTTTGTGAATTTTGTGTGATTTTTTATAATTTTACGTAATTTTAAAGAGGAGACGAAAAAATTCTATCTCCTCTTTAAATAATATTTATTTATCTGTCACTGTCAGGGTTGCTGCTTCAGAAGTCACACTTCTTCCATCTGCTCCTGTGATCACGCAGCGGTATTTCTGTCCGTTTCTCCATGATCCTGCCGGAACCTTGATAGTTGCTGTGTCGTTTCCTTCCATGCTGGATGTTCTCCACTTATCAGAGTTCGCATTGCAGTACTCCCACTGATAAGTTACATTGTCCCATGATGTTTCAACCGTAAATTCTGCTGTTGTTCCTTTGACTGCTTCTACACTTACAGGCTGAACTTTGATTGGTTTCTGTATCGTTACAACGGCTGTCTCTGAGATCATCTGTTCACCGTCTCCGTTTGTTACCACGCAGCGGTATTTCTGGCCGTCTCTCCAGTTTGCAACCGGAACTTTTACAGTTGCTGTATCGCTTCCTTCCATTACGGATGTTCTCCATTTTGAAGAATTTGCGTTGCAATACTGCCACTCATAAGTCAGTCCTTTACCTGTTGCTTCTACTGTGAATTCTGCTGTCTCTCCTACAACTCCTTCTACGCTTTCCGGATTCTTAACGATTGCAAATTCTTCTGTTCCTGCAATCTCATCCTCTGATAATGCTCTGTTATAAACTTTTACGTTATCATAAGCGCCCTTGAAATATCCGTCAGCACTGTAGAATGATTTTCCAAGATATGCTTCCAGGTCTTTTCCAAGATCTGTAACATCTGTTGACATTCCTGTCTTTTCTGCGATCTTTTCACCGTTCAGATATAAAGATATCTTTCCGGCTTCTTTTACGATCGTAATATTCTGCCATTCATTCAGAAGTGTCTGGTCAACACTCTGGTCAACTCCCTGTTCTGCACTCCATGAACCGGATGTGATCACACTCTTGATGGATCCGGATTTCTGACGCATGAACAGGTATTTATTGCTGTCTTTACCAACTGCAAATGTAAAGAAGTTACCGTCTACCTTTTCCGGTTTTACATCCATGGAAATGGTGAATTTGTTTCTTCCGTCGAAGAATCCTGTAGGAAGGGAAGCGAATGTTCCGCTTGTTCCATCCAGATATAATACGTTGCTTCCGTTTTCTTCTTTTACGGTTGCATTTCCGTTCAGTGTACCATTATTGTTATGTCCACTTACATCTGTAATGGTTGTTCCATCTGTATTTTCAAAATCATAAGAAAGAACCGGATCTTTCTCCTCTTCTTCCGTATTCTCCTGAACAAGATTGGTTCCCCATTTTGCCATTAAAGCATTGTACTCTTCCTGTGTTACAGGTATTGGTGTACCATGTCTTGCACGGCTTGGCATCTTATAGCTGTCCGGTTTTGAGAATACGCCGGATGACAGGTCATTAGATACCAGTGGATAATATCCGCCGCCGCCAAAGTCATCGACTAACAGACACCACTTGCTGCTTCCATCTGTATCCTGTGAGTTGAACTGGAAGATTGTAGGACCTTCTACCCACTGGTTATTGTTCAGTGAATCAGATGGTACATGTTCCCACTCGCCAAGAAGTGTTGCGCATCTTTCTACATATACAGTTTTTGTCTTTGCACCAAGACTGTTCGTACTTCCGCCTTCGTTCTTGGTGTAACGGTAGTACATCTGGTCATCGTTGTTATAGATGATCGTTGTATCGATACTTGACTGATCCATATCAATAAATACTTTTGGTTCTGTAAATGTGTAGAAATCTCTTGTCTTAGAGTAATATAATCTCTGTTTTGCGTAGTTATCATCAGATACTTTAGATGCCCAGAAGACAACATATTCGCCTGTCTTGTAGTCATATGCTGCTTCCGGTGCCCATGTACAACCGGCTCCGATAGAAGCACTTACTTCTACCATACGCTCGTCAGACCAGTTTACAAGGTCTGTAGACTCCCATACCATCAGGCTCTGGCTTCCTGCAGTCTGTGCTGCACCCCAGCCTTTTCCACCGTTGATCTTCAGGTCTGTTGCGATCATGTAGAACTTATCGCCTTCGGCAGAACGGATGATGAATGGATCACGTACACCCTTTTCTCCGAGTGTAGATGTAAGTACCGGTTTGTTATCGTTCAGGTCCTGCCATTTCAGTCCATTCTTACTTGCTGCGAAGTAGATCTGCTCTCCGTCAGAATATTTTTCTCCTGCAAAGTACGTAAAGAAGTATGCACTGTAATCATCGGCTGTCTTTGCTTTTACTGCTTTCTTAACTGTGAATGTAAAGTCTTTTGTTGCTGTTGCATCGCCCAGTTTCAGAGTTGCTGTCATTGTAACATCGGTATCTTTGTCCGGTCTTGTCACAGTTCCTGCCGGTGTTGCATCATAGCCTTCGTTCTCATGAGACTGTACGTCCACGATCTCCGGCTTATCTGTTGTCCATGTTACGGCAACGCCGTCACCTGCTTCTGTAGGAAGTGTGATATTTCCATATACAGCCTGATCGGTTGTGTTATATGGAAGTGTCAGAGCTTCTTTTGCTTCTGCAACTTTTGCTTCATCGGAATGATCTTTCTCTGTTGCAGATAATTTGAATGATTTTAATGTTCCCTTGTAAGCCGGGTCCGGGCTGTACAGAGATTTTCCGATATATCCCAGTGCAGTTCCGTCTGTTCCTGCTGAGATGATATCCTGGATGGAATATCCACTGTCTGTTGTCTCGATCAGTGCATCATTCAGATACACGCTTACCACACCTTCATTGAATTCATATTTTACAGTATTGTAAGCATTCTCTGTAATCTTTCCATCCTGTGCAAGAAGGACTTCTTTGGATCCGTCTTTTAATCCCGCACGGATATTTCCATCTTTGCTGTTACCATTTCCTCCCTGTGTCGGGCAGAAAAATACATAGTTTTTTACATTTGGCCATTTGTCAACTTTGTTACCAAGACAGAATAACCACTGGTTTCCCACCTTTTCTGTCTTAAATGTAGCTTCGATCGTGAAGTTCTCTTCTTCGATCAGTCCGGCCGGAATCTCAACATATTTTCCGGAATCTCCGGAGAAATTCAGAACGGTTTCTCCATCTTCCTCTGTGAAATCTGAATCTGTGAGTCCTACCAGTTTTGCATTATTTCCGTTACCGGAAATATCTGTAAGCGTTCCGTCCGCATGTGACATGTCATATTCTGCCATCACTTTCTGCTTCGGAGTTCCGCTGTTTCCTGTGTCACTGCTTTCTTCTGCTTTTACAGAAAAAGCCGGAAGCAGTGTCACTGCCATTGCCGCACTCATTATGAGCGCAAGAAATCGTCTTTTCATAGTTTCCTCCTTTTTTATTTATTTTTCTAAGGGATGGAACTTAAGGATCTCCCTTTTACGTTCTGTCCCACTCCCTCAGATTGCAAATGAATTTACTGGGTAACCGTCAGTGTCGCTGCATCGGATGTCAGCGTATTGCCTTCTGCATCTTTGATCACGCAGCGGTATTTCTGTCCGTTTCTCCAGCTTCCAGCTTCCACTTTAATTGTGTCCGTCTGGTTTCCTTCCATAGAAGATGTTCTCCACTTGTTGGAAGATGCATTACAGTATTCCCACTGATAGTTAAGGCCCTCTCCGGTTGCCTGTACCTTGAATTCTGTCATGGTTCCTTTTGCGGCATTCACACTTACCGGCTGGCTTACAATAGCCAGTCCGGCCGGAAGCTCTGCCACTTTTACTGCCACAACGGCAGATGTAACTGTCTTTCCGTTTTTATCGGTTACGGTACAACGGTATTTCTGTCCATCTCTGTATTTCTGTACCGGTACTTTTACGGTATCTGTCTTGCTTCCTTCCATAGAAGATGCATACCACTTGCTGGAATTAGCATTGCTGTATTCCCACTTATAGGTCAGACCTTCTCCGGTTGCTTTTACTGTAAATTCTGCTGTCTCTCCGATTTTTCCTACATAGTTCTTCGGATTTTCTGTAATTGCAAGTTCTTCTCCTTCGCCACTGTTATCTTCAACAGTTACCTGAACCGTTACATTCTTGTAAGCGTCATTTAACTCTTCTTCGTAGCTCATGTTCAGGATCGGTGTTCCGTCTGCTGCCCAGTGTACACGTTTTACTCTTGCATGACGGCATGGGTCATACAGAGAGCTTGCGCTTGACCACTGGCACTGATTCTTGTAACACTCTTCCGAACGTGCATGGTATACGAATACTGCATTTCCATTCTCATCTACGGTAAATGAATTGTGTCCCGGTCCGTATTCTCCCGGTACATCTGCGGATGTAAGAACCGGATAAGCGGTCTTTGTCCATGAATCCGGATCCATCAGATCTGCATTTTCATCTGCGGTCAGAAGTCCGATACAATATTCCGGACCTGTTCCAGCTGCTGAGAATGCAATAAAGATCTTTCCATCATGTTTCAGGATCGTTGGTCCTTCATTTACACGCTCTACATTACGTTCCCATCCGTATTCCGGAGTTGTAAGCAGGATAACTTTTCCCTGGCCTTCCCAAGGCTTGTCCGGATTGATCTCCTGCATGTAAAGTGCAGACTGTCCGATAATGTCTGCCCAGATCACATAATGTTTTCCATTATGCTCAAAGTATGTCATATCCAGTGACATGTGTTTGAAGTATGCGGATTCTTCACTTGTAGCTGCGTGGATCTCTGCAGTTCCGTCTGCCTGTACCCATGCAGATGCATCGTATGGATCGTCTCCCTGGCATACCAGGACATATGGTCTGATATTCCAGATATTGCTGGAATCGCCTGCTGCGAAGAATACATACCATTTTCCTTTGATCTTATGAATCTCCGGTGCCCAGACGTGTCTTGCCATCTTGCCTGTAGATGGTGCTTTCCAGATTGTGATCTCTTTTTCCGGTCCGCCTTCTGCGTCTGAAAGTCCCTGGATCGTGTCTGCCTTACGCAGGATAATTCTGTCATAACCGTTGTTCGCATTGTAGAATGCCGGATAAGAAGCTGTGAAATAATAAGCTTTTGTATCTTCGTCATACTTGATCTGCGGATCGGCTCTCTGTTCGATCAGAGGATTGGTGTACTCAGTCTGATTTACCGTACCATTTACGGTATAAGTACCTGCTTTACCGAAATCAATGCCGTCTGTGTTCCATGTAACTCCCATATTTGCAGTAGAACCATCACTGTAATATGCCTTAACGGATTTTGGAAGTTCTACTTCTTCTCCGCTCTTTACAGTTACATTTTTGATTTCGCTGATTCCTGTATTGGTTACTTTTGTGAATTTGTTAATGATCTTATCATATTCTGCTTTTGTAACACCGATCACATTACCTGTGACAGCACCATCCGGAATTGTCTGGATTCCTTCGGTTGTCTTTGCTGTATAATCGTATGCCTGTGGTGCTTTCAGTGTTGTAAGATCTTCTGTCAGGTTCGAATATTTTACTCCGTTGCAGGTCCAGTTCACACGGTATGCGCCGACTTTTGAATCATATACGACCTGTGGTGATAACGGATTACCGATATCTGTATTCGTCTCAACCATTCTCTCTCCTGTATAGGTAAGAAGGTCTTCTGAATCATACATATAGATTGATTTTTTGCTGTTGCTCTGTGTTGCTGTGAATCCAAAACTTCCGTCTGTCTTTCTGAACAGATATGGGCTTGTAAAGCGGATTCCTGTGCTTAAGTTCTTATTTCCATTATTTGTATCAATCGTTGCAAATAAGATTCCTGTATTGGAATTCAGTGCTGTAAAGTTCGCTCCGTCTGTGCTGTATGCAAGATGCAGACTTCCGGTCAGATCATTATTACCTGTTACATAACTCATGATATAACCGTAGAACTCTTCCATTACTTCGATCTTGAATGGTTTTTCTACTGATTTTCCATTCAGGCTTAAGGTTGCTGTCAATGTAACTTTCTTATTGCCTTTTCCGCTCTCCGGTCTGGAAACAATTGCTCCCGCATCCGAAAGAACACTGGCATCAGATGACTTCCATGTGATCTTGCTTCCATATTTTCCTTCTTCCGGAAGTTCCATATCTTCAGAGATCACTTTTGCAAGCTTTAACTGTGCTGCAGCTTCTGCAAGGTCTTCATCCAGATTCCACGGAACAACTGTCACTTCGAATTCTTTTGTCGTCGTATAACTGTCCAGGCTTAAGGTTGCTGTCAGTGTGACTGTGTCAGAAGTCTTTCCTTCTTCCGGACGTGTTACCTTTCCTTCTGCAGTGATCACAGAAGCTTTGCTTGTCTCCCAGCTGACTTTCACACCATTATCCAGTGTTTTCGGCAGTGTAAGATCTTCTTTCACCGCACTGGTATCACCGATGGAAAGTCCGTCTTTTGCTGCTTCCAATACTTCATTATAGTAATCGCTTTTTACCTGTTTGTAAGACTGTGCGCCATCGTAGATCTTTACTTCTTTTACCTTTCCTTTATAGAACATATCAGAGTAAGAAGATTTTCCGATATATGCAACCAGGTCTGTTCCGAAGTTTTCTACTTTATTCGATACTTCTACTGTACCGATCTTCTGATCGTTATAGTATCCGGTAATGCTGTTTTCTGTAATGACGGTTGTATATTTTGCCCAGTCACTTCCTGTCTTTGGTCCTGCAATACCATTTGCTGAATTTGTCGGAGAGATACCATATTCTGTATTGTATGGTGCCGATTCATTCACGCTGTTTGTAATAACGGATTTCATCTGTCCGCTTAAGTTTGCCGGATTTAAAAGCCAGTACTGTGTCGGGAATCCTTTGCTGTTCTTGTCATTTCCAAAGAACATTGCTGCATAGTTGCCGCTTCCTGTCTGGTTCTTAAGCCATGCAGAGATTGTAACGGTATTCTTGCCGTCGAACATTCCCTTTGGAAGTTCTACATATGCCGCGTCACTTCCGGATGCTCCGCCTGGGAGTGAAAGGCTTCCGTCTGTAAAGCTTCCGTTCTGTCCCTTAAGCTGTGCATCTTTGTCATTTCCGGATGCGTCTTTCGTATCCTTTTTCAGCGGATAGTAAGCCAGATACGGAACATCGGCTGTCTGTGCTTCTGCTACCAGAACTGTGAACTCTTTTGTAACAGTGTAGTCATCTACAGATAAGGTCGCTGTCAGCGTTACTTCCTGTGTTCCTTCTACATCTTCGCCTCTTGTAATCTCACCTTTTTCATTCAGAATCTCAGGATTGCTGGAAGACCAGCTGATCTTTACACCGCCGTCAGATGTTGGCAGCTGGATGTCATCCGTGATCGCACTGTCATTGGCAATTGTAAGGTTCTCTTTTGCCATCTCAAGTGCTTCCCCGGCATACAATTCTTTTACCTGTGCTTCGGTCAGTTCATTTTTATAAATCGCAAGCTCTTTTACGCCGCCTTTATAGAATTTGTCCGAATAAGAAGATTTTCCAATGTATGCAAGAAGATCCTCTCCGAAATTTTCTACCTTATTGGATGTCTTCACGGTACCGATCTTCTGGTTATTGTAATATCCGGTAATGCTGTCTTCTGTGATTACCGTTGTATACATTGCCCAGTTACTGTCGGTTGTTGGTCCGCTGATTCCGTTCGCAGAATTCGTTGGTGTAATTCCATATTCCGTTGTCCACGGTGAACCTTCTGACAATGAATTCGTGATAACACTCTTCATCTTGCCACCCTTACTTGGGTTCAGCAGCCAGTACTGTGACGGATATCCGCTGCTGTTCTTGCCATTTCCAAAGAACATTGCCGCATAATCTCCGGCACCGGTCTCATTCTTTAACCATACGGAAATGGTCAGTGTATTCTGTCCGTCGAACATTCCCTTTGGAAGTTCCACATAGCCGGCACTGCTGCTTGCTGCTCCACCTGGAAGATACAGAGCTCCGTCTTTGAATTCTGCACCTTTTCCTTTCAGTTCTGCATTCTGCACCGTCTCATTTCCCGAATGATCCTGTACATCTTCCGTAAGCGGATAATATGCCAGATATTCGAGACTCTCATTCTCTGCCGTATCCGACAGAGGAGCCGCCTGGACTACGCTCGATGCAAGCATAGCCCCAAGCAAAGTAATCGATAATAAGCGTCTTATCTTTCCCTTTTTCATAAGCTCCCTCCTTGTTATTTTACGCTGACTTTAATCTTCGCCAGCCCTTCTTTTCCTACCTTTGCAAATACAAACGTAGATCCTTTTCCAACGGCCGTGATCTTTCCGCCCTTTACGGTTGCCACTGTCTTATCCGCGCTCTTCCAGGTAATCTCTTTTTCCTTCGGAGTTACAGTCGCTTCCACCGTTTCGGAAGAGCCTTCCTTCAGTGTCACAGTTTCTTTTGAAAGTGTGATCTTGACTGGATTGGTGATACGGTCTACCTTCTTACTGATTGCTTCTACCGCATCTGTATCCACCGTCGGTACTTTTGAAAGACTGTCTGCCCGGATCAGTGCCTGATTCAGGCTCTCTTTCTGGCTGTCTGTCAGTGTGTTATCTTCCAGCTGATCTTTGATCTCATTTTTGATATCTTCCAGCTCTCTCTTATCACAGTCGACATATTCGATCTTATGATAATTGTCCACTGTCGGATCTGCGTTGTAGGTATCGATCAGAGTATTGTATTCTTCTGCCGTAACAGGAATCATTCCTCCGTGGCATCCTACATCGCCGCCGGTTCTTCCGTATCCGCTTGTCAGTTTCTTTACGCTGTCCGCTTTCGAAAGATCAGTTGTTGTATATGGTTCATACCGTACACTGCTGCTGCCATAATAGTCGATCATGATGCACCATTCGTCACGGTCATTGAACTTAAACATCGTCGCCCCTTCATAGGCTCCCTTTTTTGCTTCCATATTCTTCTGGGAAATGTACTTGAAATGATTACCTGTGCTTTCGTCTTTGAACCAGTTCCATACTACCTCCGCTTTCTGGAAGTCATTTAATCCGCTCAGATCACCCAGGCTGGAATAATTCTTTCCATTCATCGTATATGGAGTGATCCTGTTCGGATCTGAATTGTCATAATCAACGTCTGGATCTAATACTGTATCCGCACTCATAAGTTCGATGTGGTTATTTGTCTCATCTTTTACGACACGATACAGTGTTCCATATGGATTTCCGTCTTCGTCCGCTACCCATAACTGGGATGTATCGATATTGCCATATCCGTCATTTGACGATACGAGCTTGCCCCATTTCTGATAGAAGGCTTCTTCCTCATACATCTTCGTCGGTCCAAAGGTCTTGAAATCCTTTGTCTCGTTACAATATAATCTGTTTCTTGCATATCCGTCTGTTCCCACACGGCAGGACCAGTATACAAGATAGTTATCTTTTTCCGGATTATAGACTGCTTCCGGTGCCCATGCTGCCCCGGCATCAATCTCGCTTCCTACATCAATGTATCTTCTTTCCCAGTGCACCCAGTCTTCCGTCTCATACACGAAAAGTTTTGTGCTTCCGGCACTTGACATAGTTCCCCAGTTTCCTACGGAATTGTTACTTAGATTGCCGCCGTACTTGGATGCCATCGTATTCAGATCTGTTGCCAGGATCCACACCTTTCCGGAATCTTCTTTTCTTGCACCTCTGATAAGGTAAGGATCTCGCACACCCTGATCATTCCCTTCAAATGGGAATAATACCGATGCATCTCCGGATGTGGTTGACTTTATATCCGTACCGGCTTTCACTGCGTAGTTGTGTGTGCCCACATTCTCAATATCGTCCGCATAATCGGTTCCCACTTCGAACAATGGATGAAAACCATTCAATGCTGTCCAGTTCAGTCCGTCTTCACTTAAGAAGAAATGAAGCTGCTGCACATCGGAACCTTTTACATTACCAAAGCACACATAGACATATCCGGCTTTGGTATCTGCAGAAGTTCCTTCTGCGATTGTCAGATCAAAGCTCTGCTTTGTCGTGTCACTTCCATTCGTGACCGTTGCGGTCAGGGTAAATTTGTAATTGCCCTTTCCTGCATACGGGCGTGTTACTTTTAACTTATTGCCCTTTACCGATACATATGCCGGATTGGCATCTCCTACGCTGTAGCTGATCTTTACATCCGGCGCGCCGTCAATACTGTCCGGAAGTGTAAGATCCCCGGTCAGAAGCTGATTGATCTGCGCTTCTTTGATTGTAAGTTTTGTATCTGCTGCCATCGCCCGGCTGCCCGCTGCCGGCCCCGCAAGTGCAAGGGCCGTAACAGCTGCCAGACCGAAGGAGACTGCTTTCTTTACATATTTTCTTTTCATAGCATTTCTCCATCTGTTTGTTTCGATTGACGGTTTATTTTACAGTCATAACTGCCACATCTGAAACTACGATTCTTCCGTCGCTTCCTGTGATCACGCAGCGGTACTTCTGTCCGTTACGCCATGTTGCTGCAGGTACGATCAGATTATTCGTCTGATTTCCTCCCATGGAAGAAGTTCTCCATGTATTAGAGTTGGCATTGCAGTATTCCCACTGATAGGTTGCGCCCTCTCCGGTACCTGCTTTCAGTGTGACTTCAAATAATACTGTGTCACCCTTTGCTGCGGTTACACTGACTGGCTGTGTCTCGATCACCGGTGCGCTCACTGCTGCACCAATCGTCACTGTTGCTGCCTCAGAAGTCACCTGGTTGCCATATCCGTCTGTGATCACGCAGCGGTATTTCTGGCCGTCACGCCACTTTGCTACAGGTACGCTGACAGATGCTGTCTGGCTGCCTGTCATGGTAGAAGTTCTCCATGTATTAGAGTTGGCATTGCAGTATTCCCACTGATAGTTCAGGTCTTTTCCTTCTGCTTCTACAGTTAATACGGCTGTTTCGCCCACCACACCTTTATAGCTTTCCGGATTCTTAGTGATCTTGAGTTCTTCCTGTGCGCTGTCTGATGTAACATCCAGTGCAGTCGAATATTCTACAACATAGCCGTCATATTTTGCTGTGACGATTGCTGTAACAGTTACTTTTCCTTCTTTTAAAGCAGTTACGGTTCCATCTGCATAAGTAGCTGTACTGTCATCGCTGGATACATATTCGACCTCTACCATATCCTTTACGCTGTCCGGAATTGTGAACAGTTTTTCACTTTCGCCGACTTTCATCTCTTTCGTGGTCTCCGGTGCTTCCGGATCGATTACGCTGAATGGATCTACATATTCTTCTACATAAGCAAGACCTGCAATGGCTTTGTTCAGTTTGGTATATGCCGTATCTACTTTATCAAAGCTGTCTGCATCTTTTGCTTCCTGGATTGCTTCTTTCAGGCGCTCTGCCGATACGGTTGTACAATATGTCGTATCAATTGACTCTGCGGACTTGATCAGAGCGTCCAGTTCTGCACGTTCCAGTGCTTTTACTGTTACTTTGATCTCTTTGGATGCTTCCAGTTCTCCTGATTTTGCTGTTGCGGTAAGTGTAACTTCTTTGGACTCTGCCGGGCTTGTTACGGTTCCGTCTGTTCCGATCACATTCTCATCAGAACTTGTCCATGTGATCGTCATGCCGTTATCTTCTGTAGGAAGTGTCAGGTCATATTTTACATTATCCAGACTGTCGTTCTTTCCAAGCAGGTTCGCATCTGCAACTGCTTTTTCCAGTTTTTCCTGGAGCATCTGGGTATAATCTGCTTTGTTCTGTTCCTGTACTTCTTTTTCTGTCAGTGCAATGTCGTATACATTGACTTCATCGACCAATCCTTCGAATTCTGCATCCCAGTTGGTAACTCCAAGATAGATTCCCTGATTTTCTCCGTCTAACGGATCATTGGAATCATGTGTTCCGAGTTTGATGCCATCTACATAAGCAGTTACCTGTCCACTCTTTCCGGACAGTGTGATATTGTGCCATCCCTCTGTATCAATCTCCGGAGACCAGAATGTAGACCACTTGTAGCCATTTCCGTTTGCCCAGATCTTGCATGCATTCGTTCCGGTCTTTTCGCCGGATACTGCCAGCCATTTTTCCGGATTGTGATATCCGAGGAACAGTACGTTCTGATTCTCTGCCAGTGTTCCGTCCGGTTTTACCCAAGCGGATACGGTGTATTCTTTTCCAAGATTCTCTTCATTCAGTTTCAGTCCGTAGTCTCCTAATCTTACGGCCTTTCCACTCTTACCTTCTTCGTATACAACATCTTTGGAATAAGCTGCCAGCTTTGTTGTAACTGCTGTTGCGTCTTTGTCTGTAACACTGTTCGTCAGATTATCTTCAAAGGAATATGTTGCTTTCAGGTTCTCTTCCAGTCCGCTCTTTACTGTAACTTCTGTCACAGCTTCTTTGGTCGTACTGCCGAGTGTAACCTTTGTTGTGATCTTCGCTGTTCCGGCTCCGATTGCGATAACCTTTCCATTCTCATCTACAGTTGCAACAGCCTTATTATCAGTTTCATATGTAACCGAAGGATCTGCTTCTTTTACAGCAGCCGGCATTGTTACTTCGATACTGTCTTCTCTTCCGACAACCATGTTCAGTGATTTGGTTGCTTCGATTCCCTTCTTTTCAAGAAGACTCTCTGCTGAAGAATCATCATATAACTGATAGATTTCTCCTTCTGTCAGAGTCTTGTTATAAACCTTGATATCATCTGCAGATCCGGTGAATTCTCCGTCCCAGTTCGTAACACCGACATAAATGTCCTGGTTACTTCCAGTCAGTGGTGCACTCGTCTTATTCTCTGCAGTCAGTTCCCCGTCTACATATACTTTTACGGTATCTTTGTCTCCGGCGATTGTCACACAATGCCATTCTGCACTTAGATCTTTATTTGCCCATTTTGTCCAGCTGTATCCGTTACCATTTGCCCAGATCTTGGTTTTACTGTTGTTATTTCCGTCCCCTGCGATGGCCATCCATTTTTCCGGATTATGGTATCCGAGGAATAATACACTCTGGTTATCACTGATATTTCCATCCGGTTTCAGCCACATAGATACGGTAAAATTATCTCCCAGATCCTGCTGGTTCAGTTTCAGTCCATAATCTCCGAGTTTTACAGCTTTTCCGCCGTTTCTGTCTTCTGTGTAGGTAACCGTTCCGGAATAATTACCAAGACCTGTTACGATTGCAGATGCAGCATTTCCTCCTTCTACATCATTCTCCAGTGTGCCATTCTCAAATGTCCACTCACCTACCAGTCCGTCCAGACTTGCGGACTTTGCAGCGAATGCCAGATGCGGTGGAACCATCATGGTAACTACGAGTGCACCTGCAAGTGCTGCAGACATTACTTTTTTCCGTTTCATAGCAATTTCTCCTTTCCCTCAGGACTTTTTATTTCTTCTTATATGCGGAATCAACAACTGTGATCTGAATATTATCGGTTTTCTTTTCGCCGTTGTATTCATATGTCACTTTCAGTGTCTTCTTACCTGTCGTTGTCATGTCAATCTTATCTGCATTCGTTGTATAATCCGTAATTTTAACCGTTTTGCCCGTCTCAAGATATAACTGAATACGGATATCATTCGTCTTCAGTTCCTCTCCGACTGTGTACATACGTTTTGTCTTTCTTGCTTTTCCTGATTTAATTTCTGTATCTGTAGATACATAGAATGTTGCATCTTTGTCAGACGGATCCTGTGTCATGGAAAGAACTCCGTTCTTGCTGGTCAGGTAATAACCCGGATATTTGACACTTTCGAATGTAACACCACTTCCGTTAAAGCCTTTTAAGGTACGGAATGTCATGCTCTCGGCTTCGGCAGTTGTTCCTTTTACGTCCTGTGACAATACCGGTGTGATCACGCCGTTTTTCGGATCCTGTGCTGTGATATAAAGTCCCGGTTTGTTATTAGACTCAATCGATACATATTCGTCTTTTTTGCTGGATTTTCCAGGATTGATCTCCCAGCTGCTTTCTTCGCCATCCTTATAGAAATCAACCTGAAGTGCTTTCCCTGTGATCGGATAGTCTGCGTCCAGCAGTGTATTCACGAATGATTTGTGTGAAATGTAATTTCCATCGGAATCTGTAATCTGTGATGCAGTTCCGGTAAGTCCTGTTGCGGTCTTTTTGATCGGATCGATCGTTCCGTCTTCATTGATCGTAAATGGCTCACAGCATGCAACTCTGCGGTATCCGCTTCCGTGTGGAAGGCTTCCGTCATGATATACAAAATATGTCTGTCCCTTGAAATCAAATACTGCCATGTGGTTTGTGTTGGCTGTTGCAGAAGGTTCCATGATGATTCCGCCGAACTCCCATTCATTGCTCATAATGTCATCGGTCGTAGCATATGCCATCTGCTCTCTCCAGTCACATGCAAAGAACATATAGTACTTGCCATAATAATTGCCGTTTTCATCCTTCTGACGATAATACCATGGTGCTTCCGTATAAGTATGTCCCTGTAAATTGTTGATCTTTCCGATTACGATATCATTTCCTTTGCCGTATCCGACAGAAAGATTATTCGGATTCCCATCCTGATCTTTTACCGATATCATATCTTCATTCAATTCACATACGAAAAATCTTGTATTTCCCCATCCCAGATATCTGTGTTCGACACCATTTTCATCAGTTTCGATCCATACAGTCGGGTCGATATCTTCCCATGAATGTACGCTGTTCGGGGTCTGGCTGTTACTTACCAGCGGCTTTTGATTCACATCTTTAAACGGACCTGTCGGACTGTCAGAAACACCGACTCCGACTCCTTTTCCATCTGAAAACTGTGTACAGTAATAGAAGTAGTACTTTCCATCAGAACCTTTTGCCACCTGTCCTGCCCAGGCCTCATGGTTATTACCTCCTTTGATATCCGAACTGTTCATGATCTTGCTTTCATATGTCCAGTTTTTCATGTCTTTGGAAGAATAACATCTCCAGTCCGGCATCCAGTAAGACTCCTTGCTTGAGGTATCGTGTCCTACGTAGCAATATACGGTGTCACCGTCAACCAGAACTGACGGGTCCCCGCCGTAAAGAATATCCCCGTTTTCATCAAACCCAAGCATCGGGTTGCCGGAGTTACTCTTTTTCAATGTCTTCGTCTCGACATTGTCTTTCGCATATACCAACGGCGTGCACAAAGATACCGATAACACCGCTGCCAATGCTCCTGTTAGTAATTTTTTCATCTCTTTTTTCCTGCTCCTTTCTTTTTGCTTTTCTTCTTTTTACTTCTGCTCCTTTCTTTTTCGTTTCATATCATATTGACCCGGGATTGCTCCCATGAAACTTACGATTCTCGAATCCCGGCATGCGCTTCCTTCTCTATCACGCAATACTTTCCCTCTTCTTCCAAAAAAGTATCTTTAAAATGAAATAACACACCTGTAGCCGGTGTAAATGTCATCTCTCCGAAATAGATTTTTCCATCTGCCAGATAAAGATCCACCCTTACAAACTGGATTCCCTCTGCCAGCTTTTCCGCCATACTGATCATCTCTTCCAGCTTATCCGGTCGCTTTATGGACTCTCTGTCAACCTCTGTTCCTTCCACAACATCCAGTTCCTTCCAGTCCCTGTCAAACACATTCTTGTATCTTTTTCCATCTTTTTGATTGCACACAAGAATAAAGCGGACTTTCCCGTTACTACAATGAAATTTATAATCCGGGAGTCCGCCTTCTGCTTCTATATACTCTTCACAGATAATCCGGCGCCTTATATCGCGATAATGCATTTCCAGTGATAAATAAGCTATATGAAAACTCAACCAGAAATGCATCATTTTTTTTAATCTTCTCTGTTCTTTTTTATCTAATTTGTTTTTATCCACACATACGTAATTCATATCACAACCATGTGTGGCTTTTAATACGAATTTTTCCGGAAGTCCGTCAAATGGAACTTCTTCTGCTTTGTCATACACACCCAAAAGAGGGACCAATGTATCTTTATATCCCTTTTGTTCCACAAACTTACGGACTTCATATTTATCCGTCAGCAGACTTCTCATCTTTCCATCCGTATTGTATTCTGTCCACAGAATTTTCTCATTCAGTTTCCTCGGACATGACAGATCAATTTTCTTATGAAAATGAATTCTTGTCTGAATCTCTTTTGTCTTCTGGATACCGAATATCTTACTCATTCCATAGTTCCATGCCATTACAGCTCCTCTGTAACACCATTTCCCATAATATCCTATCCTGTTCAAATACCATCACTCCATTTTTAGAAAACCTTCAGTCTGGCCGCATACACCATCCGCAATACAAAATCCGGCATAACCCTGGCAATCTTAAGCCCGGCCTGTACCATCTTTGCTTTCTGAGACAACTGCCCCTTCCACCTCTTCATTGCTTCTCTGGCTTCTGCCTTGTTTCCCGCAAGAATACTGGTATATATATACACTGTCATCTTCATATTGTATTTGCGCTGGATCATTGCAAGTTCTTCTTTACTATGTGCAGGATCCTCAAGCTCTTCTTCCAGATTCTTTATAAATGCATCTGCTTTTGCTACTTTTACCCTTGTTCTGGCATTCGCTTCTGCCATCCGGTGATAATTCACACAAACTTCGGAAGAATATGCGACTTTCGGATTATTTCTGGCTACTCTTGACCACAGATCAAGATCCTGTCCGATCTTTTCTCCCGGTCTGAATAATCCGGCTTTTAAGACTGCCGATTTCCGGATCACGGTTGCCGATGTCCAGACAAAATCATAAGCATACTGATACGTAAGCCAGTAACTTTCAAGACATCCGGTTGCCGGAGTCAGCCTCGCTGAATAATGGCTTTTCCCATTTCCCATATCTACTCTGTACGCAGTGACATACATATCACTTTCCGGGTGTTTTTCTATAAGGTGATCGATCGTCTCCAGATAATCAGGTTCCCATTCATCATCTGCATCCAGAAATGCGATATATTGTCCTTGCGCATGTAAGATTCCTGTATTTCTTGCAACGGATACTCCCTGATTCTGCTGATGGATGATTGTTATATTTTCACTCTTTATCTTCCTGGCTTCTTCAAGCGAACGATCCGTCGATCCGTCATCAACCACGATTACCTCATAGTCCTTAAAGCTTTGTTTTTTTACACTTTCCAATGTCCTGCGGATACAATTTTCTTTATTATATAAAGGAACCACAACGCTGAATCTCATGCAGTCTCTCTCTCCTTTATCATCTTATACGCTTTGTTTTCTGCTCTGTTTTCCAGCTTGCTTTCTGTTACGACACCTTCCGCACTTTCTTTCATAAAAAGAACTTTCACTGTTGCCAGAATCAGGTGTAAATCCATAAGTACCGATGCTTTTCTGATGTAATAAGCGTCCATCTGTGCTTTCTCAATGGCCGGTGTATTATATCTTCCATAGATCTGTGCAAATCCTGTAATTCCGGCCTTTACTTTCAGACGCATTGCAAATTCAGGATTTTCTTCTATGTATTTTTCCGCCAGCTCCGGTCTTTCCGGTCTTGGTCCCACAATGCTCATGTCACCTTTTAACACATTGATAAACTGTGGAAGTTCGTCAATTCTTGTCATGCGGATCCATTTTCCAACCGGTGTAATTCTGTCATCTGATTTTTCTGCCAGTCTTGCTTTTCCATCTTTTTCCGCATCCATCTTCATACTGCGGAATTTGTAAATTTCAAATATCTTTCCATCTTTTGTCAGTCTCTTCTGACTGTATAAAACAGTTCCTCCGTCCTGTGCTTTGATCAATCCGGCTGTTATAAGCATAACCGGCGATGTCAGAACCAGCCCCACTACTGATATACAGATATCCATCATTCTTTTTACCAGCTCATACACCGGTCTTTCATTCTTATTTCCAATCTGCAGCAGCATAGTACCATTTACCGACACCGACTTCATGCTGCACATCAGTACATCTTCCATTTCTGGTTTCAGATAAACTTCTATTCCATTTGCGGCACAATACCGGATAATCTGATCCTTCTGTACTCTGTCAATTTCCTGCAGGATAACAAGATCCACATCTTTTAACTGTTCTAAAGTCTGCGGTGTAACCTCAAGAACCCGGATCCACATTTTTACATGAATCCGGTCTGACATATGTCTTAAGTCTTCCATTTTCTCAAACATTTCACTGTTTCCATAGAGAACAGCTGCCTCTTTCTTTCCATACAGATGGCAGATAATCTGGCTGCTTCCCAGTGTATATATAGCTGCAAATGCAATCTGTGCCACTAACTTAAGAAGCATCATCCATATATCATTTATATTCGTTTTTGTAACGTATCCTGTCAGATATGTAACTGCATCCGCCAGAAACAATGCAAGCCCCTGCGAATATATCAATTCCATGCTTTTCTTTGTCTGTGTTTCAAAAGCATCATATGTACGAGCCATAAAGCAGTATACAATTACAAAAAGAAGTAGCTGATACAGCATATCTTTGCCGGATATATATCCGGTATGTCCCCCCACAAAGATAAAGGCCATTCCTGCAATATTAAAAACTTTAAACAGTCTTTCCATTACATATTTTCCCATAGCTGCATCCCTTCTTCATCATACGTTAACTATTGACTGATCGTAACAACATTTCCCTGATCGCCCTCTGTTAACACAACGTTTCTGTCTTCGTAACTCCAGCTTGTCTTATCGGCTTCCTCAGTACCATCCGCTCCAAGCTGTTCTGAAATTGCATTAACCAGAGAATCTTTTGCAACAGACGGGAATGTAAGCTGCGCACTTGCTACATTTCCATCTTTGCTTTCTACAACAATCTTTACATCTGCTCCAAATAACTTTGTATCATAAGAAGCTGCTGCCTCTTTTGCTCCCAGAAGTGCAAGCATATCCGCATCTGCTCCTCCGACTTTTGTCACCAGATCAGCCATCTGGAATGTATCTTCTGCAACATTTAACGCATCAGAGCTTTCCACTACTTCACCTGCATCCTGTGATTCTTTTTTGGAATCTTTGTCCTCTTTCTTTTCATTGCTTTGTGTTGTCTTCTTGTCTGGCTCTGCTGCTTTTTTATTATCTGAACCGCCACATCCAACTGTGGACATTACAACAATTGCTACCGCCATTAACATTGCAAAACATTTCTTTTTCATTTAAATTTCCTCCTTCAACCATATATTTTGCACAATTTAATTATGATAAATGATATATTATCTGGCATTTTTTTACAGCAGTATTATTTGTGAAATTTTTACACTTTTTTATTCATTTTTATTGTCAATGTGATTTTTTTTGATTTTATGTTGATTTTTTTATATAATTGACTCAAATATCATCTGATGTAATATCGAGACAAATTTAGAAATGATGTCAGAATCGGCGCCGGTAATGTTGTTCTTCCTGGTGTTACTATCAGAAATAACAACATTATCAGCGCCGACAAAGAAAGCCTCTTTCAGTTTATTTTTGCTTCTGTAAAGCCGATCTTATCTGTTTAAAAGATACTCTGCGAAATCTTCCATTGTATCAAATACCATATCTGCTCCCACTGCAAAGAACTTTTCTGCAGTCCGTTCACGGGCCGCTTTTTTTTCGTCTTCACTTAATCCGTTATACTCTTCTTCCGTAAGTCCCATCGCTGAACTTCCCACAGTAATTCCAACCGACCAGACTCCGGCATTCTTACCTTCTCTGATATCAGATGCGGTATCACCTACTTTTACCACTTTTCTTACATCCGAAAGGCCAAGTGCTTCCATATTGCGGAATACCATATATGGATATGGACGTCCTTTCTGATTCGTAGAATCCGGACTGAACCACACATCCGGTGCATAGCCTTTCTCTTTTGCTGCCGGTGCGACGATTGCCATCATTGCATCTGTATATCCTGTCGTTGATCCAATTGCAAGTCCTGCCTTACGAAGTCTCTCTACCGTCTCTACAATTCCCGGCTTCGGATCTGCATACATATGAAGGATACTCATCAGTTTCTCTTCGAATAATGCAAATAACGCGTTCACATCATCTTCATCCGGTTCTTTTCCGTACTTTTCTGTCCAGCACGCTTTGATTCTTGGCATCTGCAGCATGGTACGGATATGATCGATCTTCAGCATTCCCATCGGCTCTCTTACTTCTTCCATCGTCGGTGTGATTCCGAAGTGCTTGAACACTTCCACGAATGCCTGTACCGGAGCGAAACATCCGTAATCTACGGTTGTTCCCGCCCAGTCAAAGATGACTGCTTCTATCTCTTTCATTTTCTTCTCTTCCATGTGATCGTTCCCCTTTATCTATTTATTGTATTTCTCAAGAAATTCTTTCATTAATGCTGTAACTTTTTCGATATCTTCTTTGTAAATCTCACCGATATTTCCGATACGGAATGTCTCTGCTTCCGTTACTTTTCCAGGATAGATTGCATATCCTCTTTCTTTGATATACTCATACATCTGTGAGAAGCTGAACTTACAATTCTTTGGATAGAAGAATGTTGTAATGATCGGTCCCTGGTGTTCCCCGCCAATGTACGGATGGATTCCAAGTTCTCCCATCTTCTTAATAAGAAGTGCATTATTCTCTCTGTAACGTCTGCTTCTTGCCGGAATTCCGCCTTCTTCTTCCAGTTCACGAAGTGCCTGGGCAAATGCAAGAACCACATGTGTCGGTGAAGTGAATCTCCACTTTCCGTCCACTTCCATCGTCTTCCACTGATCATAGAGATCCAGTGACAGACTTCTTGCTTTTCCTTCGCTTTCGATCAGAAGTTTCCGGTTGGCAATAATGAATGAGAATCCCGGAACTCCCTGGATGCATTTATTGGCACTGCTGATGATGAAATCGATTCCCCAGTCTTTTACCGGAATATCTTCTCCTCCGAAACTGCTCATTGCATCTACGATAAATACTTTTCCGTTGGCTTTTACCACTTTTCCAACTGCCTGAATATCATTAAGAATTCCTGATGTTGTCTCGCTATGTACCATTGATACATGTGTGATCGCAGGATCGTCCTTTAACATCTTGTCGATCACTTCCGCATCCGGAATCTTATCATAATCCTGCAGATACATCACATAATCAATCCCTGCATGCTCAGCAATATCTGCCATACGTTTTCCATAAGCTCCGTTGGCTGCGATCAGGAGTTTCTCCTCTTTTCCAATGACACTTGTCAGCACAGATTCTACGCCAAATGTTCCGCTTCCCTGCATTAAGACTGCTGTGTATTCCTCTTCCGATACATGTGCCAGTCCCAGCAATTTCTTACGGATTTCCTGAGTGATCTGTTTATAATCATCATCCCAGGTACAATGGTCGAACAGCATTTCCTGCTTTACAGTCTCGGTCGTTGTGAGTGGTCCTGGTGTTAATAATTTGTAATTTTTCATCTTCTTTTACCTCTTTTTCTTTATTTGTTTTTTAATATATTTTTCCGTTTCTTTCTGCCTCTACTGTATCATATTTATGTCTGATCTGCTTCTTTATTTCTTACTTTCCTCCGAAATCTTCTGATGTCTTTCCAGCAGATCTACTGTCAGTTTTTCCGGAAATACTTTTGGGTTGGTGGAAGCATTTGCCGGATCGGTTGTCTCACCTTTATATAATGCATTCGGATATGTCTCCTGCAATTTTGCACGGCCTTTCTTGATGATACACTCTGCCATGTTCATTGCAATCTTCTCACGTTTTGTATCTTTCTTTAATACCGCAACGGATTCTGTCAGTGAATAATTGCCTTCTTCCGGATCAATATAATCGATCGGAAGCCCTGCTTTCTTATCTGCAACCGCCTGGTGTCTCAGACCGAAACCAATCGCTACTTCCCCGGTCCTTACCTTTTTCAGCGGTCCGGAACCGGAATCCTCCACATGCGGGCCTGCATTTTCATAGATTTTTCCAAGGAGTGTCTGTGCTTCCTCCTCGCCATAAGAACCGATCAATGCCTGCAGCAGAAGCCATGCAGTCGATGAAGATGATACGTCTGTCACCGATATCATGTCCTGATAGACCGGATTCGCCAGTTCTTTGATCGATGTCGGTACCTGTACATGCGATTTTTTCATTACTTTTGTATTGATGATCAGAGCTCCTTCCTGAGCTGTGATCGGTGCACAGTAATCCGGGAATTTATCCAGAGTATTCACATCAAAGTCCAGCTTTTCAAACATCTGATTCTGTTTCTGAGCGCTGTCAATATAGAATGTACTCATAGTGATCAGATCCGCTTCCAGATTCGTTCCTTCTGCCAGAAGCTTTCCGCCAAGCTCAGAAGTTCCGAATGTCTGAAGGATGTACTGACCTTTATATCCATTTGCATCCAGCGTCTCTTTCATCGCTTCGATCGCCTCATCGTCCGCATTCGAATAGATCACGACCAGATTGCTGTTTCTTCCGCCTGTTCCAAGTGAGATTGCTGATACCAGAAGAATTGCTGCCACAACAACAGACACTACTCTTTTTATTCTGCGCATCCACACCATCTTCTGCTGTGACTTAAGCGCATTTTTCTCCACTTCCTTCGCCGGTGCTTTGCCCTTACGTTTTTCCAGATATCCGAACAGAAGCTTTGCTGCCAGATTCGTAAATAACAAAAAGAGCGATAATACGAAGATTTCATTGTATTTATTATAATACTGAAGCTGCTTGATCTTCGTCGTAATGACCATTGTCCTTGCTCCTGCCAGGAAGATGACCGCACTGATCGTTACCATCGCATTGATAAAGTAATAGCTGAATACACTGATGATCGTTGACAGGGCATTCGGTGTCACAACACGGATGATCGTCTTGATCCAGTTATCTCCCATCAGCATCGCTGTCGTTTCCCAGGAACCATTTAACTTCGCCAGTGATTCCTTCATCATCAGATACGGTGTCGAAAAATAGTGGATCATGTTACAGAGAACAAGGATCAGGAATGTACTTTGCAGACTGGTTCCCGAAAAACAGAACAGGAACGCAAGTCCAAGTACCATTCCGGGAATTGTATTCGTAATCAGTGCAATTCCCTCGATCACTTTTTTTAATTTTTCCGACACATGACTTCTCGCTGTGACCAGCGCACTTCCATATGTCAGAAGCGTTCCGAACATTGCTGTGAAAAATGCTACATAAAGAGAATTCACATATACATTGGAAAGTTCCGTATCTTTCAGCACGTTTGCTACATTTTTCATCGTAAAATGTAGTTCATACGGCCACTCTTCTACAAATGGCACAATGAAGATCACTGCAAATATCGATACAACACAGAGACTGATCACAACTGCCAGACCGCCAAAGATGATGTCTCTTGCCGGATTTCTCTTAAGTTCCACATTAGAGATCTTGTTATAACGTACGTGATATCTTTCCAGATAATGCAAAAGTGCAATACTTATCACAGACGGAATCAGCATTACCATCGCAACTACCGCACCGTTATTGAAATTCGGGATACTTCCAAGCATCTGATTATAAAGAATGCTTGCGATCACTTCAAACTTTCCTCCGACCGCCGCCGGGATACCAAAATCTGTAAAGCTTAAGAAGAACGACTGCACAAAGGACGCCGCAAGTGTTCCGACCAACGGACGAACCACTGTATTACAAAACGTTGTAAAAGCATGGTCTCCCATCAGTCTGGAAACTATCATAAATTTCTTATCAATATATTCCATTGCATTCGAAATCAGCACATAACAGACCGGAAGCGTATAGATTACATAACCGATCAGGAGTCCCTTAAATCCATATATGGAAAATAACTGTCTGCCGAATAATTTGGTAAATAATCCTTCTTTTCCAAAGGAATAAATTATCGCAAATCCATATGTGATCGTCGGAAGCAGCATCGGAAGCATCGCAGCCATACCGATCATTTTTTTCAGATACCGGTTCACATTCGTATAATGCACGGTATATGCGATCAAAAAAGCCAGAACTGTCGTTACCAGTGCACTACTTCCTGCAATCAGGAAACTGTTCTTTAATGCTTTAAGAAATCCTCTTGTCTGAAAAACTTCTTTATAAAATGCTATCGTAAATCCCTGTTCACCAATCACAGATTTTCCCAGAAGTCTGACAACCGGAATAATCAGAAATGCCGCAAAAAGAATTGCGATCAATACAAATATCAGTTTTATCTCTTTTTCTTTCTTCGTCTTCATCTTCTATTACTCCACTATGCCAGATTTTCCTTTTTTTCCTGATCTTCCTTATGAAATAATGTATAAATATTGTTCTTCTTTATTTCCAGCTGATTCAGAATAAATTTTTTTACAAACTCACTTCCCGGATGATTGATGATCTCCGACGGACTTCCGTACTGGGCAATTCCACCCTTTTCAAGGATCAGCACTCTGTTGGAAAGGGTAAGTGCCTCTTCCGGATCGTGTGTTACAATAATTGTTGTCAGATGATATTCTCTTGCAATCATGCGGATTCTGTCTTTGATAGATTCTTTGATCACTCCGTCAAGTGCACTGAGTGGCTCATCCAGAAGAAGGATCTTCGGCTTCATGACCATTGTTCTTGCAAGCGCCACTCTTTGTTTCTGGCCGCCGGAAAGCTGGTCAATTCTTTTATAAAGATGTTCTTTCAGATCCAACAGCGTAATCAGTTCCTGCACCTCTTCTTCTGATGAAATATCTGGATTATTCTTCAGTCCGTATGTAATATTCTCATATACATTCAGATTTGGAAATAATGCATAATCCTGAAATACAATATTGAATCCTCTCTTTTCCATCGGAACATCCGTAATATCTTCTCCGTTATACACAATCTTTCCGCTGTCCACATCAGTTATCCCCAGAATCAGATTCAGAAGTGTTGTTTTTCCACAACCGGATGGTCCTAAGATGGATACGATCTCTCCTTCCTGTATTTCCAGATTCATGTGATCCAGAATTGTGACTCCATCATATGATTTTTTTACATTTTCTATCTTTAACATATTTGCTCCTTTCAACCTCTTCTATATGGCACCTTTCGGCCACATCAAGTTGTTATCAATTTGTTTCAACGCTCAAGATGCATTATAGCAATCTGACACATTTTAACAATCAAGAACAAATAAAGGCTAAGTAAAGAATTTGTTAACTTTACTTAGCCTTAACATTGTAAACATGTAGAAAAATTACATATTTTTATGATTCTGTATTATGGTATGCTTTATCCTCAATAACCCTACTGTTCTTATCGAGACATTTCGCATACCGGTCATAATCAGTGGAAATGAGTCCCATATAGATCATATCCACGATCGCGATCTGTGCAGTTCTGGAAAATATTGCATCTCCATAAAATGTCTGCTCCTGTCCGGTGCAAATGATAATATCCGCATATTGCGTAATCAGTGAATTCTGAAAATTCGTGATCACAATCGTCGTTGCACCACTTTTTCCGGCAAGCTTTAAAGCTTCTACTGTGTCTTTTGATGAACCGGAATATGAGATTCCAATGGCCACATCGTCCTTTGTCAGATGTCTGGCACTTATCCTGTTATAATAGCAATCCTGCATATACCGGCAGTCAATTCCAAGATATAACAGTTTTGCAAATAAATCCTGTGCTGCCGGATTTGAATTTTCAACACTGTATATATCAACACTTCGGGCATTTCTAATTGCTTCAATAACCTTTTTGTAATTCTTTATCGATATGTTCTGCATCATATTCTCAAGAATCTTTTCTGTGGTCGTCACAACCTTCACCGGAATGTTCTCCAATGCTTCGCCTTTTTTCAACGAATATCCATACATCGCAGGAATCTCTTCTTTTACACTTTCTGATTGCGCAAATGCTTCAACCAGCGCATAGCGAAGGTCCTTATATCCCTGGAACCCCAATGCTTTTGCCATTCTTACCACAGTTGGCTGACTGACCCCGCTATTTTTCGCCAGCTTTTCCATCGGCATCTCCCGTACCTCTTCCAAATGTTCCAATATATAATCTGCAACTTTCCTTTCCGATGTACGAAGCTTTCCATACCCTGATTTTATCATAAATTCTGCTCTGTTCTCCATATTGCCTCCTATATAAAATCAAATGTTTTGATTTCCAGCATAAAACCCATCACCGGCATCCTCTTTTGCATGCTTAAACTTGTAGAAATCCTACAGGAATCCTTTTACTTATGATTTCCATCTGTCATTTACTCTTTTATAAGGATAACACATTCACAGACTATACTTATGTTAAATCTTGGTAAAGCTTCTTAATAAATACACAACAAAAAAACAACCAACATATCGTTGATTGCTTCTTATCTTTCATATACCTTCAAAACTGCATACAAGAAATATTTTCTTCATCCTACCTATCACCTTGCT
>CAVBHX010000046.1:0-8474 GCA_963595255.1 bacterium
ATAATGAGAAATGGTGTTGGGAATGAATCCCAACACCAACTTTGTCTACAGTCTGAAACCACCAGTTGAACTGGTGGTTGTAACTTAGTGAAGAAGGAATTACTGTTGATGATATAAGAGAAGGAGAAGACAATCTTCAGGATCTCTGGGAGATCCTGAATCATGAATTGTATCAGGGAGAACGAAAACTCCCGTATCGTTATGAATTCCATGCAAATTAAGAATTAAATACAAAATTTCAGGAATCAGCGTTGTCTGAGAACTGTCCCTCTGCCATAGCTTTGATAGAAGAAGCATATTCAGAAGGGGTCATACCGACTACTTTTTTGAATTGCCTTGAAAAGTAATGGATGGAAGTATAACCGAGATGCTCTGCAATCTGGGTGAAATTCATTCGGTTGGTACGGATAAGTTCTTTTGCAGCGTTGATTTTTAATATAGAAAAATATTCTATAATGCCAAGATTACAGTGCTCTTTGAATATTTTCTGTAGTTGTGAGCGTCCTATCAGATTATCTTTACAGATCTGATCGATTGTAATATGGGTTGTCAGATGGCTTTCAAGGTAATCAACAATACGGCCAAATATTTCTGCATCGCTTTTACTTTTTGTAGCCTTTGGCGGATCGACTTTCGGAAGCTTTTTCGGAAGTACGATCGGATTGGAGTAACGGCGGATCAGGTGGATTAAAAAATGCTCCAGATATAATTTGATCATTTGTTGTGCTCCAAATATATCGGATTCTTTTAAGGGCATATTCTGAAGATATGGGTCATCCAAACGGCAGTTGAGACAGCGTCTGGCTTCAATGATGATGTTGGCAAGGAGATTACGTTCGGTCTCGTCAATCCGCAGAAGACGCTCATTGAAGAAGTACATGGCATCATCATTGCATTCAAAAGAAATTACCACAAGATTAGGTGCAATACTTCCTGTTGCTTTCACATTATGAAATTCATTTGGTTTGTGAAAAACCAGATCTCCTTTCTTTAAAATGGTGTAAGTTTTTCCGCGTGTCACACCGACTTCCCCTTTATCGACGCAGACAAATTCCCAAAAATTATGAGATTCACCGGAAAAACTGAAATTGTTCATGTATTCAAAATAGTGAATACTGAATATTTTTCCGATAGAGATTGCATTTTTTAGATCAATTCCGTGATAAGCCATTGTTCCCTCCATTAATATTTTTGCATATTTACATTATTTTCTTTTATCATACTTCATTATGGATCAAAAAGCAAAAGGCATAAATTTATTCACAAAATTAGTACTGCGGTCAGCAAGATATTTGTAAATTGCAATTACTTAATTGTATGAACAATTTGCCAAATTAACACTAAAAATATGGATGATTATATGCAATAAATGGATGATAATATGAAGAAAATAAATGTATTACGATATATAATATTTGTAAAGCTTTAAATAAGATACAGAAAAATCTGAAAATATTATGAAGGAGGAAAAGTTATGAAAAAACGTATCTTTGCAGCTCTTTTGGCTGCAACAATGGCAGTTGGCATGGTCAGCGGCTGCGGATCTAGTAAGTCGGATTCTAAATCAGATGAAAAAACAACATTGAATTTATGGATGCTGTCATTTGCCTCAACGGATGGAGAAGTTACTGACAAAGAATTTTGGAATGAGAAGATGGAACAATTTGAGAAAGACAATGACTGCGATGTCAAAGTTACAATTGTACCATGGGATAGTTACGAAGACAAATATCTGACTGGAACAACCTCAAATGATGGACCGGATGTAGAATATATGTATATGGAGATGTTCTACGATTATATTGATATGGGTGCTCTGACGGATGTAGATCAGTATTTTACAGACGAGGAGAAAGACAATTATATTTATTATGAAAAGGGTAATATTAAAGACGGACAGTATGGACTTCCTGTTGTTGTCGGAAACCCGAGAATCCTGGTTGCGAATATGGATATATTATAATGGGTCAGTTGTCAAGACAAAAATTCCTGCTTTTCTTAATGAATCAATATCGGGTGGGAAGGAGCCTCTCGGCTCCATCAGTTGCAGCTTCTGATCAAGCGGCTTTCTTGGCAGCTTCGTAGAGCTGCATTGGAAAGTACTTGCTTGCCGGTGGTACTGATCCGATTGCTGAGTGACAACGTTCGAAGTTGTATTTGTGAATATAAGCAGCGATTGCACTCCTTGCCTCTTTGAGGTTATGCCATTCTGTCAGATAAGCTTCATCGTACTTGAATGTACGGAACCATCGCTCTATCATGATGTTGTCAGCCCAGCGGCTCTTTCCATCCATACTCTGACGAATGCCATTCTCTTTGAGGAAGTCTTTGTAGTCGTGGCTCGTGAACTGACATCCTTGATCCGAATTTAAGATTTCTGGTTTTGCCACCTTCAGTGCCTTCTTACAAGCTTTCAGACATACCCTGGTATCAAGTGTGTCGTCCAATTCCCATCCGACAATGCAGCGGCTATACCAGTCAATGATAGCAGTTAGATACAGGAACCCTCTCTTGATCGGGATATAGGTAATATCGATCGACCACGATTGATTTGGACGTTCAATCACGGCATTGCGAAGCAAGTAAGGCACCACTGCTGCTCTTTGCTGGCACTTAGAAAGATTCATCTTCGGATAAATAGGATCAATGGCCATCTCAGTCATATAGCGTCTTGCTCTTTTGCGACCGATTTGATAACCACGCATCTTTAATTGTGCTGACATTTGGCGTGCTCCCTAGGTTGGGTTATCTGTGTGAAGATGGTCGATGATGGCCTTGCATTCCAACTCGTCTTCCGAGAGGCGCGGAGCACTATAGTAGATGCTGGTACGATTCACATTAACCAGATTGGCAGCGACACTGACCGGGATCGCTTTATCTTCAGTCTTCGAAAGGCTTCGGACTAAATTGACTCTCGTAGTTAGATCCAAGCATTTCCTCAGATTTTTTTTTGAGCCAGTCCACCTGCATAGTGAGCTGACCAACTTTCTTGGCATAAGCTTCTTTCTCCTTACGCTCTTCGGTGAGCTTCTGCTTGAGATTATCCTCTCGCGTATCATCAAAGACGACAGAAGCCTTTTCCAAGAACTCCTTCTTCCAGTTGCGGAGAAGGTTTGGTTGGATGTTATTCTCTACAGCGATGGTATTAAGATCCTTTTCGCCTTTGAGCACTTCAATCACGAGATCGGACTTAAATTTAGAACTGAAATTTCTTCTGGTACGAGACATAATGAACCTCCATTTACGGTGTGTTTTTAGTATATCAGATTCATTAAGAATCGTCTCCAGATTTGTCTTAAATTACGGTACCATTATAGTGCAGATGTAATGTCTGATTTCCATAAGAGAGTCAGTGAGCAGCCGCCAATTACAAAGGATGAAACGTATTCAGGAGACGAAAGATTTGCGGATCTGTTTAGTGATTATGCGGATAATTTTGAAACATTGCCTGTATTTAAAGGAGCTTCATCTATGTATGACACGTTATTTAAGAATATGCAGTCTATGATGCTGGGCGAAATGAAATCATCAGAAGTATTAAAACAGACAACGGATTACTATGATTCTAATTTGAAATAATCTTGTTGTGGGAAATATAGTATGATATATAATCGGGTGGATTTAGATAAAGTTCATCCGATTGTTTTTAAAAGGAGGAAGTGATACAGTGAGAAGAAAAAGAAAAGAAGCCCTTCAGGGTTATCTTTATATTTTACCGAGCTTTATTTTAATTGCATGTTTTAGTGTATTGCCAATATTTATGTCGGGTTACTTTAGTTTTACAAATTATAATGTGATGAATAGTCCGCAGTTTGCAGGATTGGAAAATTACAGCAAAATATTAAAAGATACTTATGTGGCATCAGCTATTAAGAATACATTAATATACGTTGTTGTTACTGTACCGATTCAGATAATTCTGGCATTGGTATTTGCGGCGTTTCTTGCTTACAAGCTACAGAATGTTGTGGGAAAATTTCTGAGAAGCATTATGTTTATTCCTGTTATAGCTTCTGCAATTACTGCAGGAACAATCTGGCGTATTATTTATAATGCAGATGGGGGTATATTGAATAATATTCTTGGATTCTTCCACATTTCAGGGGTAAACTGGTTGGGAGATTCTAAGACGGCACTGATCAGCATCTGCATTGTAGCGATCTGGAAGAATGTTGGATACTTCCTGGTTATTTATTACGCAGGAATTATGGGAATATCCAAAGATTTGTATGAAGCAGCAAGAGTAGATGGGGCAACAGAGGTTCAACAATTTTTTAAGATTACACTTCCTGTGTTAAAACCAATCACATATCTGGTTGTGACTTTGGGAATTATCTGGTCGTTCCAGGTGTTTGATCTGACTTATCAGATGACAGGTGGTGGACCAGGCAGATCTACGGTAACAATTGTTATGGCGATTTATAATGCTGCATTTAAGCAGTATAAGATGGGATATGCATGTGCAATGGCAATGCTTCTCTTGGTAATCGTATTGGTCATTAATGCGGTAGAAAATATGATTTTCAAGGAAAAGGAGGAAAAGTAAGATGAAAAAGAAAATACATTCATGGTCTCTTCTGTCTGTGCTGGGAATATTGGTTCTGGTTTTATTTGGGATTATCTGTATTGCTCCATTTATTTACATGATAATTATGTCATTTACAAAGTCTACAACATTAATGATACATATGAAAGAAATTCATTTTACAGATTTTTCAAATTGTATTTCAGAAGAGCGGCTTTTTTCGCTCATTACTGAACAGTGTGATTGTAGTTGGCTGCTCATGCCTGTTGAATTGTATTATTTCGTCTATGGCAGCCTATGGGTTTGAAAAAAAGCAGTTTCCAGGGAAAGAGAAGATTTTCAAGGTGTATCTTGCTACGCTGATGATTCCATCGCAGGTTACGATGATCCCAGTATTTATTATTATGAAACGTATGAATGTATTAAATACATATTTCTCTCTTGTTGTATTGATTCTGAATGCGTTTGGAGTATTTTTGATACGTCAGTTTATGGCAAGTGTGCCGGATGAACTGATTGAAGCCGCTAAGGTAGATGGCTGCCCGGAATATAAGATTTTTATTCAGATTGTAATTCCATTGATTAAACCAGTGCTGGTCTCTCTAGTTGTATTCACATTTGTGACATCATGGAATGATTTTTTGTGGCCGTTGATTTCGACTACAGATGATTCTATGTATACGCTGACAGTCGCATTATCACTTTTGAAAACACAGTACCAGACGAATTACGGACTGGTCATGGCAGGAGCAACGGTGTCATTTGTATTCCCGTTTGTATTATATGTTTTCCTTCAGAAACAGTTTGTAGAGGGAATTGCATTAAGTGGTATTAAAGGTTAAAAATATTAGGAAAAGTAGAGGGTGACAGGGATGGAATTCAGATATAAGATTGTTTCGTCTATGAATAAAATATTTCCGAAAGCACAACAGATAGAACCGTTGGAGAAAAATGAAATAACGGGACTGCGTGGGGAGACAGTATCTTTTCAAATTGCATATTATTGGAGTGGGGAGCGGAAAGAACGTGGAAAAGTTATTGTGGAATCAGGATTAGAGAATGCCGTGTACATCCGAATGGTAGAGCTTGTTCCATGTGAATATCCGTGTCATAAAACAGTAGATGAGGGGTATCTCAGCAATAAACCTGGATTATATCCGGATCTGCTTTCGGAGATTCTGGAGTGGGGATTCCCTTTAGTTGCCGGACAATGGCGGAGTCTCTGGGGGGATGTCAGAATTCCGGAAACCCAACCGGCAGGGATATATCCTGTCAGGATACGAATGGAGAAAAATGATGAACTGCTAGGTGTGGCAGAAGTGGATTGTGAAGTGTTGGATGCGAAGTTACCGGAACTGGATATCCCACATACAGAATGGTTTCACAGTGATTGTCTGGCAGATTATTATCATGTGGAAGTTTTTTCGGAAGAATACTGGGAAATTGTAGAAAATTTTGTGAAGACTGCTGCGGAACATAATTGTAATATGCTCCTGACTCCTATATTTACGCCTCCGCTTGATACTGCGGTAGGAGGAGAAAGAAGAACTGTACAACTGGTTGATGTTACAGTTACAGGAGAAGCAGAGTATACGTTTGGATTTGAAAAGTTCAGGCGGTGGATACGGATGGCAGAGAAATGTGGGATATGGTATTTTGAAATTTCACATTTATTTAGTCAGTGGGGTGCAAAATATGCTCCAAAGATCATGGCGGTGAAAGATGGTATTTATCAGCAGGTGTTTGGATGGGATACAGAAGCAAGAACGGATATTTTGATCAGAAAAGTTGTATGTGTACCATCTGCATATCCGGCGTATGGAGAATATGACGGAAATTATATTACAACAGAACCGGGATTATATCCGGATCTGTTAGAAGATTTTGATGGAAAATTCCAATTGATACCATATTACTGGAGAAGTTTGAGGGTGGAACTCGATATAGAAAAAACAGCTTCTGCAGGAAATTATCCGGTGGAGATTGTTTTACGTGACCTAGATGGTAATGTACTGAAAAGTGAAATGATTGAACTGAATATCGTAAATGCAGTATTGCCGGAACAGGATATCATTCATACGGAATGGTTTTATAGCGACTGTCTGGCAGACTATTATCAAGTTCCGGTATTTAGTGAAGGTATTTAGTGAAGGTTACTGGCGCATTACAGAGAATTTTATGAGGACAGCAGTAAAAAGGGGGATTAATATGATCCTGACCCCGCTATTTACACTGCCGCTTGATACGCTGATCGGGGGAGAGCGTACAACGGTACAATTGATTGGTGTAAACCGGGAGCAAGGAAGTTATACATTTGATTTTACGGAGTTCGATCGTTGGATCTCTCTGGCAGAAAGCTGTGGATATCAATATTTTGAAATGGGACACTTGTTCAGCCAGTGGGGGCAAAATATGCACCTAAAATTATTGCAAGTGAAGAAGGTGAACTGACGCAGATTTTCGGATGGGATACAAAGGCTGATTCGGAGGAATATCAGGAATTTTTGGGAACGTTTCTTCCGGTTCTGACCAGACATCTTGCGGAGTGTGGAATAGCGGGACGTACATTTTTCCATATCTCGGATGAACCAAATGCAGGGAATATAGATACATATAGAAAAGCCCGGGAGTGTGTAAGAGATTATTTGAAAGAATTTCCTGTTATTGATGCACTTAGTACATTAAGCTTTTATGAAGATGGAATTGTAGATTATCCTGTGCCGACGAATGAATATATCCATGAATTTCTGGGGTATGGAATGGAACATCCGTGAGTATATTACTGTAGTGGGGAATATCTGTATGTCAGTAACCGGTTCTTTGCAATGCCTTTAGCGCGTACCCGTATACTTGGAGTGCAGATGTATCTATATGGAATCGAAGGTTTCCTGCACTGGGGATATAATTATTATAGCAGCCAGTATTCTATCAGGAAGATTGACCCGTACCGTGTGACGGACGCGGATGATGCGTTTCCTTCGGGCGATGCTTTTCTGGTGTATCCAGGAGAAGATGGAAAGGCGGAGGAATCGATCCATCTGCTTGCGTTGGAAGAGGGATTTTAGGACTGCAGGGTACTGAAATTGCTGGAGCAGACAAGAGGAAAACATTATGTACATAAGTTGGTCAGAGATGTGGCAGGCATGGATATTACATTCAGTGAATATCCGGAAACAGAAGAATTTTTTGAAAAATTGAGAAGTAAAGTACATCAGGAACTAGAAGAAATATATAGTGTATCATAATGGAGCGGAAAAATAATGGATTATTATGAAAGTGTCACATTGAAAGAAGAAATAATTATAAAGAATATCTATTCCATCCATTATTTTGAATATTCTAAGGAATTTGTATTTGAAGGAGAGAGTCACGATTTCTGGGAATTTGTGTTTGTAGATTCTGGTTTGATTGAGGTAACTGCAGAAAATCAGAATTATATTCTGGAAAAAGGAGATATTATATTTCATCAGCCGAGAGAGTTTCATGCATTGCGTGCAAATGGAAAGATAGCACCTAATCTGATTGTGGTATCATTTGAATGCAATGCATCGGCGATGAATTTATTCAGAAAGGTAATAACGACACTTAATAATACGGAGCGTTTTTATCTTAGTAGTATTATTAGTGAAACGAAAAAGACTTTTTATACACCGATTAATAATACGATGATATGTAAGCTTCAAAGATATACTGATACTCCCTTTGGCGGGGAGCAAATTATAAAAGCTTCTCTGGAGTTGTTTTTGATCTTTGTTTTTCGGCGGTTATTTTCAAAAAATATGAAATCAATAATACCCGTGCAAATAAAAAGAAACGATGATGAAATAATCTGCCAGATCTATCAGTATCTGGAGAGACATATATATGAAAAAATGACGGTTGCCAAGATCTGTAAGGATAATATGATAGGAAGATCCAGACTTCAGGCTATATTTAACAAATATGAAGG
>CAVBHX010000046.1:8484-29333 GCA_963595255.1 bacterium
TATGAAGGATGTGGGGTAATTGATTATTTTTCCAGGAAAAAAATAGAGGTTGCGAAGTTTATGATTCGTGAAAATACACATAATTATACGGAAATTGCAGAAATATTAGGATATTCATCTTATCAGTATTTTTCGTTACAGTTCAAAAAATATGTAAGGATGTCTCCTTCTGATTATGCTGCATCTACGAAAATATTTATAGAAAAGGATGCTGAATATGAGAGTAATAGAAATAAATGATATAGTGGAAATGGAGCAACTACCGGTTTTTCACGTTGATAAACTACTTTGGGGAACGGAAAAATGTCCCAAGACATATGGGTATCTGGGATTTATAAAGGAAGATGGATTTTATCTTAGAATGGTCTGTTGGGAGAAAAATCCCTGTAGGAAATATAAAAAAGAAATGGATCCGGTATATAAAGACAGCGCAATGGAGGCATTCTTTCAGTTTTTCCCTAAAGGGTTTGAGAAAAAGGAAGAAGCAATTTATTTGAATTTTGAAGTAAATGCGAATGGGGTAATGCTTGCAGAATATGGTACAGACAGAGAGAACAGGATTCGTATACCAAAAAAAGAATGCAGACAGATGTATTGCTGTGTGGAAAGAAAAAGGGATTGTTGGATATGGGATTTAAAAATTCCGGTTCTTTTGCTGGAAAAAATATACGGACCGTTGAAGTTGGAGAAAGATAGCGTGTTTAGATGTAATTTTTGTAAAATATCGGGAAATCCGAATATTGAACATTACGCGGCATATGTTCATGTGGGAACCAAAATGCCTAATTTTCATGAACCACAGTATTTTGCAAAAGCGGTTATTACATAAAAGAATATTAGAGGTGAAATGGACAGACCGTTTCATCTTTTTTTGTTGATGTTATAGAAAAAACACTTAGATTTTCTTTTTTGACGGATAATAATATAAAATGAATGGACAAAAGCGTAATCTATCTCGGAAAATTTGGTCTATAATACAACATAAATAACAAAAGAAAAAGAGGTGATACGAGAGGTATGGAACGTAAAAACTTATGGCAGACATACAGCGAAGCGCAGATCCGGGAACTGGAAGAGGTAAATGCGAAGTACCGCACATGTCTGAATGAAGGCAAGACAGAACGTGAATGCGTAAAAAAGACAATTGAACTTGCAGAAGCAGAAGGCTACAGGAATATGAAAGACCTGATCAAAGCCGGTACGAAGATTCATGCAGGAGATAAAGTATATATGGATTATATGGGGAAAGCCATTGTACTTTTCCAGGCGGGAACAGCACCGGTAGAGGAAGGAATGAATATTCTGGGAGCACATATTGATTCGCCGAGAATTGATGTAAAGCAGAATCCATTATATGAAAACGAAGGACTTGCTTATCTGGACACACATTACTATGGCGGTGTCAAAAAATATCAGTGGCTTTCAATTCCGCTTGCACTTCATGGTGTGATTGTAAAGAAGAACGGGGAAAAAGCAGAGGTCTGCGTTGGGGAAAAAGAGACAGATCCTGTACTGGTCATCAATGATCTTCTTCCACACCTGGGAGCAAGACAGAGAGAGAAGCTGGCAAAGGATTTCATCGATGGGGAACAGATGGATCTTCTGATCGGCAACCGTCCGGAGGACAAGGAAGAAAATGCAGTTACAAGAAGAATCAAAAATCTTCTGAAAGAAAGATACGATGTGGAAGAAGAAGATTTTCTCTCGGCAGAGCTGGAGATTGTACCTGCAGGAAAAGCAAGAGACTGCGGACTGGATAACAGCATGATTCTTGCGTATGGACAGGATGACAGAGTGTGTGCATTCACATCCCTGTTCGCAATATTAAGAGCAAAAGAGGTTACAAGAACTTCCTGCTGTCTGCTGGTAGACAAGGAAGAGATTGGTAGTACGGGAGCAAGTGGTATGACATCCCGGTTTTTCGAAAATGCAGTTGCAGAATATGTTCTTTTGAATGAAGGCGTTGAATACAACGATATCGTGCTCAGAAGAACACTGGCAAATTCAAAGATGTTATCATCCGATGTAAGTGCAGGATTTGATCCGATGTACGAGGATGTATATGAGAAGAGAAATGCAGCATTCCTGGCCCGCGGCCCGGTGTTTAATAAATATACCGGATCCGGCGGAAAGAGCGGATCGAATGATGCCAATCCGGAATATGTTGCACAGCTCAGACAGATCATGGAAGACGCAGGTGTGAATTTCCAGACGGCGGAACTTGGACGCGTTGATGTTGGCGGCGGCGGCACGATCGCTTATCTGATGAGTGTATATGGTATGGAAGTCATTGACAGTGGTGTTGCAGTATTGGGAATGCATGCACCATGGGAGACAACAAGCAAGGCGGACGTTTATGAAGCCGTAAGATGTTATGAAGCATTTTTGAAAGCAGAATTTTAAAAACGCAGTAACATTATCTATAAAAACTCTCTACAAAAAAGATGGCGCAATGGGGTGCGGAAAAAACAAACCCTGTTGCGCCGTTTTTTACGTATCACGTTCGCACTCTTTGCCGTTGCGCAAGGCATCGGTAATACCTTTTACCGATGATGCGTAAGCAGACGGAGACATGCCTGTGGCAATCCGGAACTGCTTGGAAAAGTACGGAAGAGAGCTGTAAGAAAGAAAATATGCGATTTCGGTAAGGTTCATGGAGCCGTCGCAGATAATATCTTTTGCACGCTGGATCTTCATTTTGTTAAAATGGTCGATCACACCACAGTCAAGCTGATCGTGAAACAGTGACTGCAGGGCTGATCTGGAAATAGAAAATGCATCGCAGATATCGTTCACCGTTAACTTCTCACAGATGTGAAATTCCAGAAATTTCAGAATTTCACTAAGCCGTTCGTGTTCGGCGGATTCTTTTTCCGGAGAAGATTTGTGCATTCCTGCGGAGGAATTCTCCACTGTCTGATGTTCCCGGATTAAAGTGATCAGAAATAATTCAAGGTAGAGAAGAATCATCTGCTGTGAACCAAAAGGCGTATGTTCTTTTAGCTGTATCTGTTCAACAGAAGGAATATGCATCGGTGTGGCGAGTGTCTGCTGGGCTTCGGTGATAATCTGCGATATCATGGAACGTTCTTCCATGCTCAAGGTAAAACTTTTGCGGATAAAAAAATCCATGGCGGGAGAATCGCAGGTAAATGACATGACTACCAGATTTGGGGAGTCTTTTCCAATAGATTTGATCGCATGAAATTCATTTGGCTGGTGAAAGATGATATCTCCGGTGTTGAGAGTGGTCCAGGTGTCATCGGCACGGACAGCAACAGTTCCTTTATCTACATAGAGAAACTCCCAGAAGTCATGAGATTCCCCTTTGAATTCAAAGTTTTTCATATATTCAAAATAATGTAAAGTGATGATCGCATCGATATTGATGGAACGCTTTAATTTGGTCTTTATATAAGTCATAATCAGTCCTCCTAGTTTATAATTGTAACAGGGCGTGGACAATATGACAATAAGCGAGGACGAAACTCTAAGCATTGTTGTGTAGAATGCAATATAATAAACAAAAAGAAATGAGAAAATTAGCGAATTTGCCAATGAAAGGTGGTTCATATGTTGGACATAAAGACAAACACAATACAACTCAGAATGGACGATAGAGATCTGAAGTTTTCGTTCTGTAAGGGGATAACAGAGTGGAACCAGACGAAAGATTACCGCCCGAGAATGGAGTGCAAAGAAGGCACCTTTTTCTTTGACGAAGCACTGGAGATTCATCATGAACTGGTACATAACGGAATCGGAGAAGGAATCCGCAGTTCATTTAGAGGATTTGAAGCAGAAGGAAGCAAAGTTCCGTATGCATTTGAAACTTATGTATGGATTGAAGAATGTACGGAAGATATTTTCTTTGAATGGATTCCGATCTGTGAAGAGGGGCTTACAGTAGAAAAAGTATTCTGGCCGGGAAAGCTGGAATTAGAAGAAAAGAGAAATGACTGGTATACGTTGCTGAATATGCAGCAGGGAGTACTGATCCCGAATGACTGGGAGACAGAGCTTACAGCTATTCCATTTGATGGATACTTTGAGACGGCCGGCGGTTACATGCCATGGTTCTCGCAGTTCAAGGGACGTAACGGATACATTGCGATCTGCACAACACCATGGAATGCAGGATATCAGGCAGAGCATCCGGAGAACGGGCCATATACACATGTAGGTGTGAGATTCGAGCCAAGTCTCGGTAAGATGGATTATAAGAGAGTTATAAGATATACGCTGATCGAAGATGGAGATTACAACAATGCATGTAAGATCTACAGAAATTATGTAAGAGAACAGGGTAACTTATGTACATTGAATGAAAAGGCAACAAGAGTTGCTTCTGTAGACGATCTGATCGGCTGCAGCTTCATTCACAAAGGTATCAAGACTTTTGTTCAGCAAGAATCGGACTTTTTTGATCCGGAGAATCCGGATAAGAACAATAACCTGACACCATTTGCAGTCAGAACAAAAGAGATGAAAGAGCTTCATGAACTTGGAGCCGGTAAATTATATCTTCACCTAGATGGCTGGGCACAGCCGGGATACGATAACAAACATCCGGATTACACACCGGCATGTGAAGAAGCCGGTGGCTGGAAGGATATGAAAGAGCTGGCAGATACGATGCAGGAGCAGGGAGATCTGTTCGGTATTCACGACCAGTACCGTGATTATTACTTCGCAGCAGAAAGCTTTGATGAAGATTATGCATGCAGGCTTACAGACGGAACGATTCCGACACATAAGAGATGGGCAGGCGGACAGCAGTCTTACCTGTGTGCAACACAGGCACCGTATTATGTAAAACGGAACTTCCAGGAGATCGAGAAGAATCAGATCCATCTGGACGGCGCTTATCTGGATGTGTTCACATGCAATGAAGGGGATGAGTGTAATAACCCAAGGCACCGTATGACAAGAAGAGACTGTTATGACTTCAGAGCAAGATGCTTTGATTATCTGATGTCAAAAGGAATTCTTCCAAGTTCCGAAGAAGTCAGTGACTGGAGTGCAAGAAGCCTTGTATTTTGCCATTATGCACCATATGATTTCATGCTCCGCAAGCCGGGAAGTCCAAAACATGGTGTACCGGTACCGTTATTTAACCTGGTATATCACGACTGCCTGATCGAGCCATGGATGATGGAAAAGATCGATGACACCGAAGATTATATGCTGTACGCATTGCTGAATGGCGGGGCACCTTACCTGATCCGTGACGGTGCATATCCGAACTTCGATGGTTCTTTTGATGGAAATGTAAAGATGCATATCGAGGAAGATATCAAGAGATGTAAAGTTGTCACAGAGCTTCATAAAAAGGTTGCAAAGTGTGAAATGGTAAGTCATGAAATGGTAGATGGCAATCCACAGGTTCAGAGAACCACATTTGCAGACGGAACTAGAGTTACCGTAGACTTTGAAAAACAGACATATAAAATCGAAACAGCTGCGTAATATACGGTAAAATAGGAACATGTCCCTGAGCGAGATGTTTGAAAGCAAAAAGGGACAAAAAAGATAAGAAAGGCGGGATAAAGGTCATGAGTAAAAAGATAACAGTTGCAATCGCAGGCCTTGGGAGCAGAGGAAGAGATACTTATGCAAAAGTTGCAAATATCTGTCCGGACAAGATGAAGATTGTAGCAGTCGCAGATATTGATCCTGATAAGGTGAAGATGACAGCCGGTGAATATGGAATTCCGGAAGAGCGCTGTTATGCAAGCGCAGAAGATATGCTGCAGGAAGAAAAACTTGCAGATGCAATGATCATAGCAACACAGGACAGACAGCATGTAAAGCAGGCAATTGTGGCACTCAGGAAGGGGTATCACCTGTTACTGGAAAAGCCGATCTCACCGGATCTTTCAGAATGTAGAAAGATCTCGGAGGTGGCAAAAGAGTGTAAAAGAGAAGTCGTTGTCTGTCATGTATTAAGATACACACCGATTTATCAGAAGGTGAAAGAAATCCTGGATGAAGGTACGATCGGTAATGTGATATCAATCATGGCAATCGAGAATGTTGGATGGTTTCATCAGGCACACAGCTTCGTCAGAGGTAACTGGGCGAATTCAGATGAGACAAGTCCGATGATTCTGCAGAAATGCTGTCACGATATGGACTTATATCTGTGGCTTGCAGAAAAGACGTGCCAGTCACTAACATCCTATGGTGATCTAAATTATTTTACACCGGAACATGCTCCAAAAGGATGTGCGGAACGCTGCCTGGGAGGATGCAAAGCGAAAGAAAACTGTATCTTTGATGCGGAAAAGATTTACATGGAGCATGAAAGAATCGGTTACCGCAAAGGCAACAGATCATGGCCGTTAGATGTAGTGGTACCATCCGGACCGACAGAAGAAAAACTGACAGATGCATTAAAGACCGGTCCATATGGGAAATGCGTATTCCATTGTAATAATAATGTGGTTGATCATCAGGTAGTGAACCTGAATATGACAGATGGAACAACAATGAGTTTTACTATGTGTGGATTCACATATGAGACTTCCAGATATGGAAAGTTCATGGGAACCAAGGGCGAAGTGATTGTAGATATGCAGCCGGATGAAAAGGAAAGCAAAATTATCATTGGATATTTTGATCCGGAGAGAACCAGGGAAGTGATCGATGTTGCGGCATTGTCGGATGACTTTTCCGGACACGGCGGCGGAGATAATAAGATGGTTGAAGAATTTCTGGATATCATCAGTGGAGAGAAAAAGGAAAGTGCCTATGTAACTTCGCTGGACAGATCGTTGCAGAGTCATTATTGTGCTCTGGCGGCAGAATATTCGAGACTGCATAACGGAAAAGTGGTAGAGATAGATACATTCCGCTAAAAAGGATAACAATTATAGTATATGTGTTTTTTGCAGAGTAGCAGAAAACTTCATATAAAACGCAACCCTGAAATAATAAAAAAAGGAGTGGGCATTATGAAAAAGAACATGAGAAAAGCAGCAGCCCTTGGACTTTGTGTAGCAATGGGTGCAACCATGCTGACAGCTTGCGGAAACAGCGACAGCAAAAAAAGTTCCGGAGGAAAAACAGAATTAAGCTTTGGTATCTGGGATGAGAACCAGAGACCGGCAATGGAAAAACTGGTAAAAGCATATGAGAAAGAGAACTCAGATGTTAAGATCAGCATTCAGTTAACACCATACAAAGGTGGAGAGTACTGGACAAAACTGGAAGCAGCAGCAACAGGTGGAAAAGCACCGGATGTATTCTGGCTGAACGTACTTCACCTTGACTCTTATGTAGAAGGTGGAATCCTTGATGATCTGACAGATAAGATCAAAGATTCTGATATCAACGACAGCTTTTCTGAGACACTGGTAGGCAACTACGTACGTGACGACAAGAACTATGCAGTACCAAAAGACTTCGATACAAACGCTTTATGGTATAACAAAGAGATCTTTGATGAGTGTGGAGTTGACTATCCTACAGACGACATGAGCTATGACGATCTGGTTGCAACAGCAAAAGCATTAAAAGACAGCGGCAAACTGGCAGACGGTGTATATCCATTCGCTTGCCCAGTTGATTTCCAGACATGGTACTATCAGACAGTATACGCTAACGGCGGATATATCTTAAGCGATGACAAGAAATCAACAGGATATGATGACCCTAAGACACAGGAAGGTATCCAGTGCTGGATTGATATGTACAATGAAGGCTTATCACCAAGTGCATCTGCTCTTTCAGAGACAACAGCAGACGCTATGTTCGAAGGTGGACAGCTTGCAATGAACTTCGCAGGATCATACATGGTTCCAGAGTATGCTGAAAACGATGCAATCAAAGATAAGATCGACTGTGTAGAGATTCCTACATTCAACGGAAAAGAAGATAACTGTATCAACGGTCTTGGATATGCAGTATACGAAGGAAGCAAGAACAAAGAAGCAGCAGAAGATTTCGTTATCTGGCTTGGAAGCGAAGAAGCCCAGGAAATCCAAGGAAAAACTGGTGTTGTAATCTCAGCAAGAGAAGACGCTCAGAAATACTTTGCAGAAGCTAACTCACAGTACAATCTTGCAGCTTATACAAATCACTCTGACGAAGCATATCCACTTCCGGTTTGCACGAAAGCAGCAGAACTTTATGACCTTGAAGCAACAGAACTTCAGAAAGCATACAATGGTGAGAAATCACTTGCAGATGTTTGTAAGGGTCTGACAAAACAGGCAGATAAGTTACTTCAGGAGAAATAGTAATTAAGTAGGTGAATGAAATGGCTGACGGTAAAGCAAAAACAGGCGTAGTGAAAAAACGGGCGAGTAAAAGAGAGAAGAAAGATTGGATTGCGGCGTATATATTTATTGCACCGGTTACCATCGGCCTTCTGGTGTTCTATATCTGGCCGTTTATCCAGAATATCTGGTTTAGTTTTAATGATGTAAACAAATTTAATATCGCAACGTTCTGTGGACTGGATAACTATGTGAAGTTATTCCATGATGCAGAAGTATTCAAAACATTTGGAAATACATTGAAGTATGTAATTGTAACAGTTCCGGTAGGATTATTCTTATCTATACTGATTGCAGCACTTCTGAATTCCAAGATTAAAGGAACTTCCATCTACCGTACGTTGTATTTCTTACCATCCGTAACCATGGCAGCAGCTGTTGCCATGGTATGGAAATGGATCTACAACGAGAAGATGGGTATCTTAAACAGTGTAATACGTGCATTTGGCGGAAAAGGAGTTGGCTGGCTGACAGATCCGAAGATCGCATTATTCAGTGTTATGATCGTAGGACTATGGATGTCTGTTGGTTATAACATGATCATCCTGCTGGCAGGAATGCAGGGAATTTCAAAATCCTACTATGAAGCAGCACAGCTTGACGGCGCAGGACCGATCCAGTTGTTCTTCAAGGTAACAATTCCACTGCTGACACCAACGATCTTTTTCGTAATGATCACATCCATTATCGGTGGATTCCAGGTATTCGATGTTATCTATATGATGATCGGTAAGACGAACCCGGCATATGCGAACACACAGACGGTTGTTATGTTATTCTACCGTCAGGCATTCGACTATGGATATAAGGGATATGCAGCAGCAATTTCAATTCTGATCTTCGCAGTGATCATGCTGGTAACAGTGATCCAGATGATCGGTCAGAAGAAATGGGTAAATTACGATTAGAAGAGGAGGAGAAGAAAAGTGAATAGTGTAAAAGGAAGAAAGATCATTGTACATGTCTTACTTCTCCTTGGAATTACGATCACGGTATTTCCTTTTATATGGATGATCCTGACTTCGTTTAAGACAGTCGGAGAAGCAATGCAGATACCGCCGACAATTTTCCCAAAGAAGTTTTTGACAGATGCATATTCATCAATTGTAACAGCACTTCCATTTGGAAGAGTATACTTAAACACGATCATGTCAACAGTGGTAACTACCGTTGTACAGGTGCTGTTTTGCTCAATGGCAGCATATGGATTCGCAAGAATTGAATTCCCATTCAAGAATGCAATCTTCGTACTGGTATTATCCGTACTTATGGTACCGGGGCAGATCTTCCTAATCCCTCAGTATCGTATCGTTCAGAGCTTAGGACTTTTGGACACCATACCGGCATTGTTCCTGCCGAACTTATTCAGTGCATTCGGAACATTCCTTCTGAGACAGTTCTTCCTGTCATTACCGAAGGAACTGGAAGAAGCAGCATTGCTCGACGGTTGTAACCGTTTCCAGATATTTGGACAGATCATGCTGCCGCTTACCAAAGCCGGTATTGTATCATTGGTAATCTTTACAGTGAAATTCGCATGGAACGATTTCATGTGGCCGCTGATTGTTAACACATCTATGGACAAGATGACACTTGGACCTGCCCTTTCTACATTACAGGGACAGTACACAACCAAGTATCCAATGCAGATGGCAGGTGCCGTAATGGCAGTTATCCCGATCATCGTATTGTTCTTCATCTTCCAGAAACAGTTCATCGAAGGTGTGGCACAGTCAGGAATTAAAGGTTAGAAATGTGATTATATAAGAGGATGAGGTAATGAACCTTGTCCTTTTATTTTTTATAAAAGAGATTTACAGGCATCAAAAAACCGGAAGTTTTCTTTGATACTTCCGGTTTTTTTGATACAAAATAAAAATCCATTATTCTAATGTATTTTCTGATGCTCCGGGTTCATATTTCTGAAAGATCCGGTCAAACATAATGCTGTAAATAAATGATATTACAGAGAATCCGCAGATTCCGCTTAATGCTACAACCATAGCAAATGTCCTAGTTGAACTGGAACATAAGAACAGGATAAGTCCTGCAATCGCCAGCATCACAAGTGTATACGGCAGATGTCCGAATGTCATCAGCAGAGCATTCTTAAGTGCCTGCTTTGTTGTACACACAAAATGCGAAATAACAGGAAATACATATAAGAATACAGATAACGCAACTGCACACACGATCCAGAGAAGGATACGTACAACTGCGAACAGTGATGTATTCTGTGAATTGATGATGTAAAAATCCATTCCAAGAAAGATAAAGATCAGAATGGACAATATCCATACAAGTGTGCCCTGTTTGAAGTTCTGACGAAATGATTTCCAGAAGTTCCGCCAGATATAAGGATCTTCACCACGCACCATTTTGAGTGTCACATAGGAAAGTGCACTGGTGGATGCGCCGATGGTGATGACCGGGACACAACTGAAGATAAAGATCAGGTTCAATACGACCAGATCAAAGATTTTCGCGATAAACTCCATAACGGGATTATCGGGACTGAAAAAACGACTCATGACTGATGTCCTCCTAAGAAGTAATAAATATTAAGTTGTAACTTGCTGATTTGCATTTAGATGCAAAGTGACAGAAGTATGATTTGGAACACTGTCGATGGAGATACCGTAATCGTTGCCTTCGTAGAGCATTATCTTATTATGGATATTGATCACGCCGATATTGTCGGATGCTCCGGAAGGTGAATTACTTATGAATGTAATCTCTTCCCCCAGCCTTCGAGTCAGATTCTGCAACGCTTCTTCAGAGAATCCAATTCCGTTATCTGTGACAGTAATGTACAGATCATCTTCTGATCTGGTAGTCTTTATGGTGATAATACCGCCTTCCTCAATCTCATCCAGACCGTGGAAAATAGAATTTTCTACGATTGGCTGCAGAATCATTTTCGGAATCAGGCAGTCCTTCGTATCGTCTGAGACTTCCAGCTTATAAGTGATCCTTCCCTGAAAACGGACTTCTATCATGTACAGATATTTGTCAATGATATTCAATTCACTTTCCAGAGGCACGAGAAAAGCACCTTTGATAGAATAGCGGAACAAATCCGCCATATTTGTGCAAATCTGAGCAATTTCCGGAATGTCGTGCATCAGAGAAATCCCACGCATACATTGTAACATATTATAGAGAAAATGTGGATTGATCTGGCTCTGATATGCGTAAATTTGTGTTTGCTTTTTGTTTAATTCCATCTCATAAATACGTGCCTGTGATTCAATGTCACGCTGGTTCAGAGAGGCAATTCTGCCAAGCATGCGGTTAACATGAGATGCAATCGAGCCAATCTCGTTTTTCTGGGTTGTCTGTAGGTCAAGTTTGTTACTTTCGTAGTTAAGGTTTTCAATTGCATCATTCAACTGGTGAACTGGGTGGATAATCAGATACTGTACGGCAAGGATGATCAGCAGTATGTATACTAGCAGCAGGATCGCAAGTGTGAGTAAAAGACGAGATTCCGTTCCTTCTGAAAGACGGATCTGACCGGTATAAGCAACTGCACTGAGGTTCAGATTGGTATTGGAAAGGTCTTTGGTTTTGTGAAATAATTCAAAATCTTCACGTGCCGAAATATGCCTGCGTGCAACGGCGTTGGAATATAATATTTGATTTGTTGCCCTGTCAGATATAGTCAGGGATATATCTGTTGATGCATTTATGAGTTGATATAATGTGTCGGTTTTGCAGATGATTGCAATATTACCAACATATTTTCCGAAGTTCTCGGAAAATGAGGTGAGATATATCGGCGCAAAATACATCATATAAGGAGTGTTGGTTGTCGGTTGTATGTAAAAACGGAAGTAAGATTTCGTATCGTAACGGCTGTCTTGAAAATAATTTATCGCAAAGTTTTCCATATCGGCCGGAATATAGCTGATAAGACTGGTTGTAGAAGTCTGATCCCACACAAGAATGTCTACCAGTTCTGGGGTATAAGACTGTGCCATGCCGATCAGCTCAGAGTAAGATTGCCTTTGAAGTTGGTGGGAATCGGCAGAGGAACTTTTAAGATAAGCCTGTGTTTCTGCCTGGGAAGAAAATACCGTGGCTGTTTTCTTCATACTGGTAGTCATAGAAGAGACATTGACATTAATATTTTCAAGTGTAGAAATACAATAGTTCTTTAATTCCTCGTTCTGGTTCTGATGCAGATGGATAATGATAAAAAAGTTAATTGCTAGAATAATACAGACCGGAATTAACAAAAGTGCAATAAACTGACGGGAAAGTGATTTTTTCATAAGTATTAAACCTCACAGATGTCTTTCTTTTTGTTTTTGTATGCGAGAGAAACTGTCGGTGGCAGGTTCTATGTATGTGAAAGATTACGGTATTCTTTTGGCGAACGGTTACAACATTTTTTAAATACTTTGCTGAAATAAAAGTAATCTTTAAAACCAACCATGGAGGCAATCTCTTCCAGAGAGTAGTCGGAATTATGAAGCAGATTCTGCGCTTCCGTGATCCGAAGTTCTGTAAGATAAGCAGAAAATGTCTGGCCGAGATACTTTGTAAAAAGTGAGCAGCAGTAATTCGGATTCATATGGAATTCCGCCGCGAGTGACTTTAATGTCAGCTTTTCTGAAAAGTGGGTGATCATATAATTTCTCAGACCTTCGAAATTGTCATCAAGATAAGAAGGTTCCGGTGCGGTAGTCTTATGGCTGTCGAGATGTTGTTTGGCGCGGTTCAGGGCTTCGGAAGTTTCCTGCGGATCCAATGGCTTCAGACAATATCCGGCAACCCCATAGGAGATGGCCTCTTGTGCATAGGAAAAATCACTGTGTCCGCTAACAATGATGAATTCACAGTTTACTTTCTGGCTGCGGACGCTTTCGATAAGTTCAAGTCCTGTCATTCCGGGCATTCGGATATCCGTAATGACCAGATCCGGTTTCTTGGAGACGATGGCAGGTAATGCCTTCTGAGGTGTCCGGTAAGATCCGGTGATTTCAAATCCCATGTCTTCCAGACAGAATGTTTTTTCAATATCAATAATTGTCCAGGGTTCGTCATCGACGATCATTGCTTTATACATAATGTGTACGCCTGCTTTCACAAAATCTACAATATTATTGTGCAAAAATACTATATAAAGTATAAATTCAAACCGTACTGAAAAGCAAGTACATTTCTAAATGTTAAAAAAATATCAAGATAATTTGTTGCAAATTTAATAAACTGTCAGTATGTTAAATAAGTATCAAGAATATTCAGAAAAAATGTAAAATACTCATAAAAAATTACAAAAAACTGAGTTAATTACATGTCAGTGAAATGTCGGATTTTATATAATTAAATCAACAAAACACGACCATAACAAAAAGGAGGAGATGTTATGAAAAAGAGAAGAAAAGTTCTTTCGGTTATGCTTTGTGCAGCAATGGTGGCCAGCCTGGCAGCCTGCGGCAGCAAGGGTGATGGCAAAAAAAGCAGCGATGATGGTGGAAAAGTAAAACTGACATTCTCAACATCCGTATATGTCGAGGAACCTCACCAGAAAGCGATCGATGCATTGCTGGAAGCATACAGCAAAAAGGAACCAAATGTAGAGATTGAAATTCTTGGAGCAGGTTATGATGGATATTGGGATAACATCACAACTGAGATCCTTTCAAACAACGAAAGTGATATGATCCAGGTATATCCGGAAAATATTTCTACATATAATGCGATCCGTGAAGGCGGAACATTTATGGATCTTTCAGAATACATGAGCGACGATCTGAAAGAGAAACTGGTTGGACAGGATATGTGTGATGTAGATGGACAGACACTGGCAATCTCCAGCTATGCATGGGGAACAACCGGAATCTTCTATCGCAAATCCATGTTAAAAGATGCAGGGGTAAATCCTGAAGATATCAAGACACAGGAAGACTTCAGAGAAGCATGCAAGAAGTTTACAGATGAAGGTAAATATGCAATGGGCGTTGTATCCGGAACACATGCATTCACAGTCAGTGAGTGGAACCGTCTGATCGCAAGACCTGTATCAAACGGACTGTACTTCCCGAACGGAGAGTCAGAGCCATATACAGCTGACAATGTAAATATCAATGCACCTGAAAACGTATGGGCAGCTCAGTGGTGGCAGGATTTTATCTTAAAGGATAAAGCTGCAAAACTGGTTACAGATAAGAAAGATTCCAGAGAAATGTTCTGGAACGGAGATGTTCCATTCAACATGGACGGTCCTTGGTTCGTAGGAATGTGCAAAGAAAGAGATGAGTCTTTAATGGACGATATCGGAATCATTCCACAGTTCGACATTGTATATGAAGGAACAACATACAAACCAAACCCGACAAACTATCCACTGGTAACAATGATCAGCAAGAACTGCAAGCATCCAAAAGAAGCTTATGCATTCCTTGAGTGGATGACAACAGATGAAGCACAGAAGATTATCGCTGACTGCGGTATGATCCCAAGTAACACAGATTACTCTACAAGTGATGAATACATCCAGAATCACGAATTAGAGCACAAGATCGTTGAGTTCATGCAGAACAACTACACAGACCTTGTAGCTGACCCTAACATCTCACAGCTGGGAGAAATCTCTCAGATCATGCTGGATGCAGCTCAGAAGATGTTCTCAGAGCAGGCAGCAGATGTACAGGAAGAAATGGACTCAGCTCAGAAACAGGTAGAAGATGTTATGAGCAGAGATGCTGAATAGTAAGTAGAAAAAGATTAAGTAAGGAGTGGTCCATCAATGAATCAGACAAAGAAAAATGGTAATTGGAAAAGAAAAATGGAACCATATGCCTTCCTTGTTCCAATGGTACTGATATTATTCCTGTTCCTGGTTATCCCGTTAGTAAAAGCGGCGATCATGAGTTTTCAGTATTATTACGTAACAAAACCATCGCCGAACGGACACTATTTTGTGGGACTTGAGAACTACGGAAAAGTGTTACAGGATGAATACTTCTTTAATTCCGTAAAAGTAACACTGATCTATATCGTAGTAACTGTTGCAGGAAGATATATTATCGGATTTATTACAGCATTGTTATTAAATACAAAGTTTTTGGGACGTGGTCTGGCACGAGCACTGATCATCATTCCATGGGCTGTTCCGGAAGTTGTAGCATGTCTGGTATGGATCTTGATGTATGACAAAGATTATGGAATCATCAATTTCCTGCTGAACAATGCCGGAATTCTGTCACATAATATCGCATATCTTCAGGATGTGTCGGTTGCTCTTCCGGCAGCAATGGTTGTCAACATATGGAAAGGTTTTCCGTATGTTGCGATCATGCTGCTGGCGGGCATGCAGAGTGTATCTACAGATCTGTATGAAGCGGCAGATATTGACGGTGCAACAACATTTCAGAAAATCCGTTACATCACGATTCCGGCGATCCGTTCGGTATCAACAACAGTATTCTTACTGTTGATCATCTGGACGATCAAGGATTACGCGATCGCATATGTACTGACAAAGGGAGGTCCGTCAAGGGCGACAGAACTTCTGACCATTTACATACAGCAGACAGGATTTAAATATTTTGACTTTGGAAAGGCTTCGGCGGCTGGTATGCTGATGCTCCTCGTAGCGCTGGCATTCACATTCTTCTATTTCAAGGTCCTGAATAAGGAGGAGGAATAGATATGAAAAAAAGAACAGGTAGAAAGGTAATTACGGTAATTTTGGTTGTTATTGTGTGTATGTTCGCACTGTTCCCGTTTGTATGGATGATCTCAACATCATTCAAAACGGCAGGAGAAGTATACAGCAAGACACCGTCCTTTATCCCAAAGGCAGCAACTATGCAGGGATACAAAGAAATGCTTACAACCCATTCCACAACATTTAACTTTATGCAGTGGTTGGGCAACAGTGTGATCGTATCACTGTTAACAACAGCATTTTCCATGATCATCGCCACACTGGGTGGTTATGGAATTTCAAGATTTCGTTTTCGTGGAAGAGGATTTTTATCTTATTTTATATTAACAACACAGGTACTTCCGGGATCACTGCTGATCATTCCATTATATGTAATTATGGGTAATCTGCAGCTTCTGGATACAAAGATCGGTCTGGTAGCAGCTTACTGTACGTTCTCTATTCCATTCTGTACATGGATGATGAAGGGATTCTTCGATACGATCCCAATCTCCCTGGAAGAAGCAGCGAGAGTGGACGGAGCCGGAAGATTCAGAATCTTTGCAACGGTAATCTTACCGCTGACAGTACCGGGACTGGTAGCAACCGGTATCTTCTCTTTCATCAATGGATGGAACGAATACTTATTCGCCAGCACATTCATGAAGAGCTATGAGAACTGGACACTGCCGATCGGAATTGCAAGTTTCTCCGGACAATATGCGACGAACTGGGGAACACTGATGGCAGGAGCCGTGCTGATCACCTTGCCGGTAGTAATCATGTTCTTATTACTGCAGAAACATCTGGTAAGTGGTATGACGGCAGGAGCGGTAAAACAATAAACAACAGGAACATTTAACATTATAAAAGTGAACAGGAGGATGCAACTATGGAAATTAAACAGATCAGAATGGGTATTGTAGGAGCTGGTACATGGGGACGTACACATGCGTCTATCTATGCAGAACATCTTTTTGCAGATCCGGTAGCAATCTGTGATATGAATGAAGCAAGAGCAAGAGAGATTGCGGATGAATTCGGAATTCGCAAAGTATATACAGATTATCATGATATGGCAGCTGACGAGGAGATCGATGCAGTTGCGATCGTAACACCTGACTTCGCACATGCTGATATTGCATGCGCTATGGCAGATGCAAAGAAAGATATCCTGATCGAGAAACCACTGGCAACCACAAAAGAAGATATCGCAAGAATCTGCGAGGCAGTAGAAAGAAATGGCGTACGCTGCATGGTAGACCTTCATAACCGCTGGAATCCACCGTTCAATACAGCAAAACAGGAGATTTCTTCCGGAAAACTTGGAAAACCATATACAGCATATATCCGTCACAGCGATGTGAAATGGGTAGCAACAGATATGCTTTCATGGGCTTCTAAATCTTCTATCTTATGGTTCCTTGGAAGCCACAGCCTGGATTCTTTGAGATGGCTGGTTGGATCAGAAGCAAAACGAGTATATTCTGTGAAGAAAGAAGGCATCTTAAAAGGACTTGGCGTAGATGTACCGGATATCTATCTTACAACAATTGAATTTGAAAATGGTGTGGTAGCTCATATGGAAAATGGATGGGTAACACCAAACGGAAACCGTAATATCAACGACTTCAGATGCAGCGTAATGTGTACAGAAGGAATGATCAGTCTTGATCTTTCCAGTCACAACCTGATCGAAGAAGTAACAGAAAAGAAGGCAACCGTACCGGATATTCTGGTATCGAATATGGTATTTGACCGCTGCAAGGGTCTGTCTTATGAAAGTATCAGAGACTTCGTAGACCGTCTGGTAGATGGAAAAGAATTCAGAGTAACTCTGGAAGACTCCAGAAGAACAGCACTTGCCATTATCGCAATTCTTGAATCAGCAGAGACAGGAATGCCGGTAGAAGTTGAATATTAATTATATCGACAAATCATATTAATAAAAAGAATGCGGAAGAGAATGGGAATCTGTTCTCTTCCGCTTATTTTCGTCCGGAAGTATGCTATAATGAAGAACAGTGAGAAAAGACAAGGAGGAAGTATATTTGGACAAAAATTTTGGTTCAATGCCGCTTGGAAAAAAGATCGAATATCTGTGGATGTATTATAAGATATGGCTGGTTGTACTTGCAGCAGTAATTGGTGTGATCTATCTTGGATGTACGATGTACAAGGGCAGACATACAACCGTTCTTCTGAATATAGCGGTCACCGGGGGCGATTCGCAGAAGGCAGAAGAACTGAACAAAGATTTCTGCAGATATGCAGGCATTGACAAAAAGGACGGGATCATCCGGATACAGGCAAATATTCCGGAAGACGGAGGAAGTCTATCCTCGAAGACGGCGCTGACAACGCTGGTAGGCGCAGATGCAGTGGATGTACTGATCTGTGGAGAAGATGTGTACCAGGAGTACAAGAAGCAGGATGGTTTTCAGAAAACCATTGATCTTCCAGAAGATAATACGCTGAAAAAGAAGAAAATCATTTCTTATGATGATGTGCATGCAGCCATTATGGTGAATGCACAGAATCAGAAAATGGCAGAAAAATTTATCGGGTATCTGGAACAGTTAAAGTAAATGCCGGAGCGAAAAAAGACATTTCCGGCGGTATATAAAATTGTGCAAATTAAGAAAAATATAGGACAAAGATTTCTGGAAATAGTTGTACTACAATGAATCTAGAAACGAAAGATCCTAAAGACATGGAGGTAATTATAATGAATAAACCAGTATTAGTGATCATGGCAGCAGGAATGGGAAGCAGATATGGTGGTCTGAAACAGTTAGACCCTGTAGATAACGATGGACATATTATCATGGACTTTTCCATGTATGATGCAAAGAGAGCCGGATTCGAGAAAGTCGTATTTATCATCAAACACGAGATTGAAGAAGAGTTCAAAGAGCATGTAGGAAAACGTATGGAAAAATACATGGATGTCGCATATGCTTATCAGAATATCGACAACATTCCGGAAGGCTATGAAGTACCGGAAGGACGTGTGAAACCTTGGGGAACCGCACATGCCGTATATAGCTGTATGGATGAGATCGATGGACCATTCGCAGTTATCAATGCAGATGATTATTACGGAGTAGAAGCATTCAAGCTGATCTACGATTATCTGTCAACACATGCAGATGACGACAAGTACAGATATACAATGGTCGGATATCATCTTGCAAATACTGTAACAGACAACGGATATGTATCCAGAGGTGTATGTGAGACGAATGAGAACGGAGAACTGGTATCCGTAACAGAACGTACCAGAATCGAGAAATACAACGGTGGTGTTGCATACACAGAAGATGATGGTAACACATGGGTACAGGTACCGGATGATACAACCGTATCTATGAACATGTGGGGATTTACAAAGAGCATCTTAGAAGAGATCAAGGCAGGCTTCCCGGCATTCCTCGATAAAGGACTGCAGGAGAATCCTATGAAATGCGAGTATTTCCTGCCGACTGTAGTAAGCAATCTTCTTGCAGAAGACAAGGCAACAGTATCGGTACTGAAATCCGCAGATAAATGGTATGGAGTAACTTATAAAGAAGATAAACCAGTTGTGGTTGCAGCCATTCAGAGAATGAAAGACGAAGGACTGTACCCGCAGCATCTTTGGGAGGGAAAATAAATGAATCCTGTAACACGGGAACAAAGAGATGAAGCGATTGCGCATTTTAAATATGAAGGAACATTAATAAAAGATTGTCCATATGGAAGCGGACACATCAATGATACATTTCTTCTGGTATTCGAGATTGCCGATATGGGAAGAATCAAAGTCATTCTTCAGAGAATGAATTCTACGGCATTTCCAAAACCGGTAGAAGTAATGGAGAATATTACAGGAGTGACTTCATTCCTGAAAAAGAAGATCATGGAGAGAGGCGGAGATCCGGAGAGAGAGACGCTGAATGTAATTCCGGCAGTTGACGGAAAGCCTTATTATGTGGATTCACAGGGAGAGTACTGGAGATCGTACAAGTTCATTACAGAAGCGAGCAGCTTTGACCAGGTGGAAAAGCCGGAGCAGTTCTATGAAAGTGCGGTAGCATTTGGTAATTTCCAGAGTCTTCTGTCTGATTATCCGGCAGAGACACTGCATGAGACGATTGAGAAGTTCCATGATACGAGAGACAGATTTGCCAAATTCAAAAAGGCAGTCGAAGAAGATGTGATGGGAAGAGCAGCTTCCGTTCAGAAGGAAATCCAGTTCGTTCTCGAAAGAGAAGAAATCGCAAATTGCTTTGCGGAAATGCTGGATAAGCATGAACTTCCACTTCGTGTTACACACAATGATACAAAACTGAACAATGTTATGCTGGATGATAAGACCGGAAAGGGCATCTGCGTGATCGATCTGGATACTGTAATGCCTGGTCTTGCGATGAATGATTTTGGAGATTCCATCCGTTTTGGTGCAAGTACAGCACTGGAAGATGAGACAGATCTTTCAAAAGTATCCTGCAGCATGGAATTGTTCGAATTATATACCAGAGGATTCTTAAAAGGATGCGATGGTAAACTTACAGCAAAAGAGATTGAGCTGATGCCGATGGGCGCAAAGACAATGACGTTCGAATGTGGTATGCGTTTCCTTACAGACTATCTGCAGGGAGATAAATACTTTAAGATCCACAGAGAAGGCCACAATCTCGACAGATGCCGTACCCAGTTCAAGCTTGTTGAAGACATGGAACAAAAGTGGTATACTATGAACGAAATCGTGAAAAAGTATAGTGACAACTAGGAGGTACTACCATGGCAAAGAAAATATTGATTACCGGAGGCGCTGGATATATCGGAAGTCATACGGCATTAGAACTTCTGAATGAAGGATATGAAGTTGTTGTATATGACAATCTGTGCAATTCATCAAAAGA
>CAVBHX010000047.1:0-28984 GCA_963595255.1 bacterium
TTACAATCCCTCTATTGAATTCATTATCATTGGCCAATCACGACATGAGAAAGACTTGGTATTGTGTTTGATGCGTATTTTGGCGCGATGTGTAGAAGTTCTTAGGCAGTTTGACTTCCCGTTAAAGACACGGAGCGAACTGTTTGAGCCCCGTAGGGGTGAGTTTGAGCGGAGTGGCTTTTGCCCTTAGGGAAGGCGGAATGCCTTAGAACTTCTGCATCGTGACATCCAGCAACAAACACAATACCAAGTCTTTCTCATGGACCGAGAGGCCACGATGATGAACTAAATAGAAAATTAAATGTAAAGATTGAATACAACAACTGTCTTGTCACATGTAAATAACAGTGGTATAATGTGGAAAGTTTAAGCGGTCAGAATCATATAAGCGGAGGAACTGGCCGTAAACGGAAAGCAGTATAGAAAAGAGGATGTTGTATTATGAAACTGAATGCAGATACAGTAATCGTAGGAAGCGGAGTCGCAGGACTTTTCAGCGCGTTAAATTTACCAAGAGAACAGGATATTATATTAATTACCAAGTCAGATCTGGAAAGCAGTGATTCGTTCCTTGCACAGGGGGGAATCTGTGTATTGAGAGACGAAAGCGACTACGACAGTTATTTCGAAGATACAATGAAAGCCGGTCATTATGAGAACCGGAAAGAATCTGTAGATATTATGATCCGTAATTCCAGAGATATCATCAATGATCTGGTAAAATACGGCGTAGAATTTGAAAAGAAGGATGGAGAATTTGCCTATACAAGAGAGGGCGCACATTCCAAACCGAGAATTTTGTTCCATGAAGATGTAACAGGAAAAGAAATCACCAGCAAACTGCTTGCTCAGGTGAAGAAGCTTAAGAATGTAAAAATGTATGAATATACAGAGATGACAGATGTGATCATCGAAGATGATAAATGTGTAGGAATCAAGGCAAAGAATGAAAAGGGAACATATGAAATTTATGCAGAAAATACGATCCTTGCAAGTGGCGGTATCGGCGGGACCTATCAGCATTCCACGAATTTCCCACATCTGACAGGGGATGCGATTGAGATTGCAAAGAAGCATGGAATCCGTCTGGAACATCTGGACTATGTACAGATCCATCCGACAACTTTATATTCCAAGAAACCGGGAAGACGTTTCCTGATCTCAGAATCGGTACGTGGTGAAGGAGCGGTCCTTTATAATAAGAACAAAGAACGTTTTGTAGACGAACTGCTTCCAAGAGATGTTGTGACAAAAGCAATCAGAGAAGAGATGGAAAAAGAAGGAACTGATCATGTATGGCTTTCCATGGAACATATACCAAAAGAAACGATTTTAAAGCATTTCCCAAATATCTATGAACATTGTCTGGAAGAAGGATATGACGTAACGAAAGAATGCATCCCGGTTGTACCGGCACAGCATTATTTTATGGGTGGAATCTGGGTAGATTCAGACAGCAGGACTTCTATGGAACATCTGTATGCAGTCGGGGAGACAAGCTGTAATGGTGTACATGGTGCCAACCGTCTGGCAAGTAACTCACTTCTGGAAAGTCTGGTATTTGCAAAGCGCGCGGCAACAAAGATTACAAAAGAAGAAACACAGGAAAAAATATCTGAACGTAAAGCGGTATAAGATGTTATAATAAATGCAGTATGCGGATGCATAGATAAAAATTGCTATCTGTCAAAAAATGAATAGAAAAATAAACAGGAAAAGGACAGAAACAGACGAACAGGAAGAATGATAAAGGAGACAAGCATAATATGAATAACATAACAATGACTTTACAGGTAGACCACCTGATCATGGAAGCATTAAGAGAAGATATTTCAAGTGAGGACGTGACCACCAATGCGGTCATGCACGAAGCTGTAACCGGAGAAGTAGATCTGATCTGTAAACAGGATGGTGTGATCGCAGGACTTCAGATATTTCAGAGAGTCTTCGAATTATTAGATAAAGATACGAAAGTAGAATTTTTCTGCAAAGATGGCGATGAAGTAAAGAACGGACAGTTAATGGGGAAAGTAACCGGAGATATCCGTGTACTCCTTTCCGGAGAAAGAGTTGCGCTGAATTATCTGCAGAGAATGAGTGGAATCGCAAGTTATACACATTCCGTAGCATCGCTTCTGGAGGGAAGTAAGACAAAACTTCTGGATACCAGAAAGACGACTCCGAATATGAGAATTTTTGAAAAATATGCAGTCAGAGTGGGTGGCGGATACAATCACCGTTATAACCTGTCTGATGGAGTGTTACTGAAAGACAATCACATCGGTGCGGCAGGAAGCGTGACAAAAGCTGTTCAGATGGCAAAAGAATATGCACCATTTGTACGTAAGATCGAAGTAGAAGTTGAAAATCTGGATATGGTGAAAGAAGCAGTAGAAGCAGGGGCAGACATTATCATGCTCGATAATATGTCCACAGAGGAGATGCAGGAGGCAATCCGCATCATCGACGGGCGTGCTGAGACCGAGTGTTCCGGTAATGTAACGAAAGAGAATATCGGCAGACTGACATCACTTGGCGTGGACTATATTTCCAGCGGAGCACTGACACATTCCGCGCCGATTTTAGATATTTCCTTAAAGCACCTTCATGCGGTATAATAAATGCGATTACCGTGTGTGGAGAAAAATACATGGATAAGTAGATCATTTGGAGAAATAACATGGGAGGTGGCAACAGGAAATGCATGGATCTGAAAGAAGAGAACAGATAATCAGACAGATTCAGGAAAGCAAAGCTCCCGTATCCGGAACAAAGCTTGCTTCCCTTTATAATGTCAGCCGTCAGGTGATCGTGCAGGATATCGCACTGATCCGCGCAGCAGGATATGAGATTATATCTACAAACCGCGGCTATATATTGAACCAGCCAAAGACGGTGTGCCGGATATTTAAAGTACAGCACACAGATGAACAGCTGGAAGAAGAGCTGAATACGATCGTTGACCTGGGAGGATGTGTGGACAATGTCATGATCCATCACAGAGTCTATGGAAAGATGGAGGCGGAACTGGCCTTAAGTTCCAGGAGAAAGGTCGGCGCGTTTATGGAAGATATCCGAAGCGGCAAGTCCAGTCCGCTTAAGAACATCACATCCAACTATCATTATCATAAGGTCAGTGCCGACAGCGAAGAGACGCTGGATCTGATCGAGCAGGAGCTGAGGGAAAAAGGATTTCTGGTAGAGGAAAGGCGACAGGCAGTATAAATATTTCTTGCATTTTTCAGAAAGATTGTATACGATAAAGTATAAAGTGAAATGTGAGGAATGAGATGGCGGAAATAAAAAAAGGCGCAGAGCTAAGACAGAAAATTATTGATACAGCATGGGAATTGTTTTATGAAAATGGTTATGAGAATACGACAGTAAATGATATCATCCGGAAAGTGGGAACTTCAAAAGGTGGATTTTATTATTATTTTAAGGCGAAAGAAGATTTGTTGAATTCTCTGTATTCTGTTTTCGACCGGGAATATGAAAAATTTTATGAAAATATGGATCAAAATCAGGACAGCCTGATGAAGCTGAAACAGCTCAGCCAATATGTGTCTTATTTTATCGAAGGAAATGTATCGGCAGAACTTCTGGCTGCACTTTACCAGTCACAATTGGCAAAAAAAAGCCAGGATAATTTTTTGAATCCGGACAGGTATTATATCAATCTTGTCAAAAAGATTATATCCGAGGGTCAGAAAAAAGGGGAAATCCGGACAGATATATCTGTAGAGGAGCTGGCGCATGATGTGTTGGTTCTGGAAAGAGGGATTATTATGGACTGGTGTGTCCAGAATGGTTCATTTTCGTTAGGATATTACGGAAGCCGCAGTTTTGACCTGTATATTGAATTTATGAGGGTAGGTTAAATAATAATAAAAGAAAAAAGATTACAGCAATGTATTTTGTTGTAGTCTTTTTTTTATACCCAAGGATGCAATAAAAGATGTTTGAGAAAAGTGATCTGTATTTTATAAAAAAACAGACTAAGGTATGTAATTGCGAGTGTGGGATAAAGGTGATAAAAGAAAGAAAATAAATGTAAAAACATACAATAAATAAGAAATATATAGATAAAAGGAGAAAAAGTCAGATAAATAGATTGACAACAATGGAGAAAATTGTTAATATTATAACTAACAACAGACCACGGTTTCTAAAAGAATGGAGGAGAAATATGGTATATACAGAGATATGTAACGCTGTGTGGATGTATCTGTGGGTAGGAGCCTTGTTACTGGCAGTAATTTTACAATGTCTGGTATTTATGAAAAAAGCCTGGAAACACGCTCTGGAATTAGGACTTCGGCCGGAGCAGATAAAAAAGGGCTTAACAACAGGAATAACGATCAGCATTATGCCGACTTTGCCGGTATTGTTAGTTTTACTTTCACTTATGCCTTTGCTGGGCGTTCCGCTTCCGTGGTTGAGATTATCAATCATAGGATCTGCATATTACGAAACCTATGCAGCGACCACAGCATTGGAGTGTGTGGGAGAAACAATGAAATTAAATGAATACAGTGCCGTAGGATGGGTAGCTGCAGCGTGGGTTATGACGATTGGAGGAAGCGCCTGTGTATTATGGTCATCCCTTGCAATCAAACCGATTTCCATGTTGTATGAAAAGGCTGAAAAGATTGATATGAAATTAGTACTTTCAATTGGAGCAGGATGTCTTGCCGGGGTTATGGCATATGTATCGGTATCTTATGGATTTAGTGCAATGTCAACAAAAGGCGTTGTGTTCTGTATCAGTTTTGCCGTTGGTGCATTGCTGGTGTGGATACATAACAAAAGACCGAAGGCCAAATGGCTGTCGGATTATCTGATGACGATCAGTATGCTGGTTGCGATGGCGGCAGCCTGTATCATCTTTTAGAGAGAAAGGATGTGGAAAATATGACAGATAATGGATATCACAGGTGGATACACCGGTTTGGAATTTCATCGAGCCTGCTTTTATTTGTGGCGATGACGGCATTTCCGGTGGCAATTAGTTTTGTATATGGAATATGGCCGGATTTTAAAGCATTATGGCCTGGATTTGTTGCAGTGATTTTATTTATGGCACCATATTGGCCGGCGGAAACGATTGGATATATGTCAGTAATGGGACCGGGAGCGTTATATATGTCCTACATTACCGGAAATGTTACAAATCTCAGAATGCCGGCAACGATTGGAACGATTAATTCACTGGGAATTAAACCGAATACTGATGAATGTCATACAATGGCAATCATTGCATGTGGAGCATCTGTAATTACAACCGTTGTGATCGTAGCGTTAGGTGTTGTGATTGCAACTCCGCTTGCACCGGTTTTGGAATCGCCGGTGATCAAGCCTGCATTTGATTATGTTGTACCGGCATTGTTCGGAGGTCTGGTTGCGCAGACAGTTCTGAAAGGGAAAAAACAGTTTTTGTATTTTCTGGTACCATTGGCAATATGTTTGTTTTTCTGCTATTTTACCGCAGTAAACAGTGCATATTATATGCTGATTGCGATTGCGGTATCAGTAATCATCTATGTGATGGATTATAAAAAAGAAAAACAAAAAGAGGTAAAATAGTGTTCATGGAAAGGAGCAGCGTATGAGTAAGTATACATATATTATTTGTGGTAAACTTTATAATGGTATAGACGCAGAATTCAAAGAAGGATATAAGATACTTGTCAAAGACGATAAGATAGAGGCTGTTGGCAGAGAAATCCCACAGCCGGAGACAGCAGAAGTGGTGGATCTTTCGGATGCAACTGTTACGCCGGGAATGATTGATGCGCATATGCATATGGATTATATAGACTGGCACACAATAAGAGAAGAAGTATATACTACTTCAGAAGAAGCAAAAACGATCGCAATCATCAGAACTGCACAGAAGACACTTTCCAGAGGATTTACAACAGTCAGACATCCGGGAGGAATTACTTCGAATGGTTTTGGGGTTCTGGATGTTAAAAGAGCAATAGAAAAAGGGTATATCACAGGATCGAGAATTGTGGCAGCACCTAGATTTCTGTGTGCGGCAGGAAGCCATGGTGATCTGTCGCAGGGATTTGCAAGAAATCCGGAATTATCTAATATAGCGCAGAACTTGAGATTGAGTCTTGGGGCCGGAAAAGATTTCTTTGTAAATGCGGTCAGAGAAGAGATAAAATACGGTGCGGATTTTATTAAGATCATGGCAACGGGAGGCTTCTTTACGCCATATGATAATCCGTCACAACAGCAGATGAATGATGAAGAGCTGAAAGCAATCATGGATACCGCCCATGAATGGGGCAAGACTGTTACGGCACATGTATATAGTGTAGATCATATGCAGAAACTGATAAAATTCGGAATTGACGGAATGGAACATTGTTCGCTTATGGATGAAGAAACGGCACAGATGATCATAGATAATGATGTATATGTTGTTCCTACGTTCTGCCCGTACGAAGAAGCGGTACATTATGATCCGGTTATGATACAGACCAAGCAGGAAGAATATAGAATTAAACTGGAATATTATAAAGACGCATTGCAGGCAGGGCGTGAAGTAATCAAAAATTGCAAGTGCAAATTAGGATACGGCACAGACATGGTTGCAACACATCAGAATTATGAAAGCGGATATGAATTTAAAGCGTGGATGGAGAGCGGAATGGGTACTTTCCGTACCTTACATGCGGCAACAAAGGTTAATTCAGAGATACTTCAGCTGGAAGATAAGATCGGTACACTGGAACCAGGAAAATATGCAGATATTGCAGCATGGAAAAGAGACCTGATGACAGATCCGTATGCATTATTAGATTGTGCATTTGTTATGAAAGAAGGAGTAATCTATCCAACAGAAAAATGCGAGGAATTAACTGATTAATCATTAAAAACATATGGTATTTTCTGACGAATCAATGTATAATGATAGACAAAGAAATCGTGATACTTTCATCCGAAGGAGGGATACCTATGACGACACATAAGATCATAACAATAGGCAGACAGTTTGGAAGCGGCGGCCATGAGATTGGCAACCTTCTTGCAACAAGACTGGATATTCCGTTATATGATAACAATCTGGTCAGAATGGCAGCGGAGAAGATGGATATCAGAGAAGAGACTGCAAAGGCGATTGATGAGACGTCTCTTAACAGTTTTGTATCCAGTTATCTGATCACACCGATGGGATATTCTTCCTATATTAATTCGGAAGAATATGTACAGCCGTTATCTGAACAGATGTATGAATTACAGACGGAAATTATCAAAAAGCTTGCAGAACGCGGACCATGTGTAATCGTTGGAAGATGTGCGGACTATATCTTGAAGGATAATCCGAACTGTATCAATGTATTTATCTGTGCTGACAGGGCTGACCGTATCAAACGTATTGCAGAAAGATACGATGTGTCTGAGAAGAAGGCTCTCGACCGCATTAAACGGATGGACAGAGAACGGAAATACTATTACGAAACCCATACGGGGCAGGAATGGGGAAGCATCAGTTCTCATGAGATATTGTTGAATGCAAGCCTTCTTGGAATTGAAGGAACCGTAGATATACTGGAAGGAATCTATAAAAGATAACTGACAATGAATATAATCTAATAATGTATAAAACAGAAATGAGCAGTGTACGCTGCTCATTTCTTGTGTGTTGTGATGTATTTGATTATGATTCGAATCCCAGTACGGTTTCACTGTTCTGAATATCTGAGTATAACTTCAGATGCATGCCTTCCGTATGGCATACTTTTACAATGTCTTCATACTCTTTACAATCAGGCAGTATTTCCGTGAGAATGTTAGGCATATCGTGAAAAACAGTGCGATTAAAAATCCGTGTCTTTGGAGTGTCAAATAACGCGGTGTAAAAAATCTCTGCCTCTACCAGATCCTGGAACATATGGCTTCCGTAAGAAAGCTCCGGCATGTATCCAACTTCACTGTCCGACATTTCGCAGATTGCACAGAAGTGATTGATCGCGGCAAAGCTTACAGGAACCCCAAGTTCCGGTGAGGAAGTTCCGATACGTCCAGGTACGAACAAAAGCAGGTTCTGATTGCTTTTGCGGAAATGATGATTGATGTCTCCGATAATATGGGCGATATCTGGTTTCCGTTTATACGGGAATTCATAATAAGCCCTGGAGTCGACGAAGACTACATAGTCGATATCTTCTGCCCGGGACCCGCCCATGGAAGAACCGGTAACGGAGAACACTGTTTTATCTTCCGGGAGCGAAGGAACGGTTACGGCATCTCTTCTTGTGCCGACCTGAAGCGGTCTGCACTGTAACAGGTTAAATACAAATTCACCGGTATCAGTTCCGTTGATGGTGAATTCGATGTCGACAGGATATTGGTAAGCCTGCTGCAATGTATGAAGAAGAGATTTCATACAGCCGGTAAATTCTGTATTCCGGACAAGTCCTTCGCAGCTGGCAAAGAGAATCTCACGCCGCTGTCCGCGCTCACGGAACGTCCGCTCGGCATCGCTGTCGTGTTCCAGTACCAGTTTTTTATACCAGGAATCCATATATGGTGTGACGTCTTTGAGTGGTCTGGATGACAGAGATTTTGTTGTATAATCCATAAGATCTACGTAACGTTGTGAATACTGATGTTTTGCCCAGCTTTCGGTGAGGGTGGAACGTTCCGGGGCAGAGAGATTCACAATACGTGGATAATCTCCTTCTGTACGGTCAACAGCTCTTGTACCAAGTCCCATTACCAGGCGCAGCATACCGTCGGAAGCATCGATAGAATCATCCCATTTATAAGCACTGTAAGAGTAGCCGACACCTGCAGCATTTGGCATGAGAAAATCTTCGTACATAGATCCAGATACACGCTGGATCAGAAGAGCCATCTGTTCATCTTTGAATCCCAGTCCGCGCTGTCTGCGGTATTCCAGAGCGGAAGTATTCATAGTGCTGGCATATACGGTACGGACCGCATTTTCCAGTTCCGTAAGCCGTTCGTCCATGGTACCGGTGTTGATACAGAAGACGGATTCGTATTTTCCGGCAAATGCATTACCGAACGCATCTTCCTGAAGACTGCTGGAACGGACGATGATCGGACGCTGTCCAAAGTATTCCAGCATACGGATGAATTGAAGCCGTATGGCTTCCGGGAAAGAACCGGAAAGAAAGGCTTGTTCCAGCTGCGGAGCCAGTTTGAAGTATCCCTGTTTTGTCTTCTGATGGATATGAAGACGCCAGAATTTGTTATGTACAATATAAGTATAGAATACATCGGAACCAAGATAATAGGAATCGTGCGGTTCCATATGGGCAAATGCTTCGGGGTTATCTTTTTGAATGATCTTTCTTGCGAGAAGCATACCGCATGCCTTGCCGCCGATACAGCCGGTGCCGATCATGCGTTTATATACAAGAAAATAATCATCCGGTTCAAAATAGGTCTTTAAAAGCGAAAGGATTTTCTCATCGTTTGACATCATAGTATGGGAAATGATATCTTCGACCGCCGGGGTAAAGATACCTTCTCTGCGGTAAGTGCGCCGGGTATCCGTGATGAAGCGTTCCCAGCTGTCCAGGTTCTGGTTCTCAGAAGTGTTGGTAAGTGCATCCACCAATGTATAAAAACGACTAATCTCATATCCTCCTTTCAACGGAAGAAATGAACCATTTTCTTCTATATATTTATGCGGAAGAAACATATTCGGAGAATAGCGGTTCCAGACTTTTAAAGGATTGATATAGAGGCTTTCACTATCGGTGTATACATCCAGAAGCAGCTGTGTAGTTTCCTGGATACGGGCAACGGCGTCGAAAGAATGCTGCCCGCGCAGAAGTGGAAAATATGCAACTGTATTTAACTCAAACAGATAAGGACAGGTAACTTTAAAGAAATTCCCCATCATAAGATCGGTAGCCCATGCAGCCTGCAGGTCGGAAAGGCAGTCAAATACATAGAAGGCGTCACGTCCTTCTGCTTTGATCCGGCGCCGGACATTCATTGTAAAAGCTTCAAATCCTTCCGAAGGATCGAATTCATAGACACGGATTCCGTTACCGGCCTGAAGAAGAGCAGGGTGTCCGGAAAAATGCATGTATAAAAGTTCCTTTCCTTCTTCATGAAGCTGGTTACAGAGTGGAGTTACAAAGTGCATATAGTCATCCATGCTGGATACCTGCCAGACGACATTATCGCCCATACGGATGGAATCAAGCATAGAGTCAAGACCCGGAAGACCGGACCGGATTCGTTCAAAAGTACTCATATGATCACGTCCCTTCTGTGAAAATAGTCTATATATAATGTATTATACAGAAAAAAGACTGAAAATTACAGAATAACTGAGAAAAAATATGTAATGCCGAATGGCATGTTTTGCTTGAAAAATACGGACATACAAACTAGAATAAAAATGTTATGAAAAAATAGATAAAGGAGAGATAGAAATTATGGAAATGCTGATTGATGTATTTACTGATGCGGCGATTGACTGCATTAAGATGCTCCCGTTTCTGTTTCTGGCCTTTCTGCTGATAGAGGCACTGGAACACTATTCCAGTGATTTTACAAAAAAGCTTATGATAAAAGTAGATAAGGCCGGACCGGTAGTAGGAGCAGTAGTAGGATGTGTTCCACAGTGTGGATTTTCAGTTATGGCAGCTAATCTATATTCCGGAGGGATTATTACGATCGGAACATTGATTGCTGTATTTCTGGCAACATCGGACGAAGCAATTCTTATTATTATGGGAAATCCGGAGCATGCCGGCAAGATTGGTATATTGCTTCTGGCGAAAGTGATCATTGCGATCGTTGCAGGATATCTGGTGGATATTTTCTTTAAAAAGGAAATTGCAGTTCCACATCATGAAGGAGAACTCTGTCATGACTGTGGATGTCACAATCATTCATCCGGAATTGTAAAGCCGGCACTTCGTCATACCGGAAAGATATTCTTATATTTATTCGTATTTACATTTATTTTAAATCTGTGTATTGAAGTACTGGGAATTGACAGGATTTCTGCTATGATGCTGGGGGATACAGTATTCCAGCCGGTGATCGCAGCATTGATCGGATTGATCCCTAACTGTGCGGCATCTGTGATTCTGACACAGCTATATTTAAGTGGAGCAATTTCATTTGCATCGGTTATTGCGGGATTGTGTACAGGGGCCGGAATTGGTCTGGTCGTTTTGTTTAAAGTAAACCCGGATAAGAAAGAAAACGTAAAGATTATTGCAGTATTATATGGAATTGCTGTGGCAGCAGGGCTGATTTTAGAGATGTTTGGTGTGTAATGTGCATGGAATATGGCGTGGAATTGCATTTTTGGAAGAATGTGTTATAATATTGACAACTAGGTAATAAGGCTTAGAGAGATTTAGGAGGAAATAAAATGGCTACAAAAAAAGTAACAACAGCAACCACAAAAGATGTAACTGCTAAAGTAACTGCACCAGAAACTAAGACATCAGAAAAAGCAGAGACAGTAAAGAAAGCAGAGACAGTGAAGGTAGTGGCAGCAGCAGAGCCGAAGAAGATAGAGAAGGAGACTGAGAAGAAAGTCGCAGCTCCAAAGGCAGAGCCAGTAAACTCAATTGTAAAAGAAGAAAAAGCTAAGCCGGAAGAAAAAAAGGCTGAGAAGAAAGCAGAAGAAAAGAAGCCGGAAGAAAAGAAGACTGAGCAGAAAGCAGAAGAGAAGAAAACCGAGCCTAAGGCAGCAGAAAAGAAAACAGCAGAGAAAAAAGTAACTGCCAAAAAAGCAGAAGAAAAAGCACCTGCTAAAAAGACGACAGCTAAGAAGACAACGACAAAGAAAACAACAGCTAAGAAATCTACAGCAAAGAAAGAGATTAAAGTAAGTGCTTTTGTTGAATACTATGGAAAACAGGTGGAAGAAAAAGAAATCATTGCAAGAGTAAAAAAAGCATGGACATCTTCTGGAAACAAAATCGGAGATATCAAGACAATGGATTTATACATAAAACCAGAAGAGTCAGCTGTTTATTATGTAATTAACGGAACATCAACGGGAGCAGTAGCATTCTAAAGGCAGATAGGGAACCAGAGGCTGTGAATCTTCGGAAACACGGCCTTTTATACTTTTGAGAATACAAAACCGACAGCGGTGGTTATGTATAATGAGGGGTATAAGAGAAAGGAGTATGGATATGGAGAACGTAACATCAGTTTTGAAATCGGCAGACGGACCCACGAGTATCTTTGTTGCAGGAAAGACGCCGGAAATTATGGGGGCTTTGATCGCAACAGTAGTGGTAGGAGTGATCATAGCTTTGTTTGGACTGAAAATTGTAAGGGTGTTATCGGCACTTGTAGGACTGGCTGTGGGAGCAGTTATTGGAGCAACGGTAGGAGTGATTGCCGGCTTTGATATGACAAAAATGCTTGTGGCGGTTGTAGTGTGTGCGGTAATATTATGCGTTATGTGTGCGGCACTTCGCAAATTTGGAATCTTCATTATGACATTTTTCGGATCCTTCGGCACATTTGTTACGCTGCTTGAAACAAAGTCGGTGATAGTACTTGCTATTTGTGCGGTTATCGCTCTGATCGTTGCGATACTTACGGTAATTTTTGCTGAGTTTTTTGTTATATTTGTGACTGGCATCATGGGCGGTGTAGAGGCTGGAATGGCATTACCGTTTGTGTGTGGAATGACGAAGATTGGCTGGATCGGATATGTGATGAGTGCAGCAATCGCAGTGATCGGAATTGTAGTTCAGACGATGATGCAGTCCAGAAAGATTGGAAAGAAAGAAAAGATATTCTCAAAGAAGATCAAAGAACAGGTATCTATGGAGTCTGAGGTTGAAAAAGCAAGAATGCTTTTAGATGATGGAGAGCCGGAAGAAAGTATGGAAGCAGCCGGGGATAAAGAAAAAACGGATAATGCTGAAGATACAGATAAGGAAGAGACTGTGACAGAAATATTTGATCTGGATGATACGAAACCAGATGAAGATAATCTGGACGACGATGAAGATGTTGTGACAGTTGAAAAAACAGATGAGCCGGAAGACGGATTTCTGGATGAAGATGATGTGGAGATTTTTGAAACAGATGATTCAGATGTTGTAGTTTTTCATTCTGACGATATTGATTAATGAAGAAAATCCGACACAGACAGTAATTTCTATATACGAATGTGATAAGAAAAACACCTGGTGCAGAAAATTAAAAACTGCATCAGGTATTTTTTATACCGAAATATGCAATAGAAACTGTTACCTACAGACAGGATGTATTATTTTGACAGATGAGATTAAGAAAGATATAAGAAAGCCGGGAAGCAGTTTCGTTGTAATTTAAGAGGGATGTGATATAATACTATTAAGAATAAAGTTAAGGAGGCTTACTTATGAAGATAGATATGCATTGCCATGTGCGGGAAGGCTCAGTGGACAGCCGGGTAAGCTTGGATGAATACATCACAACCTTGAAAGAAAAAGGATTTGACGGAATGCTGATCACGGATCATGACACTTATCATGGCTATCGTCACTGGAAATATCACATGAAAGGAAAGGTACATGAAGACTTCGTAGTTCTGAAGGGAATCGAATATGATACACTGGATGCAGGTCATATTATCTGTATCATGCCGGAAGGTGTTAAGATGCGTCTCCTGGAAGTGAAAGGACTTCCGGTGTCTGCGCTGATCGACTTTGTGCACAGACATGGTGGAATCTTAGGACCTGCACATCCATGCGGAGAAAAGTACCTGAGCTTTACGAATACCAGCAGATTCTATAAGTCACCGGAACTGATCAAGAGATTTGACTTTATAGAGGCTTTTAATGCATGTGAATCTGCAGAATCGAATGAAGGTGCAAGAAAGCTTGCGGAAAAATATAAAAAGCCGGGAATAGGGGGAAGCGATGCACACAGACCGGACTGCATCGGGACAGGCTATACGATTCTTCCGGAAAGAGTTACCTGTGAGACAGAGCTGATCGCATTGATACGGAGTAAAGCTGCAATTGAAGCAGGCGGAGTGCTCTATGGAAAGACGGCAAAAGACAAGATGGGACCGGCCCATAAAATTCTGACATATTCTTTCTGGTTCTACAACAAAGGTGGTGCGCTCCTTAAGAAGCACAAAAGAACTCTGAAGGGAAAAATTGAAAATCCGGCTACTCCGATCGATCCGATTGAGATCCCATACCTGCATAATATCAAGAAACAGAAGTGAAAAATTATGCACTAAAATTTATAATTTCTTGCATGCCCTTTTTTACTGTGCTAAAATACAGTATAAAACTATGAGAAATCAAGGAGGTACAGGTTCGTTATGGGAATGACGATGACACAGAAGATACTGGCAGCTCATGCAGGTCTTGACAGCGTGACAGCCGGTCAGTTAATAGAAGCAAAGTTAGATGTAGTCATGGCAAATGACATCACAGGTCCTATGGCTCTGCCAATCTTCAGACAGATGGCAGACAAAGTATTTGACAAAGACAAGGTGGTACTGGTACCAGACCACTTTACACCGAATAAAGATATCAAATCAGCAGAGAACTCAAAATCGATCCGTGAATTTGCAAAGGATCAGGGACTTAGCTGGTATTTTGAACAGGGAAAATCAGGAGTAGAACATGCAATCCTTCCGGAGGCCGGAGTTGTTGCAGCAGGGGAATGTATCATTGGTGCAGATTCCCATACCTGTACATATGGTGCGTTGGGTGCATTCTCAACAGGTGTCGGAACAACCGATATTGCAACAGGTATGGCAATGGGAGAACTGTGGTTCAAAGTTCCGAGTGCAATCAAGTTCGTACTGACAGGAAAGCCTGGCAAATATGTAAGTGGTAAAGATATCATCATCCATATCATCGGTAAGATCGGTGTGGACGGAGCTCTTTACAAATCCATGGAATTTACCGGAGACGGAATCAAGAATCTTTCTATGGCAGACAGATTCACAATGGCAAACATGGCAATCGAAGCCGGAGCCAAGAACGGAATATTCCCGGTAGATGAAAAGACAGAAGAATACTTAAAAGAACATACAAAGAAAGAATATAAAGTGTACGAAGCAGATGAGGACGCAGAATATGAAAGTGTTGTAGAGATTGATCTTTCCGAAGTCCGTCCAACAGTAGCATTCCCGCATCTTCCGGGCAATGCGAAGACGATTGACGAGATCGAAGCAATGGAACCAATCAAGATCGATCAGGTCGTGATCGGATCCTGTACAAACGGAAGAATGGAAGATATGAGAAAAGCAGCTGCCATTCTTCAGGGACATACTGTTCATCCGGATGTACGTGTTATGGTCGTTCCGGCAACACAGAAGATCTACAAACAGTGTATCAGAGAAGGCCTTCTGGAAATCTTCGTAGACGCAGGATGTGCAGTCAACACACCAAGCTGTGGTCCATGTATGGGCGGACATATGGGTGTTATGGCAGCAGGAGAAAAATGTGTATCTACAACAAACCGTAACTTCGTAGGAAGAATGGGGCATGTAGATTCCCTGATTTATCTGGCATCACCGGAAGTAGCAGCAGCAAGTGCGATCGCAGGATATATCGCTAACCCAGAGAAAGTAGGTGACAAATAATGAAAGCTTTAGGACATGTTTTTAAATACGGAGATAACGTAGATACAGACGTAATCATTCCTGCAAGATATCTGAATTCATTCGATGCACAGGAACTTGCAAGCCATGCAATGGCAGATATCGACCCTGAATTTGTAAATAAAGTACAGCCTGGAGACATTATTGTTGCCAATAAGAACTTTGGATGCGGTTCTTCAAGAGAACATGCGCCATTATGTCTTAAGACAGCAGGTGTCAGCTGCGTTATCGCAGAGACGTTTGCAAGAATCTTCTATCGTAATGCGATCAATATCGGACTTCCGATCATTGAGTGTCCGGAAGCGGCAAAAGCAATCGAAGCAGGTGATGAAGTAGAGATCGACTTTGACAGCGGTAAGATTTACGACAGAACAAAAGGTATGGAATTCCAGGGACAGCCTTTCCCTGAATTCATGCAGAAACTGATCGCTGCAGGCGGACTTGTAAAATATACAAACAGCAAGAGAAAGTAATCATATAAGGAGAGCATTGGCATGGGTTTATATTACAAAAGTACAAGAAATTCGAATCTGAAAGTAACAGCATCTGAAGCAATTCTGAAGGGACTTGCCCCGGACGGAGGACTTTTTGTACCATCAGAACTTCCGAAACTGGATGTATCAATGTCGGATCTGAAAGGAAAGACATATCAGGAGATCGCATATCTCGTAATGAAACAGTTCCTGACAGATTTTACGGAAGAAGAACTGAAAAGCTGTATCGATAAAGCTTATGACAGCAAATTTGACACAGAAGAGATCGCACCGCTTGTAAAAGTAGATGATACTTATTATATGGAATTATTCCATGGTGCAACGATCGCGTTCAAAGATATGGCGTTATCTATTCTGCCACATCTGATGACGACTTCAGCAAAGAAGAATGATGTAAAGAATGAAATTGTAATCCTGACTGCCACATCCGGAGATACAGGAAAAGCTGCACTTGCAGGATTTGCAGATGTGGAAGGAACAAGGATCATCGTATTCTATCCTAAGAACGGAGTCAGCAAAGTGCAGGAACTTCAGATGGTGACACAGAGAGGCGAAAATGTAAATGTAGTAGCGATCCATGGCAATTTCGATAATGCCCAGAGTGGTGTAAAAGCCATGTTCGAGGATAAAGAACTTGCAGAAGAACTTGCAAAGAAAGGTTATCAGTTCTCATCAGCCAACTCGATCAATATCGGACGTCTGGTTCCACAGGTGGTATATTATGTCAATGCATATGCCAAACTTCTGGAAAATGAAGAGATCGAAGACGGTGAGAAGATCAATGTGGTAGTTCCGACCGGTAACTTTGGTAATATCCTGGCTGCATACTATGCAAAACAGATGGGAGTCCCAATCGATAAACTGGTATGTGCATCGAATGACAATAAAGTGTTATTCGACTTCTTCCAGACAGGTGATTATGACAGAAACCGTGAGTTTATCCTCACAACATCACCATCTATGGATATACTGATTTCAAGCAACCTGGAACGCCTGCTTTATCGGATCAGCGGAGATGATGACCAGAAGACAAAAGATATGATGGAAGCATTAAAATCCACAGGAAAATATACAATTACAGAAGATATGAAGGCACGTCTTGATGATTTCGCAGCTGGATATGCGACAGAAGAAGAGTGTGCACAGAATATCAAGAAAGTATATGATAAGACAGGGTACGTGATGGATACACATACAAGTGTAGCATCTTACGTGTGTGAATGTTATCAGAAAAACAGTGGAGACAATAAGAAATGCGTGATTGCATCAACAGCAAGTCCATATAAATTCGTGAAGAGTGTCATGAGTGCAATTGATCCGAAGTATGCAGATCAGGATGAGTTTAGTCTTCTGAAGGTTCTGGAAGAAACATCAGGACGTGAGATGCCGCAGGCGATCAAAGATATCCTGAATGCAAATATTCTGCATGATCTGGAATGTGATGCTGATAAGATGAAAGATACAGTGAAGAATATTCTGGAAGTATAGAACGTTTACAAAATGATAAATATATTTTCTGTATTGATAAAAATACACAAAATGCAAGATTTCATATGAAATCTTGCATTTTGCGCTTGTAAAACAAAAAATAGAACAAAAAATAAAAGTTTTAGAGAAAGAACTTGCAAAAACACATTGTGAAAAGATTGTTAAAGTATTGACTTTTGTGTAGAAAAATGCAATAATAAAACAAATGCTGTTGTGGGAGAATATAACAAGACTAGAATTTATAAATATGCAGCAGCAAATAAAAGAAAAGAGGTTAAATGAAGATGGCTAAAATCGATTTAAGCAAGTATGGCATTTCAGGAACGACAGAAATCGTACACAATCCTTCTTATGAATTATTATTTGAGGAAGAGACAAAACCAGAACTCGAAGGTTTTGAAAAAGGACAGGAAAGTGAACTTGGTGCAGTCAATGTAATGACAGGTATCTACACTGGACGTTCTCCAAAAGATAAGTTCATCGTAGTTGATGAGAATTCAAAAGATACTGTATGGTGGACATCTGATGAATATAAGAATGATAACCATCCTGCAACACAGGAAGCTTGGAAAGCAGTAAAAGATATTGCAATCAAAGAACTTTCTAACAAAAAACTTTATGTTGTAGATGCATTTTGCGGAGCAAACAAAGATACACGTATGGCAATCCGTTTCATCGTAGAAGTTGCATGGCAGGCTCATTTCGTAACAAATATGTTCATCAAACCTTCAGAAGAAGAGCTTGAAAACTTTGAGCCAGACTTCGTAGTATACAATGCTTCTAAAGCAAAAGTTGAAAATTACAAAGAATTAGGACTGAACTCAGAGACAGCAGTAATGTTCAACATCACAAGCAAAGAGCAGGTTATCGTGAATACATGGTACGGCGGAGAGATGAAGAAAGGTATGTTCTCTATGATGAACTACTTCCTCCCACTTAAGGGAATGGCTTCTATGCACTGCTCAGCTAACACAGACCTGAACGGAGAGAATACAGCAATCTTCTTCGGACTTTCAGGAACAGGAAAGACAACACTTTCTACAGATCCTAAGCGTCTCCTGATCGGTGATGATGAGCACGGATGGGATGACAACGGAGTATTCAACTTTGAAGGTGGATGCTACGCTAAGGTTATCAACCTTGACAAAGAATCTGAGCCAGATATCTACAACGCAATCAAACGTAACGCTCTTCTTGAGAACGTAACACTTGATGAGAATGGAAAGATTGATTTTGCAGATAAGAGTGTAACAGAGAATACACGTGTATCTTACCCAATCAATCATATTGAAAATATTGTACGTCCGGTATCTTCAGCACCTGCAGCTAAGAATGTAATCTTCCTTTCTGCTGATGCATTCGGAGTACTTCCTCCGGTATCTGTACTGACACCAGAGCAGACACAGTACTACTTCCTGTCAGGATTTACAGCAAAACTTGCTGGTACAGAGCGTGGAATCACAGAACCTACACCAACATTCTCAGCTTGCTTCGGACAGGCATTCCTGGAACTGCACCCTACAAAATATGCAGAGGAACTTGTTAAGAAGATGGAGAAGAGCGGTGCAAAAGCTTATCTTGTTAACACAGGATGGAACGGAACAGGAAAACGTATCTCTATCAAAGATACTCGTGGAATCATCGATGCTATCCTGAACGGAGATATCAAGAATGCTCCAACAAAGACAATCCCATACTTCAACTTCGAAGTACCTACAGAACTTGCAGGTGTTGATACAGGAATCCTTGATCCTCGTGACACATATGCAAATGCATCTGAGTGGGAAGAAAAGGCAAAAGATCTTGCTGCAAGATTCATCAAGAACTTTGCTAAATATGAAGGAAATGAAGCAGGTAAAGCTTTAGTTTCAGCAGGACCACAGTTATAAGATCCACTAATGAATCTGATTAAAATCGGATAATGTTATAGGGTTGTAAAATCCATGTAAATGGGTTATAATAAGTGCAGTGGAAACCTGGAATGTTCGACACTCCTGTAGTTTTGAACCTACAATACTTTAAACGGGAGTCTTACATCTCTGTAATATGTCAGGCCATCGATTTTGCAGTGGAAGGCAGAAAAGCAGATGCGGATACCCACCTAGCTGGGTGCTAGGAGTCAGAATACAGGAACCGGCATTTTGGGGAATATACAAAAGATAAAAGACAGTCGTTTTTGCGGCTGTCTTTTTTCGGGTATAAAGAGCGGGAAGAAAGGAAAGAAAATTGCGGAGACGGAATAAAAAGCATTACAGTATCTATATAGCATGGATTTTACTGTTATTGTGTGTGATCGGAGGCTTGAAAGCAGGTATAGAAGAAAGTGCTGCGGGAAAAGATCAAACGCATTCCGAAATATCTATTCAGAGCAGATGGGAAGAATTGCTGAAATCTGTATCTGAAAAGAAAAATGATAAAAAGAAAGACCAGAAAAAATCAGAGAGTACGGAGACAGCACAGAAAAATATCAGGATATTGATCATGACCGACGGGTATAAACAGATTGTACATAAAGAATTAAAGATCAGTGCAACGGGAGGTCTTATAATAGAAAAAACTGGTACCAGGGAAGAGACTGCAGAAAATGAGAAAATAACGATCACAAAGGAAGATTCCGGATTTCAGAATGGAAAAATCAGAGTAACAGCAAAAGATGGGGGAGAGATGGTTGTCAGCAGCATCAGGAGAGGATATGGAAATCCTTCTTATGCCGGAATACTGGATCTTTATGCAACATCAGAAGGAATAGTAATTATCAATGAACTTCCGGTGGAAAGTTATCTATGCAAAGTTGTTCCCAGTGAAATGCCGGCATCCTATCAGAAAGAAGCCTTAAAGGCACAGGCAGTCTGCGCAAGAAATTACGCAAAACGCCAGATGGAAGACTATGCTTATCCGGAATATCAGGCGCATGTCAATGACAGCACAGATTATCAGGTATATAATAATTCGGCACAGCAGGATGCATCCACAGAAGCGGTAAGGGAAACTGCCGGCGAGGTGTTAAAATATAAAGGGAATATTGTAACAACGTATTATTATTCAACATCTTGCGGAAAGACAACAACCATGAAAGCCTGGGGAACGAGTGAAAATGAAAGTAATGGATATCTTCAGTCGGTAGAAGTAAAAGATAAGAATGGAGATTATGAAAAATCACTTCCATGGTACCGGTGGGAAGCTGATATAGATCAGGATATATTGAGCGCACTTTTGGCGGAGAATGTAAAAAAGAATATCGGGACGGTACAGTCATTAGAAGTAACGAAAACAGGACCGGGAGGTGTCGCGCTGCAGATAAAAGCTGTCGGTGATAAGGGAAGTATTACAGTTGATACAGAGAATAAGATACGAAAGGCGCTGGGGGGAAATGGATATGAAATAAAGAAACAGGATGGTACGGCTGTCCAAAGTGGTACGCTGCTTCCAAGCGCATTTTTTAAAGTGAAAAAGGCTGGTAATATATTCAAAATCATAGGCGGCGGATACGGTCATGGCATTGGTATGAGCCAGAATGGAGCAAATGAAATGGCCAAAAAAGGAAAAAATTATCAGGAAATATTACAAATGTTCTATCCAGGAACAACAATTGAAAAATAAGTATAATCAATGGAAGTATAGTTGAGAAAAACACACCGGGAAACGGAATGATTTCTAATAGACAAACGAAAGAAAATCGGGTAGAATATAGAGACGAATATTTTGGGAGAAAAAGATGAAAAAAGTTAAGTTTCTATATGATAAAGTAATGGAAATAACCGGACAAGTCGGGAAAGATCATGTAGGTGCCTATGCTGCACAGGCAGCGTATTTCTTCATGCTCAGTCTGATTCCGATCATATTACTGTTGATCACACTGGTACAGTATACGCCGGTTACGAAGGCAGACGTTATGACGGCTGTCCTTCAGGTGTTTCCAAAATCAGTAGACAGCCTGATCACATCCATTGTGAATCAGGTATATAATCAGTCCGGCGGTATCATTTCACTGACCATTATCGTTGCACTCTGGTCAGCCGGGAAAGGTGTACTGGCACTGACGACAGGTCTGAATTGCGTTTACGACTGTAAGGAGACACGTAATTATATTATTTTAAGAATACGCGCAACGTTTTATACAGTTGCGTTTATTATTGTAATTATCTTTCTGCTGGTGTTATCAGTATTTGGTAATACATTGAATCTGTTTGTAACGGAACATTATCCGGTTATGGAACGCTTTGTGGATCAGATTATGCAGATACGTGGAATCATTACACCGGTATTGTTGTTTGTGTTTACAATGATGATCTATAAATTTTTGCCGAACCACATTGTACAGTTGAAAGTTCAGTTGATGGGTGCGGCATTTTCAGCAGTCGGATGGATGATCGTATCATGGATCTTCTCGGTCTATCTGGATATTTTTAAGGGATTTTCATCTATGTATGGAAGTCTGACGACAATTGTACTGATCATGCTGTGGCTGTACTTCTGTATGTATATTTTGCTGCTTGGCGGGGAAGTGAATGTGATCCTGCGGGATATGGAGCAGGAGTAGAATTTCTGACTTGACAACTTCTGTTCATGTGATACAATAATTAAGTATTATGAGATAAAGGCAATGACCGTGTAAGTAGTGAGCCATTTTCCGCTAGAGAGAGGGAATCGACAGGCTGAAAGTTCCCTTGGGTTCAGATGGTGAATGAATTTCCCGCGCGAGCTGTGTTCTTGAAATAAAAGTAGAGAATGCCGTATGATGCACGTTACGCAGTAATGAGTGTCCGCAAAAATATTTTGCGGGAATCAGGGTGGTACCACGGGTTATATGTCTCGTCCCTTTTGGGGCGGGGCTTTTTTTATGCCAAAGCATGCAAGAGAAGCTGCCAGTGGCAGGTTCTCTTGCATACCAAAAAGCATACGCTGACATAAAGATATGCGAAGAAAGGAAGAAAATGATGAAAGAAAAACTGCAGAACATCAAAGAGGAAGCATTGAAAGCAATTGAAGCTGCCGATATGCCTGAAAAACTGAATGATGTGCGTGTAAAGTTCCTTGGTAAAAAAGGTGAACTTACCGCTGTATTAAAAGGTATGAAAGACGTTGCACCGGAGGACAGACCGAAGGTTGGACAGATGGTAAATGAGACAAGAGCAGCGATCGAAGCTGTTCTGGAAGAAAATAAAGAAAAGATGGAAAAAGCAATCCGTGCAGAAAAGCTGAAAAAAGAGGTGATCGATGTAACACTTCCGGCTAAGAAAAACTGCGTCGGACACCGTCATCCGAATACAATCGCACTGGAAGAAGTAGAGCGTGTATTTACCGGTATGGGATACGAAGTCGTAGAAGGACCTGAGATCGAGTATGATGAGTACAACTTCCGTAAACTGAACATCCCGGACGGACATCCGGCAAAAGATGAGCAGGACACATTCTATATTAATAAAGACATCGTGCTCAGAACACAGACATCTCCTGTACAGGCACGTATCATGGAGCAGGGCAAGCTTCCAATCTGTATCCTGTCACCGGGACGTGTATTCCGTTCAGACGAAGTAGATGCAACACATTCACCTTCTTTCCATCAGATCGAAGGACTGATCATCGACAAGAATATTTCTTTTGCTGACTTAAAGGGAACACTGGAAGTATTTGCAAAAGAATTATTCGGAGAAGACACAAAGACAAAATTCAGACCACATCATTTCCCATTCACGGAGCCAAGTGCCGAGATGGATGTAAGCTGCTTCAAATGCGGTGGAAAAGGATGCCGTTTCTGTAAAGGATCCGGATGGATCGAGATCCTCGGATGTGGTATGGTACATCCACACGTACTGGAAATGTGCGGAATTGATCCGGAAGAATATACAGGATTCGCATTCGGTGTAGGACTGGAACGTATCGCACTTCTGAAGTACGAGATCGATGATATGAGACTGTTATACGAAAATGATATCAGATTCTTAAAACAGTTCTAGCGAGCACAAGTAATAATACGAAAAGGAGATTTATAAATGAATACTTCATTATCATGGATAAAAGCGTATGTTCCGGATCTTGATGTAACAGCTCAGGAATATACAGATGCAATGACTTTGTCTGGTACAAAAGTCGAAGGTTATGAGAAATTAGATGCAGATCTTGATAAGATCGTGATCGGACAGATCGATAAGATCGAGAAACACCCGGATGCAGATAAGCTGATCATCTGCCAGGTAAATGTCGGAACAGAGACGATTCAGATCGTAACAGGCGCTCCGAATGTAAAAGAGGGAGACAAGGTACCGGTTGTATTAGCAGGCGGACGTGTAGCAGGCGGACATGAGCCTGGACAGCGTGTAGAAGGCGGAATCAAGATCAAAAAGGGAAAACTTCGTGGTGTTGAAAGTGATGGTATGATGTGTTCTATCGAAGAACTTGGCTCTAACAGAGATATGTATCCGGAGGCTCCGGAATACGGAATCTATATTTTTGATGATGATGCCGTTGTAGGCGAGAGTGCGATCAAAGCACTTGGTCTCGATGATGTCGTTGTAGAATATGAGATCACATCTAACCGTGTAGATTGCTTCAGTGTTGTAGGTATTGCAAGAGAGGCAGCAGCTACATTTAATAAAGCGTTCTATCCACCTGTTGTCACACCGACAGGAAATGATGAGAATGCAGCAGATTATATCAAAGTAACTGTTAAGAATCCGGAACTTTGCCCAAGATACTGTGCAAGAATCGTAAAGAACATTAAGATCGGACCATCTCCAAAATGGATGCAGAGACGTCTGGCTTCTGTAGGAATCCGTCCGATCAACAACCTGGTTGATATTACAAACTATGTAATGGAAGAATACGGACAGCCAATGCATGCATATGATCTTGATACGATCGAAGGAAAAGAAATTGTAGTGCGTACTGCAGAAAAAGGTGAGAAATTCACAACTCTTGACGGACAGGAAAGAGAGATGGATGAATCTGTACTGATGATCTGTGACGGTAAGAAATCCATCGGTATCGCAGGTATCATGGGTGGAGAGAACTCTATGATCACAGATGATGTTCAGACAATGTTATTCGAAGCAGCCTGCTTTGATGGAACCAACATCCGTAAATCAAGCAAGAAGATCGGACTTCGTACCGATGCATCCGGTAAATTTGAAAAAGGACTGGATCCTAATAATGCAGAGGCAGCGATCGACCGTGCATGCCAGCTGATCGAAGAACTCGGAGCAGGTGAAGTTGTCGGAGGAATGGTTGATGTATACAGCAAGAAGAAAGAACCTGTAAGAGTACCATTTGATGCAGATAAGATCAATAAACTTCTCGGAACAGACATTTCCAAAGAAGAGATGATCGGATACTTCAAGAAGATCGATCTGGAATTTGACGAGGAGACAAGCGAAGTAATCGCACCAACTTTCCGTCATGACTTATTCCGTATCGCTGACCTTGCAGAAGAGGTTGCAAGATTCTACGGATATGATAACATTCCTACTACACTTCCAAGCGGAGAAGCTACAACAGGAAAATTATCATTTAAGTTAAGAGTAGAGCAGGTTGCCCGTGATATCGCAGAGTTCTGCGGATTCAGCCAGGGAATGACATATTCATTCGAAAGCCCGAAGGTATTTGACAAGCTTCTGATTCCGGAAGATTCAGATCTTCGTAAGGCTATTCCGATCATGAACCCACTGGGAGAAGATTATAGTATCATGCGTACGTCTTCTTTGAATGGTATGCTGACATCACTTGCAACAAACTATAACAGAAGAAATAAAGACGTAAAGTTATACGAACTGGCTAACATTTATCTTCCAAAGGCACTTCCACTTACAGAACTGCCGGATGAAAGAGTACAGTTCACACTTGGTATGTATGGCGAAGGCGACTTCTTCACTATGAAGGGTGTCGTAGAAGAGTTCTTCGATAAAGTAGGTCTTCACCAGAAAGAAAAATACGATCCGAATGCAGGAAAATCATTCCTTCACCCGGGACGTCAGGCTAACATCATTTACGATGGTGTGGTTGTAGGATATCTCGGAGAGGTTCATCCGGAAGTTGCAGACAACTACGGAATCGGAACAAGAGCATACATTGCTGTTATCGATATGCCGGAGATCGTAGCAAGAGCTACATTTGACCGCAAGTACACAGGAATCGCGAAATTCCCTGCAGTGACACGTGACATCAGTATGGTAATGCCAAAAGAGATTCTGGTAGGACAGATTGAAGATGTGATCGAAAGCAAGGGCGGCGAATATCTGGAAAGCTATTCACTGTTCGACATTTACGAAGGTGCTCAGATCAAAGCAGGATTCAAATCTGTTGCATATTCTATCGTATTCCGTGCAAAGGATAAGACTCTGGAAGATGCAGATGTATCTGCAGCTATGGACCGTATCTTAAAGGCACTCGAGGGTATGGGAATCGAACTTCGTAAATAAAAAAACATTCATTCATATCAGATAAAAGCTCAGTAAAAAGAGCAAGAGGATTACGTATGAAGAAAAAACAGATCATAGGTCTGGTAGTAGCGGCAGCACTGTTCGTTGGAGTCAGTGCTGCCAGCGTATTTACCAATACAATTTCAAAAAATCTGCTTCAGAGCAGTGCAGATAATATAATTAATCTCGGAGGTTCGTATCAGTTTGATCCACCGTCTGAAGACTATATTGCAATCGTAAGAGTAGAAGGTACGATCCAGGAACAGAGTGGAAGCAGTACACTGGAGGCATCCAGTGGATATCAGCATGATTCAACGATGAATTATATCGATGAATTGATGGATGATTCTAACAATAAAGGAATTCTTCTGTATGTAGATTCTCCGGGAGGAACTGTCTATGAATCCGAAGAACTGTATCAGAAACTGAAAGAATATAAAGAGACAACAAAACGTCCGATCTGGGATTATATGGCACATTATGCGGCATCCGGTGGATATATGGTGTCTATGGCATCGGATAAAATCTATGCAAATTCGAATACAACGACCGGTTCCATTGGTGTGATCATGTCAGGATATGATATGTCCGGGCTGTATAAAAAGCTTGGAATCCGTTATGTAAGTATCACGAGCGGAAAGAATAAGGACAGCAGCAAATTTACGGACGAGCAGATTGCTATTTATCAGGATCAGATCAATGAAGCTTATGAGGAATTCGTGAATATCGTGGCAGACGGCCGTGATATGTCAGTGGAGGATGTAAAGAAACTGGCAGACGGAAGAACTTATACTGCAAAGCAGGCGAAGAACAACGGCCTGATCGATGAGATCAGTCTGTATCCGGATATGAAAGATGCGATGAGCAAAAAACTTGGAACATCTACATTTTATGAGATGGAATCAGATGAAGGACTTTTGCAGTCGCTGTTTTCCAAAGCAGAATCATTAGTTCCGAAGTCAGAAGCGCAGGTCCTGACGGAAACCGCCAAAAGTGTAGAAAGCGGGGTGCCGATGTACTATGCAGAACAGTTACGATAATCAGGAGAATTTAGCCATGCAGAACAGTTGCTGTGCCAGTGGGAATCTGGAGTATGCAGGGTTCTGGGTGCGGATGGCGGCTTATATGATCGACAGTGTGGCAGTATTTGCAGGCCTCCTGATCGTGCGGCTGATATTTGCAGGTATCTCACTGGCCGGCGGCGGTGCGATAACAGGAACGGATATCCTGTTTCATTATTCGGTGAAAGATATCGTGCTGTATGGTTTGAAAGTGTTGTATTTTATTGCATTTACTTATCTGACAGGAACGACACTGGGGAAGAAAGCGATGAATCTCCGGGTAGTTTCAAAAAATCCGGAAGAGAAGCTGACACTGTTCAATGTGGTGTACCGCGAGACGGTTGGAAGATTCTTATGTAGCCTTCCGGTGAATATCGGTTATATTGTTGCAGGAATTGATTCGGAAAAACGTGGATTTCATGACATGCTTTGTGATACCCGGGTGGTCTATCAGAAGAAGATAAAAGTATGGATGGCACAACCGGGAACAGTTGTACCAGAATGTGAAAAGCCGAATATAGAAGAGCAGAAACCGCAGACATCAGAGGGGGAACTGCCAAAAACGCAGGAAAATGTCCAGATGGAAGAGTCTGGAATACGGGAATTGAAAAAAACAGAAAATACACAGAGTTCTGTAGTTGAGAAACCGGGAAAACCAGTGTATAATGGCTATCGTCTGGTAGAAAATAAATCAGAAAAAGAAATAGCTTCAAATGCAACTGTAAATGAAAACATATCAGAAAAAGATACGTAAAGAATAAAAGGGAAAGGAATTCATAATTATGAAACGTCAGGATTTTTATTATGAATTGCCGGAAGAACTGATTGCACAGGATCCGCTTGAGGATCGTTCGAGCTCCAGACTTCTTGTCCTTGACAAGGAGACCGGGGCTTTTTCCCATCATGTATTTAAAGAGATCACAGAGTATCTGCATGAGGGAGACTGCCTGGTAATCAATGATACAAAGGTTATTCCGGCAAGACTGATTGGTTCCAAAGTAGAGACCAATGCCAAAATCGAAGTATTATTATTGAAGAGAAAAGAAAATAACGTATGGGAGACGCTGGTAAAACCAGGTAAGAAAGCAAAAGTCGGAGCAAAGATCAGTTTCGGTGACGGTCTTCTGATGGGAGAAGTCATCGATGTGGTAGAAGAAGGAAACCGCCTGATCAAATTCGATTTCGACGGAATCTTTGAAGAAATCTTAGACCAGCTTGGCCAGATGCCGCTGCCTCCATATATCACACACCAGCTGGAGGATAAGAACCGTTACCAGACGGTATACGCAACTCACACAGGTTCGGCAGCAGCACCGACGGCAGGGCTGCATTTCACACCGGAACTTCTGGAAGAGATTAAGGCCAAAGGTGTGGATATTGCAAGAGTTACACTTCATGTGGGACTTGGAACATTCCGTCCGGTAAAAGTGGATGAGATTACCGAGCATCATATGCATTCGGAATTCTTCATGATCGATGAAGAAGCGGCTGAGAAGATCAACCGTGCAAAAGAGACGGGACACCGTGTTATCTGCGTCGGAACGACAAGCTGCAGAACGGTAGAATCGGCAGCAGATGAGAATGGACATCTGGAAGCGAAGAGTGGATGGACACAGATATTCATCTATCCGGGCTATAAATTCAAAGTACTGGATTGTCTGATCACCAATTTCCATCTTCCGGAATCGACACTGATCATGCTGGTATCTGCGCTTGCAGGAAGAGAGCACGTGCTTGCGGCTTATGAAGAGGCTGTGAAGGAGAGATACCGGTTCTTCTCATTCGGGGATGCGATGTTTATTCAGTAGAGTTGCTGATTTAATGCATAAAGCGGCTGATACCCGGCCGGAAGAAAAGTAAGATAGCCTAGTTGCGTGCTGATTCGATCATGGAGTATTTCTAAAGCATAAAAATTGTCCTAAAAGCAGC
>CAVBHX010000048.1:0-28151 GCA_963595255.1 bacterium
ATAATGAGAAATGGTGTTGGGAATGAATCCCAACACCAACTTTGTCTACAGTCTGAAAGGATTCTGCATTGCAGAATCCTTTTTGTATTGCGTGCGTTATCTTGTATGACGTCTGTAACTTGCAGGTGTCTCTTCGTATTTCTCCTGAAATAATTTGTAGAAATATCCCTTGTTATGATATCCTACCGAATCGGCAATCTCTTCGATACTCTTGTCAGTCGACACAAGCAGATGTTCCGCACGTTCCAGCCGGATCTGCTGGACATAAGCGGAATAGGTAAGTCCGGTCTTCCGTTTGATCAGGCGGTTAAAGTAATCTTCCTGATAGTGGAACTCATTCACCAGATCCTGGATGGTGATATCTCTGAAATGTGACCGGATGTAGTCCGAAATCTCTTCGAACACGATCCAGTTCATCGTCTGCTTCTGCTCTTTGGAAAGAGAAAAATCATACTGTGTACTTAAGATCCGGAATATTCGGAATAACAGACCTTTTGTAATATATCTGGAACCACTGTCCGGCGAATAAGATTCTTTCAAAAGCAACAAAAGACTGTCGTCCAGAGATTCGCTTGCCCCGGCGGATGGCCGAAAATGCAGAAATTGCTGGACATCCTTTTGCTTTAACAATGCGGACTGCAGAAAGGAAAGAATCTTCTGCGGAGTGCTGTTCTCATTCATGATCTCGGTAAACATATCATTGGCAATTCCGATAAAAAGAACGATACCTGACTGGTCTGTCAGGCAGTCCTGGTGCAGACAGTTCTTGTCGATCAGGCAGAGATCGCCTTTATGGAAGACCACATCTTTATTCAGTATCCGCTGGTGAAATTCTCCTTCCACAACATAAGAAAGCTCCAGATAATCATGCGTGTGAAGCTGTGTATATTCCCCTTCCGAATAGGAATAATGATAGCAGAAATTCTCCGGAGACGGCATCATCGTTGCGTACAGGTTACCGGGAGAATCGAAGTTCCAGCATAATAAGAAGCTGCGGTCCTGACCGAGTAACGGATACGTCTTGACTTCCTGAACGGATTTTGAATATTCCGGACAGACAAGTCTTGCGCCTAATTTATGGTTTTCCGGAAGAAGCCGTGTATCAGGTCCTGTGATCCGGCGGCAAAAATCGGATAAATTCATATAAAATACCTCCTTGGATTCTCCTTAGATTATATCATAACGGAGGTCGGAATAGGTAACTATTTTCCCAAAAGTGCAGAGTTAAGAAATTGAGAAAACAAGTCCATATTTTTATAATAGAGACATAATGAAGCTGTAAATGAAACAGAAAATTTGAGCGAAAAGGAGTAATTAAACATGTTAAAAACAAAGAATTATCAGTTTTGGTTCTGCACAGGATCACAGGATCTTTATGGAGATGAGTGTCTTGCACACGTAGCAGAGCATTCTAAAATTATCGTAGATGCATTGAATAAATCAGGAAACCTTCCATACGAAGTTGTATGGAAACCAACCATGATCACAAACGAAGTAATCAGAAAGACATTCAACGAAGCTAACACAGACGAGAACTGTGCCGGTGTTATCACATGGATGCATACATTCTCTCCTGCAAAATCATGGATTTTAGGATTACAGGAATACAGAAAACCATTACTTCACTTACATACACAGTTCAACCGTGAAATTCCATACGATACAATCGACATGGACTTCATGAACGAGAACCAGGCAGCACATGGTGACAGAGAGTACGGACACATCTTCAGCCGTCTGAACATGGAACGCAAAGTTGTTGCAGGATACTGGGAAGACGAAGACGTTCAGAAACAGATCGGATCATGGATGCGTACAGCAGTAGGTGTTGTAGAAAGCAGCCACGTCAGAGTTATGCGTGTAGCTGACAACATGAGAAACGTAGCCGTAACAGAAGGCGACAAGGTAGAAGCTCAGATCAAATTCGGATGGGAAGTAGATGCTTATCCTGTAAATGAAGTTGTAGAAGCTGTTAATGCAGTATCTCAGGCTGATATCGACACATTAGTAGAAGAATACTATGACAAATATGACATCCTTCTTGAAGGAAGAGATGAGAAAGAATTCCGTGAGCATGTAGCAGTACAGGCTGGAATCGAGCTTGGATTTGAAAGATTCCTGGATGAGAATAACTATCAGGCAGTTGTAACACACTTCGGAGATCTTGGCGGACTGAAACAGCTTCCAGGACTTGCAATGCAGAGACTGATGGAAAAAGGATACGGATTCGGAGCAGAAGGTGACTGGAAGACAGCTGCTATGGTTCGTGTTATGAAGATCATGACTCAGGGAATGAAGGACGCTAAGGGAACTTCATTCATGGAAGATTACACATACAACCTTGTACCAGGTAAAGAAGGAGTTCTGGAATCTCACATGCTGGAAGTTTGCCCGACAATCGCAGACGGCAAGATCAGCATCAAAGAGCAGCCACTTAGCATGGGTAACAGAGAAGATCCTGCAAGACTTGTATTCACATCTAAGACAGGTCCGGCTATCGCAACATCTCTGATCGACCTTGGCGACAGATTCCGTCTGATCATCAACGATGTAGACTGCAAGAAGACAGAGAAACCAATGCCAAAACTTCCAGTAGCAACAGCATTCTGGACACCACAGCCGAACTTAAAGGTTGGAACAGAAGCATGGATCCTGGCAGGAGGAGCTCACCACACAGCATTCTCTTATGATTTAACAGCAGAGCAGATGGGTGACTGGGCAGCATGCATGGGAATCGAAGCTGTATACATTGATAAGGATACAACAATCAGACAGTTCAAGAATGAACTCCTGTGGAACAGCGTTGCATACCGCAAATAATCAAATAAAGAATTGCAGGTAAAAGATTATATTTGCAGGGGATATCGAAATAGATATTTCCCTGCAAAAATAGTATAATGGAGATATTAAGAAAACTTAAAATATAATGTTTAGGAGGAAGCGTACAATGAGCAATGTAAAAGAGATCATTGAAAGCGGAAAAGCATATCTTGGAATCGAATTCGGTTCTACAAGAATTAAAGCAGTACTGATCGATGAGGAGCACAATCCGATCGCATCCGGAAGCCATACATGGGAGAACCGTTATGAAAACGGACTGTGGACATACTCTCTGGACGATATCTGGACAGGTCTTCAGGACAGCTACCGCGATATGGCAGAAAATGTACAGAAAGAATACGGAGTAACGATCAAGAAACTGGGAGCGATCGGATTCAGTGCCATGATGCACGGATATATGGCATTTGACAAAGAAGGAAAGCTTCTTGCACCATTCCAGACATGGAGAAACAGCAATACAGGAAAAGCTTCCGAAGTGCTGGTAGATCTGTTCCAGTATAATATTCCGCTGAGATGGAGTATCGCACATCTGTATCAGTGCATTCTGGATAAAGAAGATCATGTAAAAGATATCGCATTCACGACAACACTTGCAGGATGTATCCACTGGCAGATGACAGGTGAGAAGGTTCTTGGTGTAGGAGATGCATCCGGAATGTTCCCAATCGACATGAATACAAAAGACTATGATGAAGAAATGATCCAGAAGTTCGATAAACTCATCGAAGGTGAGAACTATCCATGGAAAATAAAAGAGATTCTTCCTAAAGTTCTGGTAGCAGGAGACGCAGCCGGTATCCTGACAGAAGAAGGAGCAAAGAAACTTGACCCTACAGGTAATCTGGAAGCCGGAATCCCGCTTTGTCCTCCGGAAGGAGATGCAGGAACAGGTATGGTAGCTACAAACAGCGTAGCACAGCGTACAAGCAACATTTCCGCTGGTACTTCATTCTTCTCTATGGTTGTCCTTGAGAAACCTCTGAAAGAATTACATACAGAGATCGACATGGTTACAACACCTGACGGAAGTCTGGTTGCCATGGTACATTCTAACAACGGAACTACAGACCTGAATGCATGGGTAAATCTGTTCAAAGAATTCGCTGATTCTATCGGAGCAGACGTAGACATGAATCAGATGTATGGAACACTTTACAATAAAGCACTGGAAGGCGATGCTGACTGTGGCGGAATCCTTTCTTATGGTAACTACGCAGGCGAGCCTATCACAAATGTAGAAAAAGGACGCCCAATGGTAGTCAGAACACCAGAGACAAAATTCAATCTGGCTAACTTCATGAGATCTCACCTGTACACAGCACTTGGTGTTATCAAAGTCGGAATGGATATCTTAACAAAAGACGAAGGTGTTGAGATTGATACCGTTCTTGGACATGGCGGACTCTTCAAGACAAAAGGTGTCGGACAGAAGATCCTTGCAGATGCGATCAACACACCTGTAGTAGTTATGGAGACAGCAGGCGAAGGCGGACCATGGGGAATGGCTATCCTTGCTGAGTACATGGTAAAACGTGAAGAAGGCGAGAAGCTGGAAGACTACCTGAAGAATAAAGTATTCGGAAGCGATGCCGGAAGCAGAATCGATCCGGATCCGGAAGGCGTAGCCGGATACGAAGCATTTATGGAGACATACAAGAAAGGTCTTGACGTAGAGCGCAGAGCTTGTGCAGATCTGTAAGAATAAAGGAGATAGAAAGAAATGCTGGAAGAATTAAAAAAAGAAGTATATGAAGCAAACATGCTTCTTCCAAAATATGACCTGGTAACATTCACATGGGGAAATGTAAGCGGAATCGACCGTGAAAAAGGTCTTTTCGTAATCAAACCAAGTGGAGTAGATTATGACAAATTAACACCGGAAGATATGGTAGTTGTAGACCGTCAGGGTAATAAAGTAGAGGGAGATTTAAATCCATCTTCTGATACAGCAACACATGTAGAGCTGTACAACAGATTCCCGAACATTGGTGGTGTTGTACATACACATTCTCCTTGGGCAACAAGCTGGGCTCAGGCAGGAAGAGGAATCCCTTGCTACGGAACTACACATGCAGATTACCTGTACGGAACAGTACCATGTGTAAGAAATCTTACAAAAGAAGAAATTGACGAAGCTTATGAGAAAAATACAGGTGTCCTGATCGCAGACAGATTCGATGAAGATGATCTGGACTATGTTGCAACACCTGCAGTACTCTGCAAGAACCATGGACCATTCACATGGGGCAAAGATGCTCACGAAGCAGTTCACAACGCAGTAGTATTAGAGGAAGTTGCCAAGATGGCAGCAAGATGCGAAATGATCAACCCAGACGTTAAACCTGCACCACAGGAATTACAGGATAAGCATTACTATAGAAAACATGGAGCAAATGCTTATTATGGACAGCCGGGAAAATAAATTTGGCTGCTATTTAATTAACAAAATCGGCCTCTCGGTCCTTGAAGAAAACAGTATAAAGTGGTTCTTGTTCAGGTTCCATGTCCTAAGAAAAACTAAGAGAGCCAGAATCCCCTAAAAGCAAAGGAATTTCGTTCACAACTCGCCCCTTGGGGCTCAAACAAGTTCACTACATTCCTTTAACAGGGGATTCTGACTCTCTAACTTTTTCTAAGGGCACTTCACATTCACTAGAACCACTTTATACTGTTTTCTTCAAGTCGTGACTGGCTGTAGAAGTTAATCAATTAAGTGGCGTAGGCGGTAATTTTGTGAAGACCATTGAGGTATAGAAAATAGTATTAATCTTTGAAAAATCTAGTGATTTATAGTGATGTTCCGCTATTTTCCATGACCTTCTGGTATCGAAAAGGTTACGTCTTCGCCATTTGATTTTTCAGGCATTCGATATCCACGGAATAAAAGTTAGGGTAGCTTCGGCCTGATAAATTAAAAAAGGACTGCATTATTTGGGAGGAGTGCAGTCCTGAGGAAAAAGTTATGAAAAAGATTTAAAGTGTTGTTCTTTCGAACAATTAATAGTATAGAGTGCAATTGTGATGAAAGTGTGATGAAAAGACGAACGAATTGTTAATAATTGTGAAGTGACTACAAGAGACACTGCCAGTGATGACAGTGCCTCTTATAGTCTTGGTATTCATTTGGTTCTATACTGTTGTGAACAGGTCGATAGACTGTCCTGTCATAACTGCCGGTGAATCTGCCAGCAGGTAGATGATTGCTTTTGCAACATCTTTTGAACTTCCCATCGGGCATCCGTCCTGGCCTACAGAGTGGTTGTATACTCTCTGCCCCGGTGTGTCTACGATTCCAGGAGATACGGCATTACATTTGATTCCGTATTCTTTTGTCTGGATGGCAGTTGTCTTGGTCATAGTTACGATACCACCTTTTGCAACGGCATATGCGCCCATCTGAGATGCGATACGGCCCATTCTTGAAGATACGTTTACGATATCTCCTTTGCCCTGTTTCATCATTACAGGTACAACATTTTTCGTTACAAGGAATGGAATTCTTAAGTTTGTTTTGATGATCTGATCCCACTGTTCTTCTGACCACTCCCAGATCTTGATTGCCTGGTGTTCGATATTTTTGTAGATTTCTTTCGGGTATCCGCCGGCGTTGTTAACGAGAATATCGATTCTTCCGTATTTGTCTACGACGGTTTTTACCATATCTGCAACCTGTTCTCCGTCTGTTAAGTCGCGGGAAAGTGAGATTGCTGTTCCACCTGCGTCTTCGATCATTTTTACTGTTTCATCAAGATCAGACTGTGTTCTTGCTACTGTTACGACAGTGGCACCTTCAGCAGCAATAGCAAGTGCTGCGTCACGTCCGATTCCTTTTCCTGATCCTGTTACAATTGCGATTTTTCCTTCTAATTTACCCATGATATATATCCTCCAAAATTACATTCATTATTTTCTGATTACGAAGTGCCATATAAGGCCGGTCCGTAGAATTGTTGTTATTTATACAAGCCTTGCTGTTTCAGCAAAGAACTGAATGTCTGTAGCTTCGATGTAGCTGTCACCGATTTCATGAAGTAGTATGACGTTGAGATTACCGTTCAGATTCTTCTTATCTAAGGCAATCGCTTCGGTTAATGTCCCAAGAGTGAGACCACATTCAAAAGGAAGTCCGTAGGTCTTTAAAACCTTCTGGATACGTTCTGCAGTTCCTTTTGGTGTGAATCCTTTTTCTTCGGCGATCCTGGTGATCTGATACATGCCGATGGCAACGGCTTCGCCATGACTTTCCCGCTGATAATGGAAATGTTGTTCAATGGTGTGAGCCAGTGTATGTCCGAAATTCAGTAACATACGCTCACCTGTGTCAAACTGATCATTTTCTACAACCATTCGTTTGATATCTACACAGCGTGTGATGATGGCAGGCAGTTCTTCTTTTAAATCTTCAAAAGAACTGTGTGATTCCAAGGTGCTAAATAGATGCGCATCTTTGATGCAGCCGTATTTGATAACCTCTCCCATACCATCGTTGATAAATCGTTCCTTCAGCGTGTTCAGTACCAGCGGATCGATCAGCACCAGTGAAGGCTGATAGAATGCGCCGACCAGATTCTTGCCTTCCGGAAGGTCTACTGCGACTTTTCCGCCGACAGAAGAATCAACCTGCGCCAACAGTGAAGTTGGGATCTGTACCAGTTTTACACCTCTTAGATAACTGGAAGCGGCAAATCCTGCAAGATCACCGATGACACCGCCGCCAAGAGCGATGACCAGATCGCTACGGGAGATCTTTGCCTCCAGCATTGCCTTGTAGACAGTCGGAAGTGTCTGGAAATCCTTGGTCGATTCACCGTGAGGAAGTACCAGATGGTGACATTCGTAAGTGGAGTCCAATGTATGGATCAGCCGGTCACCATATAACGGGAATACATTATCATCGGAAATGATCATAATGCGTTTCCCATGGTAGATCTTTCGGATGTAATCTCCGGCCTGGGATAATATGTTATTTTCAATATAGATAGGATAACTGTCTTTTCCCAGATTAACTGTAAGTTTCATAATATATACTCCTGTAAGGTTTATGTCTGTATTAGATTGTCTTGCCGACAACCCCTGCAATCTGTGCAACCTTTTTGATCAATTCGTCGTATTTCTTAGGTTTTAATGACTGAGCTCCGTCGCAGAGTGCAGATTCTGGATCATTGTGTACTTCTATCATCAGTCCGTCGGCTCCTGCTGCTACAGCGGCCATTGCCATAGAATCTACTAACCACCATTTGCCGCCCGCATGACTTGGGTCAACGATGATCGGAAGATGTGTCAGTTTACGAAGTACCGGGATACTCTGAAGATCCAGAGTATTTCTTGTATAGCTTTCGAAAGTACGGATTCCGCGTTCGCAGAGGATGACATTTTCATTACCGGATGCCATGATGTATTCTGCTGACATGATCCATTCTTCGTAAGTTGCATTCAGACCTCTCTTTAAAAGGATTGGACGGTCAAGTTGTCCTAATTCTTTTAACAGATCGAAGTTCTGCATGTTACGTGCACCGATCTGGATAAGATCTACTTTCTCGTTAAAGATATCGAGGTACTTGTCTGACATCAGTTCGGTTACGATCGGAAGTCCTGTTGCTTCTTTTACAGCTGTTAAGATGTCGAGTCCTTCCAGTCCGAGTCCCTGGAATGAATAAGGACTTGTTCTTGGCTTGAATGCACCTCCGCGGAGTAAGTTGGCTCCGGAAGCTTTTGCAGCCTGGGCGATTTCAAGTACCTGTTCGTAAGATTCTACGGAACAAGGACCGGCGATCATTGCCAGGTTGTCGCCGCCGACTTTTACACCGGATACATCGATGATGGAATCTTCCGGATGGAATGCACGGTTGGCTAATTTGTATGGTTCCTGTACATGCATAACTTTATCGACTGCAGAATCAATTTCGAATAATTTGGAATCGACTTTGGCTGTGTCACCGATACAACCGATAACTGTCATCTCTTCGCCCTGTACAACGTGTGTGTTAAGTCCTCTCTTTTTGACCATGTTCTCGACACGAGAAACATCATCTTTTGTAGTACGTGGTTTTAATACGATAATCATAATAAATATCCTCCAACATGTATGATAATTGTGCCTGTGTGATATTTCTTTTCTCGTGTGAGTCTAGTATAGTCGCACTGTAAAATATTCGCACTGCAAAACTTTAATTACTTAAAGTGTGAAACTAATGATATATTAACGCAATGGGATTTGATTGTCAACACTTTTATTCGATAAATTCTTTCATTTTTAAAAAAGTGTGTTAGACTAAAATTGTATAGTAAAAAAGGAGTGGGAAAATGGTAAGTGTTTGGGCAGCAGATATTACACCATTACTAATAGAAGAGACGTATCAGGCATATTATGATAAAGTGCCTGAGTGGAGAAAAGATAAAGCGGATAAACTTAAAAATGTGGATGACAAAGCAAGGAGTGTCGGTGCCTGGATATTGTGGGAAAAGATGAAGAAGGCCCTGAGACTTCCGGAATCGGCAGTTTTCAATCTGTCACATTCGGGAAAATATGTATTGTGTGCCTGTAGTGACCGTGAAGATGTTCAGACAGGCTGTGATGTGGAGATGAAGGGAAAGCTGCGGATGCCGATGGCAGAACGGTATTTTTGCCGGAAAGAATGCGAGATCATCCGTAGTGGAAAAGATGAAAAAGAACAGGCGGAGTGGTTTTACCGCTTCTGGGTATTAAAAGAAAGTTTTATGAAAGCAACCAGAAGAGGAATGGGCCTGGACATGCGCACATATGAATTTGCCTGGGGACAGGACGGCATACCATATCTGAAAAAGCAGCCTGAGGAATATCCGGAGAAATATCTGTGCAGGGAGTACGAACTGGAGCAGGGGGACGCAAGGGTCGCGGTAATTACGACAGATAATGAGATCGAGGGGAGATTACACGAAGTCAGACTTGCTTAATAAAGGGGTGTATGAACATGAAACAGTTAATGACAAAATGGGCAGACAATATAAATGAAAAGAATGTACTAGGGGAGTACCCAAGACCGCTCATGCGCAGAAAAAGCTATGTAAATCTGAACGGAATATGGAAATATGCAATAAGAGAAACAAGAGGATTTCCAAAGAAAATGGATGGGGACATCCTGGTTCCGTTTTCGCCGGAAGCTGTATTGTCGGGGGTAAACAGACAGTTAAAACCAGAAGAATATCTATGGTATAAGAGAAGGCTTCCGGATGAAGTAAAGCCGGAGAAGGGAAGCAGATGGATCCTTCACTTCGGAGCGGTAGATCAGTGTGCGGTCGTATATATAAATGGAAAGAAACAGGGAAAGCATGTGGGAGGCTATCTTCCATTTTCATATGATATTACGGAAGCATTAAAAGAAGAAAAGAATCTGTTGACCGTAAAAGTAAGAGATTATTCGGAGACTTGTTATTACAGCAGGGGAAAACAGAAACTTAAAAACGGTGGGATGTTCTATACGGCACAGAGTGGAATCTGGCAGACCGTATGGCTTGAAAAAGTTCCGGAGCGTTATATCGGACATCTTAAGATCACGCCTCTATATGATCAGTCTTCTATAATGATCCAGATGGAAGAAGAACATGGCATAAAAGATATTGATTACGAAGTTACGGTAACGGCAAGAAAGATGTGGCCGGTGAAAGCATCCGGAAAGACGGGAAAGCCGTGTGTGATTATGATCCCACATATGAGAAGCTGGAGTCCGGAAGATCCATTTCTGTATGATCTTCATGTGAGGATGGGAGAGGATTCGGTAGAAAGTTACTTTGCCATGCGTAAGGTAGAAGTTAAAAATGACAAAGAGGGAATACCGAGGATATTTTTGAACAATGAGCCGTATTTTGAAAGGGGAGTACTGGATCAGGGATATTGGCCGGATGGTTTATACACACCGCCGTGTGATGAAGCGATGATCTATGATATCCAGAAGATGAAGGACCTGGGGTTCAATATGATCCGCAAGCATATTAAGATAGAACCGCAGAGATGGTATTATCACTGCGACCGTATCGGTATGCTGGTCTGGCAGGATATGGTGAACGGAGGACGAGATTATAAGAGCTGGTATGTAACGTATATGGCGACAGCCATGGAGGGAATGCATATCTGGGCAAAAGATACCAGGATTCATCTGATGGGACGTCAGGATCCGGCCGGGCAGAGACAGTTTGAAAAAGAGATGAAAGAGACGGTTCGATTGCTTTATAATCATCCATCCATTGTTACATGGGTTATTTTTAATGAAGGATGGGGACAATTTCAGACGAAAAAGATGACAGATATAGTAAGGGCAGAAGATCCTTACAGGCTGACAGATTCTGCGAGCGGCTGGTTTGATCAGGGGTGCGGGGATATACGAAGCATCCATGATTATTTCTTCCCTTTGCATGTAACACCGGAAAAGAGGGTAACGGCACTTACTGAGTTTGGCGGGTATTCGCTGCAGATCCCGAAGCATAGTATGTACGAGAAAAAGGTCTACGGTTATAAAAAGTTCAAGAGAAAAAGAGAACTTACGGCGGGCTATGAGAAATTGATAAAAAAGCTCATTATTCCGAATATCAGCCGTGGATTAAGTGCAACTGTTTACACACAATTATCGGATATAGAAGAAGAGGTAAATGGAATCATTTCTTATGATAGAAAAATAGTCAAACTGGATGAAAAGACCGTTAAAAAACTGAATGAAAAACTTCATTTTTAGCCTTTATTTTCGGGGAAATGTAACGTAAGCAGAGTTGACGTGTTTTCTGTGATTTGTTAGAATATAAAAGGGAAAAATAAAGATTTATCAAGATAGAAAAATGTTTACAAAACCATAAAAAAGCACACGAGGAGAGTATGGGAGAGTAAGAATAATAAGGAGGAAAAGAATGTTGGAATTAACGTTTGGAGAACAGGTCAAGATCATTCTGAGCCGTAAAGGGATGACGATCAAAGAACTTGCAGAGAAGATAGAAAAACAGACAGGAAAGAAGATGTCGCGCCAGAATCTGACCCAGCGTCTTGGCAGAGATAATTTCCAGGAGCAGGATATGCGAATGATCGCAAAGATTCTTGAGTGTCCGTTTTATCTGGATATATTAGAAGAACATGAGGAGCATGAAGAGAAGCCTTCAAAGGCCCAGAAAATTACAGAGCCTGAAAAGAAGAAAACACCTTCCAAAGCAGAAGAAAGAGACATTACGATAGGTGAGCTTGTAGATATTCATAAAGAATTAGATGCAATAGAAAAGAAGAAAAAGAAGAAGTCTAAAAAGGCTGTAGAGCCAGATCCGGAATATGTTCAGGAAACAATATTTGATTTTGTAAGAGAGAAAGAAGCGACAGCAGAACCTGCCACAGAAGTAAAAGAGCAGGAAGAAGAGATGCAGGAGCCGGTGGAAGAAACTGAAAGTTCGGAAGCCGTGACACCGGAAGCAGACGAGCCGGTGGCCGGAAGTGAAGAAGAACCGGCAGCGGGTGTAGAGGAGCATGCTGAGGAACCTGTATATGAAGAAGAACCGGTGTATGAGTCAGAACCGGAATATGCAGAAGAACCGGTGTATGAAGCAGAGCCAGAATATGCAGAAGAACCGGTGTATGAAGCAGAGCCAGAATATGCAGAAGAACCAGTGTATGAAGCAGAGCCAGAGTATACAGAAGAACCGGTGTATGAGTTGGAACCGGAATACGTAGAAGAACCGGCGTATGAAGCAGAGGCAGAATACGCAGAAGAACCGACGTATGAAGCAGAGCCAGAGTATGCAGAAGAACCAGCCTATGAAAGTGAGCTGGAATATACAGAGGAGCCGGCTTATGAGTCGGAACCGGAATATACAGAGGAGTCAGCTCATGAGTCAGAACCGGAAGTAGAAGAGCCAGAGGAACCGGAAAAACCGGAGCCGAAGAAAGCTGAACCGGAGAAGAAAGCGCATGGATGGAGAGCGCTCTTCGGAATGCGTAAAAAGCATGAAGAAGAACCAGCGCATGAAGAGCCGGCAAAAGAAGAAAAGCCGGAAATCCAGTATCATGAGTTTGATTATTCGGGAGACGGTGAGTCAGAGAAACTTGCAGAAGAATTTATGCCGGAGGAACCGGAACAGGAGGAAACATATACAGCAGCTGATGAGACCTCCGGTTATGAGAATAACGGATATCAGAGCCGGTATGCGCAGGAAAATGAAGAAGACTTATTCACATCCGATGAAGAGGATCTCAGTAAAGGTGAACTTAATCCTTACACAGGACATGAATATGAATCAAACAGCGTAAGAATGCATCCGAAGAGAATCGGCTATGTACAGGTATATGACAGAGGAAAACATCAGTGGACAGATATGACGGAGTGGGCATTCCTTGGATATCAGGAACGTAAAAAGGCACTTCTCGGAAAAGATTATGAGCCGCCGATCTATCTGGATTAGTGTTGAATGAACATAGAAAGAAAATGTTATGAATAAGGTGTTCAGCCGGATCTCCGGCTGGACACTTTTTGTACCAGGGGATGCAAGAGAAACTGCCGCCTACAGGAACTTCCGGTGGCAGGTTCTCTGTATTAGAATATGAAGGAGGAGCACGAAAATGGAATGGACAAGGCTTTTATCAACAAAACGTCAAAGACAGAACAGACACAAGAGTCAAAAATATGGTGATGCAGACCTTAGAAGTGAATTCGAAAAAGATTATCACAGAATCATCGGCAGTGCGTCATTTAGGAGACTTCAGGATAAGACACAGGTATTTCCACTGGATAAAAGTGATTTTATCCGTACGAGACTGACCCATTCCATGGAAGTCTCTTCGCTGGCAAAATCTCTGGGTCAGAATATAGGAGAAAGCATATTGGTACACAAGAAAGATTCCAGTTTCACTTTACAGATGAAAGAGGATATCTGTAATATTCTTCAGTGTGCAGGACTGATTCATGATATCGGCAATCCACCGTTTGGTCATTATGGAGAAGCTGCGATCAGGGAATGGTTTGAAAGAAATCTTCCGCTTCTGACATATCATGGAACGTCGCTTGAGGAGTTGCTCGAACCTCAGATGAGGGAGGATTTTTATCATTTTGAAGGAAATGCACAGGCACTTAGGCTGGTCAGCAAATTACATTTTCTGGTAGATGAAAATGGAATGAATCTGACGTATGCGCTTTTGAATACAATTATAAAATATCCGGTGGCATCTACAAAGATCCATCCGGAATCAGGAGATATCAGAGAGAAGAAGATGGGCTATTATTATGCAGACCGGGAACTGTTCGAGGATATTGTATCAGAGACGGGTGCGGGAAATCACAGACATCCGCTTACCTTTATACTTGAGGCAGCAGATGATATTGCATATAAGACCGCAGATATTGAAGATGCATTTGTAAAAGGATTTCTTACATATCATAGTCTCAGAGATGAACTCAGAAAACTACAGAACAGGGAGAAAAAGTATGCAGACCCAGAAGAGAAAGATCAGAACTGGTTCTGCCCGGCAGATAAACTGGTAGAATTGTACGACCGTGCAAAGAAGAACGGGGTAGATGATCCCGGTGATTATGCAGTGAAGAACTGGATCGTAAAAGCACAGGGATTTTTGATTGGCTGCGCAACTTCCGGATTTACTTCTCATTATGAAGAGATTATGGAAGGCACGTATAAAAAAGATCTGTTTGCAGGTACTTTGGCTGAAGGATTGGTAAAACTGCTTGGAGAGATAGCGTGCAAATGTGTATTTAAAACAGAGACGATCTATCGTATGGAAGTGAAAGAGGCGGTGATGCTGGATAATCTGATGGACCGGTTTGTCGGTGCAGCAATAAAATATGATGATCCGGCGCAGAAACTGAACTCAATAGAAGAAAGACTGATTTCATTTATTTCCAATAATTATAAAAAAGCATATCGTTATCATGCAGAAGGAAAATCAGAGGTTTATCGTCTTTATCTGAGACTACTGCTGGTTACGGATTATATCTGTGGTATGACAGACAGCTATGCGAAGAGGCTGTATCAGGAATTGAATGCGATTATGGCATAAAAGAAAATATTTCAGAATAGATTGTGATAAATAGCCGGAAACAGGAGAGGATATTTTGAGACGGTTTATTCGATATCTGTATGAATACGAACAAGAGAAAAAGATGCGGAATGTAGGCTTCGTAAAAGTAGAACAGGATGTGGATCAGTGCGTGATCCATGTGCACGGAAAAGGATTTCGGATGGAAGAAAATGCGCAGGGACTTAGGGTGTATCTGTTCTGGAATACAGAAGATAAATGTATTGGAATCCCGCAGGGAGTGACAGAGGTTCCCGGCCCGGCGGTGAACTGGCAGCTATGCTATACACCGGAGGATGTCGGTAAGAAAGAAAATTATGATCTTGTCAACGGAATTATATTAAAGGACGTAAATGGACACTGGTATGCGGCAGTCTGGAATGACGATGTAGTAAACGTCTGCAGGATGGAAATGTGGAAGATGGAAGAAGATTCCGTGCAGGGTGAAGAAACTGAATGTAAGAAGGGATTAGCGCAGGACGAAGAACCGGAATGTAAGAAGGAATTAGCGCAGGACGAAGAACCGGAATGTAAGAAGGAAACCATGCAGGATGAAGAACCAGAGTGCGGGAAACTTAAAGATGATTTGGAAAAAGAGCCCTGCCTGGGGGTTAAAGTCCGCAAGATCCAGCGTAAAGATATGGTGTGTCTTCCGAGGTGTGAATGGAGACATGCAAATAATAGTTTTCTGATCCACGGGTATTATAATTATCACCATCTGATATTGACAGTCCGTGATGACCGGTTAAAATTAGGAGTACCGGGAGTGTATCATCCGCAGGAAGAAAAAGCCGCAGAAAGCTTTGGATTTCCGGAATTCATTCCGGCAGAAGAGTTGGATCTTAAGCTTACAGATGAAGAGAAGAATGACAGAGAGAAGTTCGGATACTGGTGCAGGGATATAAGAGGATCACATGACTGTGTAGAACCACAGAAGAGATAGAAAACAGGAAAATAGACGGAGAATGAATATGCAAAGCACAGATGAAAAATATATGAAAGAAGCGATCAAACAGGCAAAGAAAGCATATGCGATCGGTGAGGTGCCGATCGGATGTGTGATCGTATATCAGGATAAGATCATTGGGAGAGGATATAACCGCAGAACAATTGATAATAATACCCTGGCGCATGCAGAACTGATCGCGATCAAAAAAGCAAGCAAGAAGATGAATGACTGGAGACTGGAGGATTGTACGATGTATGTAACTCTGGAACCATGCCAGATGTGTTCCGGTGCGATCGTACAGTCCCGGATGACACGGGTAGTAGTTGGATGTATGAATCCGAAAGCCGGCTGTGCGGGCTCTATCTTAAATCTTCTGGATATGCCTGAATTTAATCATCAGGTAGAATTGACGACAGGAGTGATGGAAGAAGAATGCAGTCAGATGATGAAATCATTTTTTAAAGAACTAAGAGTGGCAAGGAAAAAGAAAAAGCAGCTGGAAAAAGAACAGACCGGGGAAATATAAAAGACAGGTGATTATATGAATGAAAAGACAGTAGGAATGCTTGCAAAGTTTACAGGTGTGTCTGTACATACAATAAAATATTATGAGAAGATTGGTCTTCTGAGTTCTACGAGAAGAGAACATTCGAATTACAGGTCTTACGATATAAGGGCATGCACGGATATTTACGAATGTATGAAGTATAAAAATCTTGGATTCGCATTGAAAGAGGTCGGGAATCTGATAAAGGAAGCAGATTCAGAAGCGATAGATAATCTGTTGAAAAAAAGATTAGAGGAAATAGATGCTTCACTGTCAGAATTGCAGGAATTAAAAAAACGTGTGACGGATTATCTTGCAGAGACGGAAGAGATAGAAAAGAAACAGGGAAACTGGTATATAGAAGAAATGCCGGATTTCTGGATCAGATTTCAGACGAATAACCTCGAATATGGCAAAAATGCACAACTTGAATCGGATGGGATTAATTTCATGGATTATGCACCGGAAAGCAAATCGGTACTTAAGATAAGCAGAGAAAGTCTGAATGGAACGGAAAACCAGTTCTCCTGGGGACAGGCAGTACGGGCAGAGTATATAGAAGATATCGAAAAAAATGAAAATGTCTGGAGCGGGCAAAAAGGATATACCAGGATAAAAGGCGGAAGGGCATTTGTCCTGTATCTGAAAATTACCGGACCGTATGCATCGGAAGGAGTGCTGCAGAAGAAAATCCGAAAGATATACCGGAAGTTTCAACAAGATGCAAAGATACCGGGAGATGCTTACTGTGTAAGGATTAAGATCACACATGATGAAGAAGGAAATGACTGGAATTATTTGAAAATATATATATTACTGAAACCTGAGAGTTAATCTCAGGTTTTTGCGCTTTAGTGAGGTAAAATGCCATTAAAGAGGTAAAATTAGAAAGAAAAGAATAGAAAAAATTAATAGAAAATGATTAAAAAGACTGAAAATTATAAAATGTATTAATATGAGTACACTTGACCTGATACCTGTATCCGGTTATAAAATTAACAATATAGAAAAACGGGTCAGGAGGAAACAGATAATGACAAGTGAAGAAATCAAAAATATGAGTTTTGAAGACTTCCGGACACAGATTGAGGGTATGGAAGAGGTTCAGAAACTCACAGCAGACGGAACGGAGAGATATGGTATATATAAGCATGATGTATGCTATGTAAACAGAGACGGGATTGAGCGTACGCTTCAGATGATCGTACCAGAGACAAATGCCAAAGCACCAAAGACATATCCGGCAATTTTGTATGTTCAGGGATCGGCATGGAGAAAACAGGACAACTATAAACGGCTTGGAGCAATGGCAGATCTTGCAAGACGTGGATTTGTGACAGCGATTCTTCAATACAGAGAAAGCGATCTTGCTACATTTCCAGCTCCGGTAGAAGATGCAAAGACAGGTGTACGTTTCTTAAGAAAACATGCAGAGGAATATCGTATTGATCCGTCTCAGGTCTTTATAATGGGAGATTCAAGCGGCGGCAATACAGCATTTATTGCGGGGGTTACGGCAGATCAGGAGCTGATGGACACAGATGTATATGGAGAATATTCCTGCAAGGTAAATGCAATCGTAGATTTCTACGGAGTTACATGCGTACAGATAAAAGAAGATTTCCCGACTACATTGAACCAGGGAGAACCGGACAGTCCGGAAGGAATGCTGATCGGTAGGAAGAATGTATATGAATATCCGGAACTTTCCAATGCAGTTACCTGTATGAATTATGTAAATAAAGAGACAGAGATGCCACCGGTACTGATGATGCACGGACTTGCCGATGATCTGGTAGCACCGGAGCAGAGTATCCGCCTGTATAAGAAATTAAGAGAAGAAGACAAAGAAGTAGAATTCTATCTGGTAGAGAATGCAAAACACGGAGATCCGGCATTCTGGACAGAGAAGAATATGGATATTGTGGAAAAATTCCTGAAAGCACACATGAATTAAGGAGGTACAGACTATGAATGCTACTGTAATGGCCATTATTCTGGTATTGATCGTTGTGGCAACGGTTGTCACGAAGAAAGTACCATTTAACTTTGTATTATTTATTGTACCGATCATTTGCTCGTTACTTTTGGGCTTTAGCTTACAGGAGACAAGTGACTTTGTACTGGAGCAGTTCAGTTCGATCATGAAATCTGCGGGATTCATGTTATTGTTTGCATTTCTGTATTTTCAGATGCTTACAGAAGCAGGAGTATTTGATACTATCGTATCAGCAGTGACGAACAAGCTTGGCGATAAGATGAATGTCATCGTAATTATGATCCTGACATCCGTAATTGCAGCATTTGCAATCCTGACAGGAAACTTTACACCGGCGTACCTGATCACATTCCCGATCCTGGTACCACTTTATAAGAAATATGATTTTGACCGTGAGGCAGCATTTATCATAGCACAGACTGCAATGTCTGCAATGTGCTTCATTCCGTGGGGGATTGGAATGGCATATACGGCATCTTCTGCAGGCTTATCTGCCAATGAACTGTCAAAGGCATCGCTTCCATGGGCATTATGTTTTATCCCGGCCATCATTCTGCAGTGGGTATACTTCGGGATCAAGCATAAGAAACGTGTGGGAACATTTGGCGTAGTTGTGGAAAATGTAGAAGAAGAGACAAAAGAAGTAGAAGAGAATCCATACAGACGGCCAAAGCTTTTCTGGATTAATTTTATCTTATTCATTGTATTCATGGTCGGTCTTGGTGTATTCAGTCTGCCTCCGTATCTGGTATTTATGGTAGCAACGGTCGTAACGGCAATGATCAACTATCCAAAGAATTTCGGTGAGATATTTGGTAAAGTCGGACCGATGTATCTGAACATTATCGTAATGCTGCTTGCAATCTCTGTATATCAGGCAGTATTCAATAATACGGGAATGGTAGGAGCTATCTCAGACGGACTGATTAAGATCTGTCCGAAGTTCATGCTGGAATATATACATATCATCTTACTGCTGTTATGTGTGATCATCATTTACTTCATTCCATTCCAGATCTTTAATGCAATGTATCCGGTGTTCATCTCTATCGGGGCAGGATTTGGAATTCCGGCAGTGACGATCATTGCACCGTTCGTATGTAACCTGTCACTGGCAACGAGTTCAACACCGACGAACTCATCAACTTATCTTGGATGTGCGTTGACTGAGACAGATGTACAGCACTTCTGTAAGAAGGCAGTTCCGGTACAGACAGTAACAAATGCAATTGTAATATTGCTGGCGTTAATATTTGGCATAGTATAAAAAACGGAGACAGAGGAATTTTGGAAATTCTTCTGTCTCTATTTTTATAGAAAAACGGCCATGGCAGGTTCTGTATATAAAAAATACCCACATGCGAAAAATCACAGTGGATAAGATGAATACTATATTATTATTTATGTGCATTGCGCTTCGAACGAGCCTTCACAGACGTTACCTTGGTAGTTAACTCAGCCCAGGCACCCTTACGGCACCCGAGAGGTTCCACTTAGTGCTGCTTCATTCCTGACCTGACACGGTTCATGGAGTCCCGTCGCGTAAGACCCAAACATCAACGCCACTTTCCAAGGGCAGCTCTGCAAAAACAAGCCCTCTGCGCAATATCACCCCTGCTATAGCGGATTGCAGGTGCAAGGTACCGCTAACACCCCGGCTGCACAGCTCAACATTTTAACGTGTTCCGGGCAAAAAGTCAATGGAAATGTTGTAAAAAAGGCGATACCAATTTATAATACCTAGATATATGAGAATTTATCTGATCGGGTGTATGCCTGAAGGGAAAAATTCTGATCTGGAGGAAAGAATAATGAAGATATTACTGGCAGCAGTCAATGCAAAATATATACATTCCAATCTGGCGGTCTACAGCCTGAAAGCCTATGCCAAGGATCCGGCGGTGGAGATCGGAGAATATACGATCAACCAGCAAAAGGACAATATCCTGATGGACATCTATAAGAGACAACCGGATATTCTCTGCCTTTCCTGCTATATCTGGAATTTGGACTATATAGAAGAAATTGTGCTGGAAATCGGAAAGCTGCGTCCGGATATGTCAATCTGGCTTGGCGGGCCGGAGGTTTCCTATGATGCAAAAGAAGTATTAAGACGGCTTCCATGTGTCAAAGGAGTGATGAAAGGCGAAGGAGAGAAAACTTTCAAAGAAATCTGCCGGATATACCGAAATGAATTCGAAAAAAGAGAAAATGTATGTGGATATCAGGATAAAAATGTGGATAATTCCTGGAAGAAATCGGAGAGTGTGGATAACCAGTTAAAAGGTGTGGACGGAATCACTTTCCGGGAAGAAAAAGAGGAAATTATCGACAATCCGTGGCGTCCGATCATGGATCTGAGCGAAGTCCCATTTGTCTATGATCATATGGAAGATTTTGAACACAAGATCATTTACTACGAGACCAGCAGAGGATGCCCGTTCTCCTGCAGCTATTGTCTGTCATCGGTGGACAAGCGTCTGCGTTTCAGGGATATAGAACTGGTGAAGAAGGAGCTGCAGTTTTTCCTTGACCACAAAGTACCGCAGGTGAAATTTGTTGACCGTACATTCAACTGCAAACACGACCACAGCATTGCTATCTGGAAATATATCATGGAGCATGATAATGGCATTACGAACTTCCACTTTGAGATTGCCGCGGATATTCTGAATGAAGAAGAACTGGAACTTCTGGAACAGATGCGCCCGGGACTGGTACAGCTTGAGATCGGTGTACAGTCAACAAATCCGAAGACGATCAAAGAGATCCACAGAGTTATGGACTTTGAAAAAGTATCTAAAATCGTGAGAAGAATTCAGGATAAGGGAAATGTGCACGAACATCTGGATCTGATCGCCGGCCTTCCATACGAAGATGTGGAAAGCTTCGCACATTCCTTTGATGATGTCTATGCATTGAAACCGGAGCAGCTCCAGCTGGGATTCCTGAAAGTGCTTAAGGGATCCTTTATGCAGGAGCATCAGGAAGAGTACGGCATTGTCCATAAAGCGCACCCACCGTATGAAGTACTGTATACAAAATGGATTTCCTATGAAGATGTGCTGCGCCTGAAAGGGATTGAGGAGATGGTGGAGGTCTACTATAACAGCCGTCAGTTTACGAATACGATGGAAGAACTGGAAAAGGAATACGATTCTGCATTCACCATGTATGACCGGCTTGCATCTTATTACGAAGACAATGGTTATAACGCCGTTCAACACAAGCGGAGCGCCAGATATGAGATACTGCTGAATTATATACGGCTTCATCATAAAGAAAAAGAAGATCTGTTCCGGGAAGTGCTCACATATGATTATTATCTTCGTGAAAATGCGAAGAGCCGTCCGGAATTCGCTGGGGAATATCTGGTGGAAAAGAATGTGGCGAGAGCATTTTATGAAAAAGAAGAAGAGACACATATGTACCTTCCGGATTATGGAAAATACGACAGAAATCAGATGCGTAAAATGACGCATTTGGAATATTTTAAACTGGCAGATACCTATATCCTGTTCGATTATCAGAACAGAAACCCGCTGAATCAGGAAGTCAGGGTCTGTAAAGTGGAAATTGATAAAGTGAGAATAAAATAAGTGCCAATATAAAATAAAAGGAAATAGAATTATGAAAAAAAGAACGGGAGAGATCCTGGAACTTCTGGATGAAAAATACGGAACAGAATTTATTTGTTATCTGAATTATGAAACTCCGTGGCAGCTTCTGATCGCTACGATGTTAAGTGCGCAGTGTACCGATGCAAGAGTCAATATCGTAACAAAAGATCTGTTCCGGAAGTACCCGTCTGTTGAAGCATTCGCTGACGCAGACCTGAAAGAATTAGAACAGGATATTAAACCAACGGGATTCTATCATAATAAAGCGAAGAATATCATAGCCTGTATGAAAGACATCCGGGATAAATATAACGGAGAAGTCCCATCAGAACTTGAGGACCTTTTAAGTCTGGCGGGAGTAGGCAGAAAGACAGCCAATGTGATCCGCGGAAATATCTATCACGTGCCGAGTGTGGTCGTGGATACACATGTAAAGCGCATATCCAACCGGCTCGGACTTACGAAGAATCAGGATCCGGACAAGATCGAACAGGATTTGATGAAGGAACTGCCGGAGGATCACTGGATTCTCTGGAATATTCATATCATTACATTTGGACGTACGATCTGCAGTGCAAGGAGTCCGAAATGTGAGGATTGTTTCTTGCAAAAATATTGTAAAGAGTATAAAATGTAGAGAAATACGTTACTGTTTACGTAAAAACTGATAATCGGTAACGGGAATAGAATTAAAGAAGGTAGAAGAATGAATTTCAACAATAAAAGAACAAGAAGAATTGTATCAATTGTTGTACTTATTGTTATCATTGCCATGGTGGCAACGATGATCATTCCGTATCTTGTATAAGTATCTTATATAAAGAAAAGTGTACTGCCATCGTGCAGACATAGTAAGAATGTACGGAATGCTGGGAATGAAGAGAATAAAAGATAAAAGGGGAACGTAACAAGCATGAAGTTAGAGACACAGACAGAACAGCTTATAAGTGAAACAGTTACCGTCTACGGATTATCTCCGCAGATCGGTGTACACGCACTTGCACAGACTGCAAATGCACTGGCAGCGCAGGGTGCAGTGTTTTCTGTCTGCCCGGATATAACAGAAGACGAGGAACCGGACACAGATATAAAGAACGAGGATATGCAGGATATGCAGGATACGCATGAAACATCTGCAAGCGTCAGTGTACAGATTGCCTATCCGGAATATGTGTTCAAATCCAGAATCCACAAGATCGAAAAACTTCTGAAAAAAGCGTGTAAAAAATATAACATAAACCTTGCTGCGGTACAGGCATCCGCCAATCCGGCAGTTCAGGTGATCGCAGTAACGGTTACGGGAATCGCAAAGGCTCCGAAAGAAGAAGCCTGGAACCGGGAAACCGCACGAGCCTGTAAGGATATCGTGTTCGTGGGGCATGTGGGAATGGATGGCATGCTTCGGATCACAGAAGAAAAAGAACAGGAACTTAAGACTCGTTTTGCGCCGGTTTTCTTAAAGCAGATAAAGTCATACGGACAGCAGATATTTGCTCCAAAAGAAATCGAAGCCGCAAAAGCCGGGGGCGCATTTGTCGTACGTCAGGTCGCAGATGGCGGAATCTTGGCAGCACTGTGGAATCTTGCACTGGAACTTAATCAGGGACTGGATCTTGATATGAAGAAGATCAGCATTTTACAGGAAACGATCGAGGTATGCGAACATTTCCGACTGAATCCATATCAGATGATATCTACAGGAAGTTTTCTGGCTGTGACTGACAATGGGGAAGTACTGGCAGATGCGCTGAACAATCAGGGGATTACAGCAGCAGTAATCGGACATACAACAGACAACAATGATAAGATCTTAAGAAATGGAGAAGAGATGCGTTATATCGACCGTCCGGCTCCGGATGAGATCTTGAAGCTTTATAGCGGAGGTATGAATGATGGAAGAATTAAGAAAGCAGATACTCCTGTATCTGGAGAAGCATAGCAGGGTAGATCTTGGAGAACTGGCAGTTCTTCTTGGAACCGACGAAGTAACCGTAGCAAATGAGATTTCAGCCATGGAAAGAGCAAAGATCATCTGTGGCTATCATACACTGATCGACTGGGACAAGACAGGAACAGAGTACGTCAATGCACTGATCGAAGTAAAAGTAACACCACAGCGTGATACCGGATTTGACAAGACTGCAGAACGGATCTGTAATTATCCGGAAGTATCGGCTGTATATCTGATCTCCGGTGATTTTGATATGATGGTCCTGATCGAAGGCAAGACTTTACAGGAAGTATCAAAGTTCGTATCAAGTAAATTATCACCGATCGAAGATGTCACAGGAACCAGTACACAGTTCGTATTAAAGAAATATAAAGACCACGGAACAATCATGTTCGGACAGAAAAAACCAGAAAGGATGCTTGTAACACCATGATGAGAAATCCATTATCTAAGAAAATCACAGGCATCGAACCATCTGGAATCCGTAAATTCTTTGACCTGGTAAGTGAGATGCCTGACGCAATATCCCTTGGTGTAGGAGAACCTGATTTCGACACACCATGGAGAATCAGAGAGGAAGGTATCTACACCCTGGAACAGGGCAAGACTTTCTATACATCGAATGCAGGTCTTAAGGATCTGAAGATTGAGATCAGCAAATATCTGGAACGTAAGATCCATGTAGAATATGATCCGGACCATGAGATCATGGTGACAGTCGGAGGAAGTGAAGGAATCGATGTGGCACTGCGTGCTATGCTGGACCCGGGAGACGAAGTGCTGATCCCGCAGCCAAGTTATGTATCGTATGTACCATGTACAATTCTGGCAGACGGTAATCCGGTTGTCATTCCGCTGCAGGAAAAGAATGAATTCAAGCTGACGGCAGAAGAACTGGAAGCAGCGATCACACCAAAGACGAAGATGCTGGTGATGCCGTTTCCGAATAACCCGACCGGATCGATCATGACGAAAGAAGATCTGGAGCCGATCGCAGAAGTTGTAAAGAGACATGATCTGTATGTACTTTCGGATGAGATTTACTCCGAACTTACATACAAGACAGAGCATGTGTCTATCGCATCCCTTCCTGGAATGCAGGAGAGAACGCTCGTGATCAACGGGTTCTCCAAAGGATTCGCCATGACAGGATGGAGACTTGGTTATATCTGCGGGCCATCCGTGATCATAGAACAGATGCTGAAGATCCATCAGTTTGCAATCATGTGTGCGCCGACCAACAGCCAGTATGCAGCCATCGAGGGCTTGCGCCACTGCGAAGATGAAGTGCAGCAGATGAGAAATGCGTACAACCAGAGAAGAAGATATCTGGTCAATGAATTTGCCAAGATGAAGTTAGAATGTTTTGAACCGTTTGGTGCATTCTATATCTTCCCAAGTATCAAAGAATTCGGCATGACTTCCGAAGAATTCGCAATGCGGTTCCTGGAAGAGGAAAAGGTTGCCGTTGTGCCGGGAAGTGCATTTGGTGAAAGCGGGGAAGGATTCCTGCGTGTATCGTATGCGTATTCACTGGAAGATCTGAAAGAGGCAATCGGAAGACTCAGCCGGTTTGTTGAGAGACTGAGAAGTCAGAAATAAGGCGGACAGACTGGAAAGAAGCCGTTGGATAGAATCTGAACGGAAGCAAAGTGTAAAATATTAAAAAAGATGATATAAGAATAGAAGCCGTTGAGGAATGTAAAAAAGTAATTCTTCAGCGGCTTTTGTTATCGTTATGCAGCTTCTGCGGATATCAGAAAATACAGAATGAAATTATTTAATCCGGAATTTACTCTTATATTTTTTGAATGTTTTTTGAAAAAATCTTGACTTGGAGTTCGCTCCAAGTGCTATAGTAAGGAACGTAATAAATAACGCAAGAAATGAGAATAATGAATATGGCAGTTCACAGAATACCTGAGAGCTGTGACGAAAGAGCGAAAAAGGTGGTGTCTGAATTGACGATAAAAGAAGTAAGTGAAACATATGACATTTCCGCTGATACCCTGCGTTACTATGAACGCATCGGCATGATACCGGAAGTAACACGTACGGCAGGCGGAATCAGAGACTATCAGGAATCAGACCTTGGATGGGTGGAGCTTGTGATCTGTATGAGAAAAGCAGGACTTCCCGTAGAGGCACTGATCGAGTATGTAAAATTATATCAGCAGGGCGATGAGACATTTGAAGCAAGACTTCAGCTTCTTTCGGAAGAAAGAGAGAAGTTAGAGGAGCAGAAAACGCAGATAGAGTCAGCGATCAACCGGCTGAATCACAAGATTTCCAAATACGAAGAAGCAGTAAAGACAGGAGTATTAAACTGGGAGGAGAATAGTTCATGTATATAGAAAAGATTAACGGACCAGAAGACGTAAAGAAATTAACTGTAGACGAGATGACTGTAATGGCAGGTGAGATGAGAGAGGCATTATTAAAGAGAGCCAGCATCCACGGCGGACACTTCGGACCAAACTTCGGTATGGTAGAGGCAACGATCGCACTGCATTATGTATTCGAGTCACCAAAAGACAAGATCGTATATGACGTATCACACCAGACCTATCCGCACAAGATGCTGACAGGAAGAAAGGATGCATATCTCTATGAAGAACATTACGATGATGTGTCCGGTTACAGCAATCCAAATGAAAGTGAACATGATCATTTCACAGTAGGTCATACTTCTACATCGGTCAGCCTTGCATGTGGACTTGCAAAAGCAAGAGACCTGAAAGGGGAAGAAGGAAATGTGATCGCAGTGATCGGTGACGGTTCCTTAAGCGGCGGCGAAGCACTGGAAGGACTGGATTATGCAGTAGAATTAGACGGAAATCTGATCATCATTGTAAATGACAATGACATGTCCATCGCAGAAAACCACGGCGGATTATATGGCAACTTAAAATTACTCCGCGAGACAAACGGACAGGCAGAGTGTAACCTTTTCAAGGCTATGGGACTGGATTACATTTATGTAGATCACGGAAATGATGTCGGAGATCTGATCGAAGCATTCCAGAGCGTCAAAGACAGCAAGAAACCAGTTGTTGTCCATATCAATACCTTAAAAGGAAAAGGATATGCACCGGCAGAACAAAATAAAGAGAACTGGCACTTCAGCGGTCCGTTCAAGATCGAGACAGGTGAACCGTTATACGAAATGACAGAAGAAGACTACTCAGACATTTCCCTGAATTATCTTCTGGACAAGATGAAAAAAGATCCTGCAGTAGTAGCAATCACATCCGGAACCCCGACCGTTATGGGATTCACAGAAGATAAGAGAAAAGAAGCAGGAAAGCAGTTTGTAGATGTCGGTATCGCGGAAGAGACAGCCGTAGCACTTGCTTCCGGAATCGCTGCAAATGGCGGAAAACCGGTTTATGGTGTATACAGCACATTTGTACAGAGAACTTATGACCAGATCGCACAGGATCTCTGCATCAACAACAGCCCAGCAACGATCGTAACATTCTGGGGAACTGTATACGGAATGAACGATGTGACACATCTTGGATTATATGACATCCCGATGATGGCAAATATCCCGAATCTGGTATATCTTGCTCCGACAACCAAGGAAGAATACCTGGCAATGCTCGACTGGAGTATCGAACAGAATGAGCATCCGGTAGCAATCAAGCTTCCGGGCGGCAGCGTGATCTCAGACGGAAAAGAGATTACAAAAGACTTCGGTGATCTGAACAAATACGAAGTAACTCAGAAAGGTTCTAAGGTTGCAGTGATCGGACTTGGAACATTCTACGGACTTGGTAAAGAAGTTGCAGAAGAGCTTAAGAAAGTGACTGGAACAGACGCAACGGTGATCAATCCATATTATATTACAGGTATTGATGCAGAACTTCTGGAAGAGCTTAAGAAAGACCATGATGTTGTGATCACTCTGGAAGATGGAATCCTTGACGGCGGATTCGGCGAGAAGATTGCAAGATTCTATGGCGATTCCGATATGAAGGTTCTGAACTTCGGACTGAAGAAAGAATTCCTGGACCGCTATGATGTGGCAGAAGTTCTGAAAGAGAATCATCTGACGAAAGAGCAGATTGTGGAAGAGGTGAAGAACGTACTGTAAAAAGTGCGTTTCACAGAAATAGAGTAAAAAGTGGAAAGAGAGGCAAAAGATGTCTCTCTTTTTTGCGTTTGCGCGCCATGGGCGCGCTCTAACGGGTGCAAGTCCCGAATACGC
>CAVBHX010000049.1:0-28128 GCA_963595255.1 bacterium
GCTTTTAGGAGATTTGGATACCCTTAGATTTTCTTACATCACGGAATCTTAGCCATAAACATAGCACCAACTCTTTCTCATGGACCGGGGTAAGCCACGATGATGAATTAAATAGAAAAAAGAGGGCATACTTATAAGAAAACGAAAGGAATTCACCCACTATGTCATCAAAAAAGAAAACCCCAATCCGCCTGGAGGACCTTACTCCGGACGAAAAAGTAAAATATGAGATTGCGGAGGAATTAGGCCTTCTGGACCGGGTGATGCAGGATGGATGGAAATCACTTACATCCAAGGAAACCGGTCGAATCGGAGGTTTGATCACGAAAAAGAAACGGGAAAATGAAAAAAATGACAAAAGTATTACGAATGTTAATTAGTATGAAGATTGTGTAATAAAGGTTGAAAAGGGAATATCCATTTGCTATAATCGAAAAACTGGGAAAAGAGTTAGCAGGTGAGGATATGAACGAAAAGATTAATGTTTTAGATGTGAATATAGACAGCTGTACAGCAAAAGAAGCCATGAAAGAAACGATAGCTTTTCTGGAGTCAGAACCTGTAAGCGTGATAGATGTGGTATCGGTAGACGGTCTGATGCAGATGAATGATCTTCCGGAACTTAAGGCCAGGATGAATGAATTTGATCTTGTGCTGCCGGGGGAAAAACTGATTCTCGAAGCAGCAGAAGAAGCGAGGCTGCCAAAGGAAATCGATATAAAATTATATCTGAAGATGTTCATGCGTTATTTGCATAAAAATCATAAGAGAATATATCTTCTGGTTGAATCAGAGGAAGAAGGGCAGGAAGCGTTTCGTTATATGCAGAGAGCCTACAGTGGGATTCAGCTGGTAGGTCTTGCAAAAGTATCAGCGGAGGGAAGGGCAGACGATATGCTGGTCAATGCGATCAACGGAAGTGAAGTGGATTGTGTTCTTTCGGCATTGTCGGTACCGTTACAGGAGGATTTTATAGCGAAAAACAGGAATCTTTTGGACGCAAGAGTATGGGTCGGCGTTGGAAATAGAATGTTCTCGGATCACAGGCAGGGACTTGGTCATGGGAAGCTGGCAAAATTTCTGCTGAATCATATATTTAAGCGTGAAATGGAAAAAAATAAGCTAAAAACAAAATCCTAAGAAAAACATAAGAAATATGTTTCGTCACTATGTCCATGGGATAAATGTGAATAAATTGTAAAAAACTGAGGAAATCACCAAAAAAGTGTGATTTCCTCTTTATTTTTTTGGTCATATATATTAAGATAAGATTTGACAGTATACATTTTGAGAATTTGTAGATAAGATTTGTTGTGGAAAATGTATATTGAAAAGAGTGGAGGAGATGGAATATGATATCTAATCAAATACTTCAAAACACAATTGAAGGATTGAAAGGGATTACACGAATTGACTTTTGCGTGATGGACACAGACGGTAAATCTCTTGCAAGCACATTTTCAGAACAGGAGAACTATGTAGAGGAGGTTATCTCCTTTGTAGAATCCCCGGCAGACAGTCAGGTCGTACAGGGATATCAGTTTTTTAAGATTTTTGATGAACATCAGTTAGAGTATATTCTTCTTGCCAATGGAGGAAGTGACGATGTTTACATGGTAGGTAAGATTGCAGCCTTCCAGATTCAGAATCTTCTTGTAGCATATAAAGAAAGATTTGACAAAGATAATTTTATCAAAAACCTGCTGTTAGATAATCTGTTGCTGGTAGATATTTACAACCGTGCTAAGAAATTACATATTGACACAGAAGTAAGACGTGTTATCTTTATTATTGAAACAAAGCACGAAAAAGATACGAATGCGCTGGATAATGTAAGAAACCTTCTTGGTAATCGTACCAGAGATTTTGTGACGGCCGTTGATGAGAAAAATATCATCGTGGTAAAAGAACTGGAGCCAAATGATGGACATACAGAACTGGAGAAGATTGCGGAGAATATGTATACACTCCTGAAAGAAGACGGAGAAGAAGATGTTCTGATCGCATACGGAACGGTTGTAAATGATATCAAAGAAGTATCAAAATCATATAAAGAAGCCAAGCTGGCACTTGATGTCGGCAAGATTTTCTTTAGTGAGCGAAGTGTCATTGCATATAGTGCTTTGGGAATTGGACGTCTGATCTATCAGCTTCCGATTCCGCTGTGTAAGATGTTCATACGTGAGATTTTTGAGGGGAAATCACCGGATGATTTCGATGAGGAGACATTGACAACAATCAATAAATTCTTTGAGAATAATCTGAACGTATCAGAGACATCCAGACAATTATATATACACCGTAATACACTGGTATACAGACTGGACAAATTACAAAAGAGTACCGGTCTGGATCTCCGTGTGTTCGAAGACGCCATTACATTCAAAATCGCACTTATGGTTGTGAAATATATGAAGTATATGGAGTCACTGGAGTATTAATAATCAGGAGGAACATATGATTGAACTAAGAGAAGTAACGAAAGAGTACTCAAAAGGGGTTGCAGCCCTGAATGGAATCAATCTGAAGATTGAACAGGGTGAATTTGTGTTTATTGTAGGAGACAGCGGCTCTGGTAAGTCTACTTTGATCAAGCTTATCATGAAAGAACTGGAACCTACTTCTGGAACGATTATTGTAAATGGCAATAATTTAAGCCGTATGAAACATCGCAAAGTTGCGATGTACAGAAGAAATATCGGCGTTGTATTTCAGGATTTCCGTTTGTTGAAAGACAGAAATATTTATGAAAATATTGCGTTTGCGCAGAGAGTTACAGAGACACCTACAAGAATTATCAAGAAAAAAGTACCGGCGGCACTGTCACTGGTAGGGCTTGCCCAGAAATATAAAGCATTTCCAAAGGAATTATCCGGTGGTGAACAGCAGAGGGTTGCGATTGCAAGAGCGATCGTGAATGAACCTGCTATTCTTCTGGCAGATGAGCCTACGGGTAACCTGGATCCGACAAACTCATGGGAAATTATGAAGTTATTGGAAGAAGCGAATGACAGAGGAACTACAGTTCTTGTCGTTACGCATAACCAGGAGATCGTAAATGAAATGCAGAAGCGAGTTGTTACGATGAAAAAGGGTGTCATCGTAAGCGACGAGAAAAAAGGTGGGTATAAGCATGAGAATTAGTACAATAGGATATTCGATGAAACAAGGGGTTAAGAACATCCGTAGAAATAAGATGTTTTCCGTTGCTTCGATCGCAACGATGGCGGCATGCATTTTCCTGTTCGGATTGTTCTATTCCATTGTAGTTAACTTTAATTATATTGTAGAAAAAGCAGAAGAAGGTGTTGCCATTACAGTATTTTTCAATGAAGATACTACAAAAGAACAAAAAGATACAATTGGTGCCCAGCTGAAGAAAGAAGATGGAGTGCTGAAAGTAAATTATGTAAGTGCGGATGAAGCATGGAATAAGTTTAAAGATCAGTATTTTGGAGAATCAAGCGATCTGGCAGAAGGATTTAAGAGTGATAACCCGCTTGCTAATTCAGATAACTACGAAGTATATCTTTCAGACGTATCAAAGCAAAAAGATGTAGTGTCTTTTGCAAAGTCACTGGATGGTGTGCGTAAAGTTAATAAATCAGACGTAGTAGCCAAGACTCTTACCAGTGTGAACAAATTGGTGGGATATGTATCAGTAGCAATTATTGCAATTCTTCTGGCAGTGTCAATTTTCCTGATCAGTAATACGGTTACTATGGGTATTACGGTAAGACGTGAAGAAATTGCAATTATGAAATATATCGGAGCAAAAGACGGATTTGTCCGTGCGCCGTTTGTAATAGAGGGGCTGATCATCGGAGCTGTCGGAGCTGTAATCCCGCTTGTATTGCTTTATTTTATGTATGATAAGGCAATTACATATATTATGACTAAATTCAGCCTTCTGAATAATATTGTAGATTTCCTTCCGGTAGCAACTGTTTACAGAACATTACTTCCAATCGGAATTGCTTTGGGTGTTGGAATTGGTTTTGTGGGAAGTTTCTTTACAATCCGCAAACATCTGAAGGTATAATAGTTCTGGCTCGGAAAGGAGCGTCATATGATAAAAAGAAAGAAGATGATAAGCCTTCTGCTGGTGCTTACGCTGGTAAGTGGGATGTTTGTGCAGACATATGCAACAGAAATTGATGACACAAAGAAAAAAGCAGAAGAACTGGAAAGCAAGAAGAAAGCTGCTGAAAATGAGAAAACATCTCTGGCAGATCAACTGAAAAAGCTGACGGGAGAGATGGAAAAAACTAAGAAAAAGATTTCTGCAAAAGAAGATGAAATTACAAATAAAGAAGAAGAACTGATTCTTGCAAAAGCGGATGAGAATGATCAGTATGAGAGTATGAAGAAGAGAATCCGTTATATGTATGAAAATGGAAATACAGGATTCGTTGAGATCCTTTGCTCTTCAAAGTCAATTGGAGAATTGCTGAATAATGCTGAATATATCAGCAGGATATCAGGATACGACAGAAACATGCTGGTAGAATTCCAGAAGGTTGTAACCAATGTCGAGAATCAGGAAGCAGAACTCAAGAAAGAATATAAAGAACTGCAGACGATGCAGGATGATCTGATCACAAAGCAGGACAGTGTAAATAAATTGATAAAGGATAAGCAAAGTGAGATTCAGAGTTTAACCAGTGAACTGGGAGATACAAAGAATAAGCTTGCGCAGCTGGAAGCGGCAGCTGCCGAAGCCGAACGTAAACAGAAAGAAGCTGAAGCGGCAGCAGCAGCTGCGAAGAAGGCTCAGGCGGCAGCCAAAAAGAATACAAGCTCATCGGGGTCTTCGTCCGGTTCTGCCGGGGCATCGGTAGTGTCGGGAAATGGAACATTTACACATCCTTGTCCGGGTGGATATATTTCGAGTGGATTTGGTTACAGAACACAGCCGATTGCCGGTGCAAGTACGAATCATAAAGGAATTGACTTTGCGGCAGCAACAGGAACACCAATCTATGCGGCGGCGGCAGGAACGGTTATTTCAGCCGGATATGCCGGAAATGCGGGAAACCTGTTAGTAATCAGTCATGGAAACGGATTGCTTACATATTATATGCATTGCAATGCAATTTATGTGAGTGCGGGACAGAAAGTCAGCAGAGGGCAGAATGTTGCAGCGGTTGGAACTACAGGAAATTCAACCGGACCACATTTGCATTTTCAGGTAATGTTGAATGGAACACCGGTAAATCCGGCAAACTATCTGTAAGAAATGAACAGATCATAGTATGAGGCAAGATAAATGAAAAACAGAAAAAGTTTTTTGAAAGGGGCGCTTTGTGGCGCCCTTGCTATGTTATTAGTGGCAGGACTCGTGTCCTGTGGATTAAAAGTGAATAATGGAAACAGTGATATCACATCAAAAACAGAAGATAAGATATCAGAACTGCAGAACCTGATCGAGAAGCATTATATGGGGGATGTAAAAGAAAAAAATCTGGAAGACGGGGTATATAAAGGTTATATCAATGGCCTGAATGATCCGTATTCGGTATATTATAACAAAAAAGAAACAAAAGAATTATATGAATCAACTGGTGGTGAATATTCCGGAATCGGTGCTGTGATGTCTCAGAATACAGAGACAGGAGTGATCACTCTGGTCCAGATATATAAGGATTCTCCGGCTGAGAAAGCAGGACTTAAGGAAAATGATATCCTTTATAAGGTTGAAGGAAAAGAAGTCACAGGAAAAGATCTCTCTAAAGTTGTAAGTAAGGTAAAGGGTGAAAAAGGAACAACGGTAGAACTCACCGTATTAAGAGGTGAAGATGCCAAAGAAGTAACTGTGACTGCAACAAGAGATACCGTGCAGGCACAGACAATTGAGTATAAGATGATGGATGACAAGATTGGTTATATCAGAGTGTCTGAATTCGATACCGTGACGTATGATCAGTACAAAGAAGCATTGGATGATCTTGAAAAACAGGGAATGACAGGGTTAGTTGTGGATCTGCGTAATAATCCGGGAGGTTCGCTCAGTACAGTATGTGATATGCTGGATCTGATGCTGCCAAAGGGCCTGATCGTGTATACGGAAGATAAAAATGGCAAAAAGACAGAGATGAAATCTGACGAAGAACATCAGTTTACAAAACCGCTGGCAGTTCTTGTAAATGGCAACAGTGCCAGTGCATCAGAGATTTACTCCGGGGCAATCCAGGATTACGGAATCGGTAAGATTGTCGGAACCCAGACATATGGAAAGGGTGTCGTACAGCAGATTTTTGATCTGGATGACGGAACAGCCGTAAAACTTACGATTGCAGAATATTTCACTCCAAAGGGAAGAAGCATCAACGGAAAAGGAATTACACCGGATGTAAAGGTCGAATATGAAAATAATGAAGAAAATCTGGATGCAGACAATCAGCTTGATAAAGCTGTGGAGGAAGTAAAAGCACAGATGAAGTAATCGTTTGTGGATGGTGATATAGCAGAATAAGAGTTTTGAAGGGAATGCAGTTTGGCATTCCCTTTTATTATGCCTTATGGTAAAATATAAACAATGTGAAATTTAGATTATGCATATAAGGTAGGAGGAAAAAACATTGATTAATCAGTTAGTAGCCAACATAAAGAAGACAGGAGCACCGATCGTAGTAGGATTAGATCCGATGCTTAACTATATTCCGGAGCAGGTACAGAAAAAAGCGTTTGCAGAATATGGTGAGACACTGGAAGGAGCAGCAGAAGCAATCTGGCAGTTCAATAAAGAAATCGTGGACAAGACTTATGATCTGATTCCGGCTGTAAAACCACAGATCGCTATGTATGAACAGTTTGGTCTTCCGGGACTTGCAGCATTCAAGAAAACGGTAGATTACTGTAAGGAAAAAGGACTGGTTGTCATCGGTGATATTAAAAGAGGAGACATTGGTTCTACATCAGCAGCTTATGCTGTAGGTCATATTGGTAAGGTGAAAGTAGGCAGCAAGACATACGCACCATTTGATGAAGACTTTGTAACAGTGAATCCATACCTTGGTTCAGACGGAGTGAATCCATTCCTGGACGTATGCAAAGAAGAAAAGAAGGGAATCTTCGTACTTGTTAAGACATCAAATCCGTCAAGCGGTGAATTCCAGGATCAGAAGATCGACGGCCGTCCGTTATATGAACTGGTTGGAGAAAAAGTTGCCGCATGGGGATCTGAAGTCATGGGCGATGAGTACAGCTATGTCGGAGCAGTAGTCGGAGCAACTTATCCGGAGATGGGAAAAGTATTAAGAAAAGTGATGCCAAAAGCTTACATTCTGGTTCCTGGTTACGGTGCACAGGGAGGAAAAGGAAAAGACCTGGTACATTTCTTCAATGAAGATGGCCTTGGAGCAATCGTAAACTCTTCCAGAGGAATCATTGCGGCATATAAGCAGGAGCAGTATGCAAAATTTGGAGCTGAGAATTTTGGTGATGCATCCAGAGCAGCAGTTGAGACGATGATCGCAGACATCAAGGGAGCACTTGAGAACAGATAATGTCTGAACAGACGAAAAAAAGACTGATAACGAAAAAAGTAAGACAGAGTAATCTTGACAGGAGATAAAGGAAGATGGAGAGAAAAAAAGAACAGGCGAAAGTTCTGTCACAGGAGATGCTGGCAGATGGAATCTACAGTCTGTGGATTGAGACAGAAGCAGCGCTGACTGCCAGACCGGGACAGTTTGTGTCTGTATACACGACAGATGCAAGCAAATTACTTCCACGCCCAATCAGTATCTGTGAAATTGATAAAGAAGCAAAAAGATTAAGACTGGTATATCGTGTGACAGGAGAAAAGACCGGAACAGAACAGTTTTCAGAATTAAAAGCCGGAGATTTTGTACCAGTGATCGGACCTTTGGGAAATGGATTTCCATATGAAAAGGCAGAAGGAAAGGAAGTATTCCTGATGGGCGGCGGGATCGGTGTTCCGCCGATCCTGGAACTTGCAAAGCAGATGCAGTGTGCGGAAAAGCAGATTGTTGTCGGCTATAGAGATGCGCATACGTTCCTGAAAGAGGAGTTTGAACAGAACGGAACCTTATATATTTCCACAGAGGATGGAAGTGTGGGAACAAAAGGAAATGTCATGGATGCTATCCATGAGCAGAGCCTGGATGCCGATATTATATTTGCATGCGGACCTACACCAATGCTGCGTGCGATTAAGGCCTATGCAGAAGAGAAGGAAATCGAATGCTATATTTCTCTGGAGGAGAGAATGGCATGTGGTATCGGAGCCTGTCTGGCATGCGTCTGCAAGACGAAGGAAAAAGATGCACACAGTAATGTGAACAATAAGAGAATCTGTAAAGACGGACCAGTATTCTTATCTACGGAGGTGGATTTATAATGGATATGAAAGTAAATATTGCCGGCGTAGAATGGAAGAATCCGGTTACAGTGGCTTCCGGTACATTTGGTTCGGGAGAAGAATTCAGTGAGTTTGTGGATCTGAACCGTCTTGGAGCGGTAACGACCAAGGGCGTGGCAAATGTCCCGTGGCTGGGTAATCCGACACCACGTGTAGCTGAAGTTTACGGAGGAATGATGAATGCGATCGGACTCCAGAATCCGGGAATCGATCTGTTCTGCAAAAGAGACATTCCATTTCTGAAGAAATATGATACGAAGATCATCGTCAATGTCTGTGGTCATGCACCGGAAGAATATCTGGCAGTGGTAGAAAGACTGGCTGATGAGCCGATTGATATGATGGAGATCAATATTTCGTGCCCGAATGTTAATGCAGGCTTTCTGGCATTCGGGCAGGATGCAAAGCATGTAGAGGAGCTGACGGCTCAGATCAAAAAGATTGCAAAGCAGCCGATCATCATGAAACTGACGCCAAATGTTACGGATATTACGGAGATTGCGAAGGCAGCAGAAGCCGGCGGAGCAGATGCCCTGTCACTGATCAATACACTGACGGGTATGAAGATTGATATCAATCGTAGAACATTTGCGGTAGCAAATAAGACCGGCGGTGTGTCGGGACCAGTTGTACATCCAATTGCAGTCCGTATGGTATATCAGACGGCACAGGCAGTGAACATTCCGATTATTGGAATGGGCGGTATTGCGACACCGGAAGATGCCATTGAAATGATCCTTGCGGGAGCGTCTGCAGTATCTGTAGGAACTGCGAATTTCTATAATCCGAATGCAACGATCGAGATTATTGACGGAATCGAAGCATATATGAAGAAAAATGGATTTGAATCCGTGAAAGATATGGTTGGTATTGTAAAATAAATAAATGATACAGAGAACCTGCCACCGGCAGCTTCTCTTGCATACTCAGGCATAAAAATGCATCAATATAGGGAATTGACCTGTACTGATGCATTTTTGCGCTTCATCTTAGAAGTGCAAATAGCACAATAAAAATATGACCATTCGTCAGTTTTTTGAGTAGATTTTCAGAAGTGTTTTTGTTATACTAATGTCTATATGACAATAACAAAGGAGGATTAGTGGATGAAGAAATCATTTCAGATTTTCAAAAGAGATCTTGGCCGGTTGTTCCGTAACCGTGCGGCAGTACTGATCCTGGTTGGAATCAGTGTGCTGCCGTCTCTTTATGCATGGTTCAACATCGCTGCCAATATGGATCCGTATGGAAATACCAAGGGAATCCAGGTTGCGATTGCCAATGAGGATAAAGGTGCCGACAGTGAGCAGATGTCACTGGACGCAGGACAAAATATTGTAGACAATCTGAAGAAAAATGACCAGCTTGGCTGGAAGTTTGTAGATGCAAAAGAAGCGAAAAAGGGAGTGAGATCCGGAAAATATTACGCAGCGATCGTGATACCGGATAATTTCAGTGAATCACTTCTGAGTATTTTATCAGGAGATATCAAACAGCCGAAGCTGGATTATTATATTAATGAAAAGAAAAATGCAATAGCACCAAAGATCACGGATACAGGTGCGAGCACGATTCAGCAGGAAATCAATGATACATTCACATCCGTAGCTGCAGAGAGCATTTCTGAATTATTGAGTAAAGAGGCCGGAGAATTATCCGGAAAAGTAAGTGAAGGAAATTCAAGTCTGATCAAAGCTATCGCAGATACCAGAAAGAATCTGGACGAATATAATAAGGTATTGGAAAACTTCCAGAAGACAGTGGATAAGTCAGATGAGATCATGGCGAGTGCAGTAAGTACGCTGGATCAGGTTACGGTTACCGCAGAGTCAGGAGCCAAAGCAATCGAAGACAGTGGAAATGTGCTTGCAGATACCAGAACTGCGGTTGGACAGTTTTCAACAGAATTCTCCAATGGATTATCGAACGGAGAGACACTTTTAAATGACACGTATGTCTCGGCATCGGCAAAACTGGGCGTGTTTGAGACGAAAGCCGGACAGGCGCTGACAGCAGTAGACAGCAGTCTTTCAACGGCTTCGTCTCTGCTGGATAAGAATCAGGAACTTCTGGAACAGCTGAAAGAATTGAATGATAAGATTCAGGGACATACAGAACTGGGACAACAGATATCTGCTGTGATAGGACAGAAAATTACAGAATTGGAGAACCAGAATGCATCGTTACAGGATCTGGTATCTTCACTGAAAACAGGGAATCAGGGTATTCAAAACGCAGTGACAACAGCAAAGAATACACGTACTTCACTGGAAAAACTTGCGAAAGAAAGTAAAGATAATCTGCAGAATTACCGTACCAATCTGGATCAGAAGATTCTGCCGCAGCTGAATCAGTCACTGGACAGTCTGGCTTCACTGAGCGGAAATCTTTCTGCGGACTTAAACGGAGTTGAGCCGACAGTAGAACAATTAAAGACGATTTTAAATCAGTTAAATGACAGCCTGAAAAGCAGTGCGTCTGCATTGGGACAGACAGGAGATGTGTTAACACAGGTTGATGAGGCACTGGCATCTGTTCAGACGGATTTAAATGCATTACAGAGTTCAGAGATGTATCAGAAACTGACTTCACTGGAAGGACTTGATGCGGATTCAATTGCAGATTTTATGTCCTCTCCGGTGAGCATCAAATCAAATGTGTTATATGATGTAGAAAATTATGGCTCGGGAATGACACCATTTTACACAAATCTTGCACTTTGGGTAGGAGGACTGATTCTGGTATCAATTCTGAAACAGGAAGTTGATAAAGATGAAAAGGTACGGAAGTTTACAGCCGGACAGGCCTACTTTGGAAGATGGCTGTTATTTGTTGCAGTAGGTCTTGTACAGGGACTGATCGTATGTGTCGGTGATATTTTATTATTGAAAGTACAGTGTGTACATCCGGTAGCGTTTGTATGTGTGGGTGTATTTTGTTCGTTTATTTATGTTAATCTGATCTATGCACTGGCATTGACCTTTAAACACATTGGAAAGGCACTGGGAGTCGTACTGGTTATCCTGCAGATTCCTGGATCGGCAGGAACGTATCCGATCGAGATGACACCGGCATTTTTCCAGAGACTGCATCCACTTCTTCCATTCACATATGGAATCAGTGCCATGCGTGAATGTATTGCAGGAATGTATGGAGCAAATATCTGGAAGTATCTGGGGATTCTTGCGATATTTTTTCCAATCTCTCTTTTTATTGGTCTGGTATTACGTCCGTTGCTTATGAACCTGAATCACTTATTCGATAAACGTCTGTCAGAGACAGAGTTAATGCTTGGTGAGACAGAGTCAGCCGAACGGAAACGTCCGGAACTGACAATGATGATGAAGACACTTATGGAAGATGATGAATGGAAACAGGAATTTCTTGTAAAATCCGAAAAATTTGAAAAACGTTATCCAAAGATGATCCGATGGGGATTCCTTGGAATGATCATCATACCACTGATTTTCCTGATACTGATGTTCAGTCTGGAGTCAAAACTGGTCTTCCTGATATTGTGGATCGTATCGCTGATCGGACTTGCAGTATATCTGATCGTTGTAGAATATCTGCATGACAAGATGCAAAGACAGCTTGCTATGACAGGTATGACAACAGAAGATCTGATCCATGAGATAAAGGAGGAAAGAGGCGAATGAAAAATATATGGGAAATCTTCCGAAGAGATATAAAGCGTATTAAAAATAATGTAATCGCAATGATTGTTATCATGGGAATTACAGTTGTACCCTGCCTTTATGCGTGGTTCAATATAGCAGCAAGCTGGGATCCGTATGGCAATACCGGTAATCTGAAGGTTGCAGTCGCAAGCGTTGATGAAGGATATGAGGGAAGCCTGATTCCGTTACAGATCAATATGGGAGATCAGGTACTGACATCGCTTCGAAGCAATTCGCAGCTTGACTGGGTTTTTACCGGAAGAAAAAAAGCCATAGACGGTGTAAAGTCCGGAAAATATTATGCAGCAATTGTGATACCGAAGGACTTCAGCTCAAATATGATGAGTATTTTTTCTGAAAATATCCAGAAACCAAGTATCACATACTATTCGAATGCCAAGGAAAATGCAATCGCACCAAAAGTAACGGATAAAGGAGCAAGTGCGATCCAGAGACAGGTTAATGAGGTATTTGTAGAGACAATCAGCGATACTGTGATCACTGCGTTTAAGGCAGTTACGAATGTAGCGGATCAGGACGGAGTGGAAGCAATCGCACAAAATCTTGCGGATAATTTAAATCAGATCGGCTCGGATTTGAGTGCGGCATCGTCTACATTAAGCTCTTTTTCGGGAATGACAACTTCTGCACAGCAGCTTCTGGATACAACAGGAAGTTTCCTGAAGGAAACACAGGAGCATTCCAAGAACACGACAGATTCACTGAAAAAGGCGAAAAAATCGTTCAGTGGAATTGATGAGACGGTCAGCGGTGCGACAGACGGAGTAAATGCGGCAATTAATTCCGGAAAAGAATTCTATGATCAGATGTCGGAAATTATTGATTCAGCATTTTCATCAAACTCTCAGAGCGCGGACGATGTGGCGGGAACATTGAATACCCTGGCATCCAGAGTTCAGAAAGTGATTGATTCCTATACTTCGCTGAAATCGGTAATAGATGAAATAAACGTTGGAAATAATGCGCAGTTGAATGCATTAAAGGGAAGTATTTCCGGAAAACTGGGAGAGACGATTGTGACACAGACAGAGCTTCGGGATAAGCTTAAGTCCACAGCGTCTTCGCTTCAGGGAGCGGCAGATACAGCAGTAACGGATAAAGCAGAATTAGATAAACTGGTGAAATCAAGTGCAGACAGCCTTGCCGGAATCAAGACAGACTTTGAGAAGAATGTAAAGAGCAGTCTGGATGAACTGGGAGATTCGATGGGAGACACAAGCAGTAATCTGAGCCTTCTGATGGATCGCCTGGATGAAGGTGTAGACGGGGTATATGATCTGTCAACTTCAGCGTCGGCCGATCTGACACAGATTAACACAGCGCTGAATCATTCTTGTGATCTGCTCAATACAGCAGCAGAAAAAATCGGCGATACGACAGGAAAAATCGGAGAAATGCAGCAAAGTGGCGATTTCTCACAATTAGAAGAACTGATCTCCGGGGACTCTAATGTAATCGGAGAGTTCCTGGCAGCACCGGTAAGTCTGAAGACGAATCAGGTCTATAAGATTGAAAATTATGGCTCTTCGATGGCACCGTTCTATTCCACACTGTCGATCTGGATCGGCGGAATTGTGCTGGTTGCCATGTTAAAGACAGGTGTTTCAGCAAAATGTACTGAGGGCCTTAAGAAAGTAAAACCGCATCAGGAATATCTGGGACGATATCTCATCTTCCTAATCGTCGGTCTGCTGCAGAGTACGCTGATCTGTCTGGGCGATCTGTTATATCTGGGTATTCAGTGTAAGCATCCGTTCCTGTTTATGCTGGCGGGATGGTTCTCGAGCATTGTATATGTGAATATCATCTATACACTGACAGTATCATTCGGAGATATCGGAAAAGCGGTCAGCGTGGTACTTCTGGTTATGCAGGTGGCAGGTTCCGGAGGAACCTTCCCAATCGAAGTCGCACCGGACTTCTTCAAAGCCGTATATCCGTTACTGCCATTCGTTCACAGCATGGCGGCGCTTAGGGAGACAATTGGCGGTATGTATGGTATGACCTACTGGACAGAGCTTGGAAAGCTTGGAATCTTTTTGATCCTGTCCCTGATCCTTGGATTGCTCCTTCGTAAACCGGTGATTCGGATGAATGAGGCATTTGCAGAAAAACTGGAAGAGACGAAGATCATGTAAAGCGAAAGTACAGAGAAGTTGCCACTGGCAACTTCTCTTGCATACTTTGGTATATAAAAAGGGTTCGGAAGGAGAGTGTGCCTTCCGAACCCTTTCTTTTTTGACCGAAGTATATAAGAAATACCGGCAGTGACAGTTTTTCTGTATGCGTGAATTGAAAAAGTGATTTTCTTATGATAAAATTGAATGGAATTATGATGCAATAATAAGACACACAGCGTCTGAAATATATGGAGGTAATCAAAATGGAAAGTTATAAGCAGGAGTTTATTGAATTTATGGTAGAGAGCGACGTGCTCAAATTTGGAGAATTTACATTAAAGAGTGGAAGAAAATCCCCGTTTTTTATGAATGCCGGAGCCTACGTAACAGGATCACAGCTTAAGAAGTTAGGTCAGTATTATGCAAAAGCAATCCATGATACATACGGAGATGACTTTGATGTATTATTCGGACCGGCCTATAAGGGAATTCCGCTTGGAGTTGTAACAGCGATCGCTTACAGTGATCTGTATGGAAAAGAAGTACGTTACTGTTCTGATCGTAAAGAAGAGAAAGACCACGGTGCAGATAAGGGAAGCTTTCTTGGAAGCAAATTAAAAGATGGAGATCGTGTGATCATGATCGAAGATGTGACAACATCAGGTAAATCCATGGAAGAGACTGTTCCGAAAGTAAAAGGCGCAGCAGATGTAACAATCGTAGGTCTGATGGTATCTCTGAACCGTATGGAAGTCGGAAAAGGCGGCGAGAAGTGTGCGTTAGATGAGATCAAAGATCTGTACGGATTCGATACAGCAGCAATCGTAACGATGGAAGAAGTTGTAGAATGCCTGTATAACAAAGAATGCAATGGAAAAGTTGTGATCGATGATACATTAAAAGCAGCAATCGACGCATATTATGAACAGTACGGAGCAAAATAGGAACGGGGGAGAACACGAGTATGAATGAAAAAGCATATAAAGCAATGGGATTAGCCGGTGCTGCAGGAATTGCAGTGGGTATTGTTGTTACAGTAGTAGGAATCGCAGCAGGTGTGATCTCTATTATCAGCGGTGCCCGTTTACTGAAAGAGAAAAAAGGAATACTTTTTTAATACCGAAGAGATACGGGAGGTTGTAGGACATTGGATTCAAAGAAACGAAAAAGAATCCGGATACTGGGAAAGATATTATTTATATTATATGTAATATTTATTATATATTTCCTTCTGTTCTCTGACTGGTATGGACGTACGGGGGAGATGCGGGAATACCACTACAATCTGGTATTGTTTAAAGAAATCAAAAGATTCTGGCAGTACCGTGAGCAGGTGGGATTCTTTGCAATGTTCACTAATTTATTTGGAAATGTACTCATATTTGTTCCATTTGGATTTTTCCTTCCGATGGGAAGCAGGCAAAGAAGCTTTTTCGGTACAGCATTTTACAGTTTTGGACTGAGCCTTTGTGTGGAAGTGTTCCAGCTTATCACAAAAGTCGGAAGCTTTGATGTAGATGACCTGTTACTGAATACGATCGGAGGAATCTGTGGATATATACTATTTGTAATATGTGCGGCAATAAGGAGAAGACATGCTGGGAAAAAAACTAAGAACAGAAGATGACAGAATCAAAGCGGCAGCGAAAGCACGCAAGAAAAAGCGTAAAAAAATGATCAAAACGAAATATGGACAGAAAGCAGTCAGACACTCCAAAAGGGGTGTCTATTCCTGTACTTATGCAGTAGTGATTGCCTTCCTGGTGATCGTCATGATCCTCTTTTCGTTTATGAACAAAGGAAATGTAAATATATTAATGGGATTTTTCGGACTCGGAACCTGTGCGATGGCAGTGATCGGAATCTGGCTTGGCATCAAGGGATTCAGAGAACGTGAAAAGATCTATACGACCTGCAAGGTGGGAATCACAGTAAATGCGGTATTCCTTGTTGCTATGGTTGCATTATTTGTCAGGGGGCTTATGTAGATGATAGAAGAAAGATATGAGCTGGCACTTGACCGTATCCGTCTGATGCAGACAGAAGATACGGTTGGGGAGCCTTACAGAGACTATTTTAAGAAGATGGCAGAGTTCGTGCTTATGCTGGACGAACTGAGAACAGAACTTCTGGATGGCAGATACCAGAAGCTTGAATTAGATGAATTAAGAAAATGGAACAGACGGCTGTATCAGGATGTTTTGCCGGGGCAGTATGAGAAAAGTTATGCGAATCCGGATTATGCGTGTAAGATGCTAGGAAAAGAATCGGGACAGATTCTGGGAATGTTATATGCGGAACTTCGTGGGGCAGTCGTTTATGTTTTTGAAGGAAAGACAGAATATCTGGCAATCCTGTATGAATTGTTGATCGAGGTATACAACCAGTTCGAAGAAGAACCGGATCCGAAGGCTGTCCGGGATACGTTCTACTGGTATGCCAGTGATTACTGTGATGTATTCCTTGCGGACCGCATCCGGGAGCAGGTTTTGCCGGAGGAGTCATTTGCAACAGATCTGATCATGAACAGCGATCTTACAGATCTCAGATATCTGTATCAGTTTGGAGAGTACATCAGTGAAAATGAATGGAAGACGGCAGAGCATCTGAACAGTCTTCCGGAAGAGACGATCCGGAAGATGGCAGATGTCTATACAGAAGGATACCGCATCGGATTCGTGAATACGGGAAAAGACCTTTCGAAGAAATCAGTGGTAAACATCCGTTACATTCTTGGATTCGAGCGCGTGGTGAAAAAAGCAATCGAGAATTTCGAAAAAATGGGCTTAAAACCGGTCATCTACCGTGCGGCAGTCAGTGTGCTGACAAAGAGACAGCATATTAAGATCGGATATTATGGAGCAGTGGCGAACAAGCAGTATGAATATGATCACAAAGATGACCAGGCACTCTTCATGGATAAGAAATATCTGGAGCGTAAACTGGAAGTGATGCAGACGACTTACGAGCATCATAAGAAAGAAGCCGCCGGATTCGCAGGACCTGCATGCATCGATATGTTCGGAGAAGAGCCGTTTGAACCGGAAGCAAAAGAGACAGTCGCAAAGCTTTCAAAGAGTCAGGAAGAGATGATTCTTCAGTATGACAGCCGCCAGAGCCAGATGGTGAACCAGTATATCAAGGGAGAAGAAAGAAGCTTTACGATCATTGCCTATCCGGTACCGGAGATCGGAGAGAAGTACGAAGAAATCTTCGACGAGATCATACGTATCAATACGCTGGATGCCAAATTATATGAGAAGGTACAGCAGACATTGATCGATGCTCTGGATCAGGGAGAATACGTACACATTCTCGGGACAAATGGCAACCGTACGGACCTGAATGTACAGCTTCATCCACTGAACGATCCGGAAAAAGAGACAATTTTTGAGAACTGCGTGGCAGACGTAAATATTCCGGTCGGGGAAGTATTTACCTCACCGGTACTGGAAGGAACGAATGGAGTCCTGCATGTTGGCAAAGTCTATCTGAATGAACTGCAGTACCGTGATCTGGAAATCACATTCTCGAACGGTATGGTATCAGAATACAACTGTGCGAATTTTGAGCGTGATCTGGAGAATAAAGCATATATTCATGATAACGTACTGTACAAGCATCCGACACTGCCGCTCGGTGAGTTTGCGATCGGAACGAATACAACCGCATACGTAACTGCGAAGAAGTACGGAATCGAAGATAAGATGCCGATCCTGATCGCGGAGAAAATGGGACCACATTTTGCAGTGGGAGATACCTGTTACAGCTGGTGTGAGGATATCAAAGTCTATAACCCGAACGGAAAAGAGATCATCGCCAGAGACAATTCGGTATCGATCCGCAGAAAAGAAGATGTGTCAAAAGCATATTTCCACTGCCATACAGATATTACGATCCCGTATGAAGAACTGGGCAGTATTACAGTTATTACAAAGGATAAAAAAGAGATCACATTACTGGAAAATGGAAAATTTGTACTTCCTGGCACAGAGATTTTAAATGAACCATTGAAAAATTCTAATAAATAGGGTATGATTTATTTGTCAAACTTATAAGAAAGGATGAAAATTATGCCAAAAGTAGGAATTATTATGGGCAGTGACTCAGATCTTAAGGTTATGAGTAAGGCTGCAGTAATGCTGGAAGAGTTAGAAATCGAGTATGAGATGACGATCATCTCAGCACATCGTGAACCAGATGAACTGATTGAATGGACCAGAGGAGCAGAAGACCGTGGAATCAAGGTTATGATCGCCGGTGCAGGAATGGCAGCAGCCCTTCCGGGAATGTGTGCAGCATTATTTGCCCTTCCGGTTATTGGTGTACCTCTTTCCGGAAAGAATCTGGATGGAATGGATGCAGTGTTCTCAATCATGCAGATGCCGCCGGGGGTTCCGGTTGCAACCGTTGCGATCGACGGAGCAAAGAATGCAGCAATTCTTGCAGCAAAGATTCTTGCAGCTTCAGATGAAGAACTTCTGAATAAATTAAAAGCTTATACGGCAGAGCAGAAAGAGGCAGTCAAAGCCAAAGCAGCAAAGCTTGATTCTATCGGATATGAGGCATATCTGGCATCAAAATAATAGATATAAGAGTACAAAATAAACAACGAGTACAAAGGAGATCGGGTTATGGATTACAAAAAAGCTGGTGTGGATATTGAAGCAGGTTACAAGTCAGTAGAACTTATGAAAGAGCATGTAAAGAAGACCATGCGTCCGGAAGTTCTGGGCGGACTCGGAGGATTCTCAGGAGCATTCTCTCTTGCGAAGATCAAAGAGATGGAAGAGCCGGTACTGTTATCCGGAACAGACGGATGTGGAACAAAGGTAAAACTTGCCATGATCATGGATAAGCATGATACCATCGGAATTGATGCAGTAGCTATGTGTGTAAATGATATCGCATGTGCAGGTGGAGAGCCATTATTCTTCTTAGACTACATTGCATGTGGCAAGAACTATCCGGAAAAGATCGCATCGATCGTAAAAGGTGTGGCAGAAGGATGTCTTCAGTCAGAAGCAGCGCTGATCGGTGGTGAGACGGCAGAACACCCTGGACTTATGCCGGAAGACGAATACGACCTTGCAGGATTCGCAGTTGGTGTGTGCGACAAGAAAGACATGATCACAGGAGAAGACTTAAAAGCCGGAGATGTACTGATCGGTATGGCATCTACAGGTGTCCACAGCAATGGATTTTCTCTGGTACGTAAAGTATTCGAGATGACAAAAGAATCCCTGGATACATATTATGATGACCTTGGAACGACACTTGGAGAGGCACTGCTTGCGCCGACAAGAATCTATGTCAAAGCATTAAAGAGCGTAAAGAACGCAGGCGTGAAAGTGAAAGCCTGCAGCCATATCACAGGCGGCGGATTCTATGAGAACATTCCGAGAATGTTAAAAGACGGAGTAAGAGCCGTTGTAGAAAAAGACAGCTATCCGATTCCTCCAATTTTCACAAAGCTTGCAAAAGAGGGTAACGTTGACGAGCATGCAATGTACAATACTTATAACATGGGTATCGGTATGATCGTTGCTGTAGATCCTGCTGATGTGGATAAGACAATGGAAGCAATCAAAGCGACAGGTGATACTCCGTATGTGATCGGTCATATCGAAGACGGAGAAAAAGGAGTGACATTATGCTAAATGTCGTAGTTCTGGTATCCGGCGGAGGAACGAATCTGCAGGCAATCATAGATGCGGTAGATTCCGGCGTGATCACGAACACGAAGATCGCCGGTGTGATCAGTAATAATAAAAATGCATATGCACTGGAGCGTGCCGAGAAACATGGCATTCCGAATCAGTGCATTTCTCCAAAAGATTATGAAAGCCGTGAGATTTTCAATCAGGAATTTATGAAGGCTGTAGATGCTCTGCAGCCGGATCTGATCGTACTGGCCGGATTCCTTGTAGTGATTCCTGCAGAAATGATTGCAAAATACAGAAACCGTATGATCAATATCCATCCATCCCTGATCCCGGCATTCTGCGGAACCGGGTTCTATGGGCTGAAGGTGCATGAAAAAGCACTGGAACGCGGCGTGAAAGTGGTAGGAGCCACAGTGCATTTTGTAGATGAAGGGACCGATACAGGCCCGATCATTTTACAGAAAGCAGTTGAAGTAGAACAGGGAGACACTCCGGAAGTTCTGCAGAGACGTGTGATGGAGCAGGCAGAGTGGAAGATCCTGCCAAGAGCCATTGATCTGATTGCAAACGGCAAAGTAAAAGTAGAAGGACATCATGTGACGGTCGAGTCATAGAGGATAAAGGAGCAGTGTAAGATGAAAGTATTAATCGTTGGAAGTGGCGGAAGAGAACATGCAATCGCATACAGCGTTGCAAAAAGCGATAAGGTAGACAAGATTTACTGCACTCCGGGCAATGCGGGAATTGCAGAATTTGCAGAGTGTGCACCGATCGGAGCCATGGAATTTGACAAGATCGTAGCATTTGCAAAAGAAAAAGAGATTGATCTCGTAATCGTAGGAATGGATGATCCACTGGTTGGCGGTCTGGTAGACGAACTGGAAGCAGCAGGCATCCGCACCTTCGGACCAAGAAAGAATGCAGCCATCCTTGAGGGATCAAAAGCATTTTCCAAGGATCTTATGAAGAAATACAACATTCCGACTGCAGCGTATGAGAATTTCACAGATCCGGACAAGGCAATCGAATATCTGAAGACAGAAGCCAAATTCCCGATTGTATTAAAAGCAGATGGTCTGGCACTTGGAAAAGGTGTGCTGATCTGTAAGGATCTGGAAGAGGCAGAAGAAGGCGTGAAGACGATCATGCTGGATAAGAAATTCGGTACAGCCGGTAATGAGATGGTTATTGAAGAATTCATGACAGGAAGGGAAGTATCTGTATTATCATTTGTAGATGGTAATACGATCAAGACCATGACTTCCGCACAGGATCACAAACGTGCAGGTGATGGCGATACGGGCTTAAATACAGGCGGAATGGGAACATTTTCCCCAAGCCCGTTCTATACAGAGGAAGTAGACGAGTTCTGTAAGAAATATGTATATCAGCCTACAGTAGATGCTATGAAAGCAGAAGGAAGACCTTTCAAAGGTGTTATTTTCTTCGGGCTGATGTTGACAGCAGACGGACCAAAGGTTCTGGAATACAATGCCAGATTCGGAGATCCGGAGGCACAGGTTGTTCTTCCTAGAATGAAGAATGATATCATTGATGTAGTAGAAGCTTGTATAGACGGTACTCTGGATCAGATCGACCTGCAGTTTGAAGACAATGCGGCAGTATGTGTTGTTTTGGCAAGTGACGGATATCCGGTGAAATATGACAAAGGACTTCCAATCAGCGGACTGGATGAATTTGGAAAACATGAAGGTTATTACTGCTTCCATGCAGGAACGAAGTTCGACGGAGACCAGATCGTGACCAACGGCGGACGTGTACTTGGCGTGACAGCAAAGGGAAAAGACTTGAAAGAAGCAAGAGCCAATGCATATGCGGCTACTGAATGGGTGAAATTCGATAATAAATATATGCGTCATGATATTGGAAAAGCAATTGACGAGGCGTAAACAGCAAAAAAATATGGAAACTGTGAATTGCAGTGGAATTTAATGCAAAAAGAATGAAAGAAAGAGCTTACGATTTAGGTTGTAAGCTCTTTTTAGTTGTGTTATAGTATCCCTATAACAAAAGAAAATGACAGGTAACAGGTGATAAGATGTTGATAGAAATTGATTTTAACAGCAATGAAGCAATCTATATACAGTTGCAGAATCAGATCATCATGGGGATCGCAACAGACGCAATTCGTGAGGGAGATACCCTGCCGTCCGTCAGACAGCTGGCAGATACAGTAGGAATCAATATGCACACAGTGAACAAAGCATATTCGATCCTAAGGCAGGAAGGATTTATTCAGCTGGACAGAAGAAGGGGAGCAGTGGTCGCCATTGATGCGGATAAGGCACAGGCCATGCTAAAACTCCGGGAAAAGCTTGCGATATTACTTGCAAAGGGATGCTGCAAGAACATCAGCAGAGAAGATGTGCATGCATTGGTAGATGAGATATTTGACGAATATAGAAGATAGACAGAAAGGAACAGACAGGCATGGATTATACAAGACAGGCGAAGGAAGTGCTGAAGATCGCAGAAAAAAGTGCGAAAGAGATGGCACATCCTTATGTGGGAACAGAGCATCTGCTTCTGGGACTCAGAAAAGTATACACCGGTGTTGCGGCGCAGGTTCTGGGTGCGAACGGAGTAGACGAGGAGAATATACAGAAAGTAATGTCCGAACTGATATCTCCGTCAGGAGAGACGACGGGCAGAAAGAGACCGGAATTCAGTCCGAGACTGGAATACATTCTGGAAGACAGTAAAGTAGAAGCGGAACAATTCCATTCAGAAGAGATTGGAACAGAGCATATGCTGATAGCACTTATCCGTGATATAGACTGTGTAGCGACAAAGATTTTAACGACACTTGGAGCCAATCTTCAGAAGATATATCAGGAAATATTTGAGACTGTTGGCATTGATCCGAAGGCTTATCAGGAAGAATACGGACCGGAAGGAGGAAGAAAGAACGGGGTACTGGATCAGTATGGTACGGATCTGACAGCAGAGGCGGAAGAAGGAAAGCTTGATCCTGTTATTGGAAGAGAAGAGGAGATCGGACGTCTGATGCAGGTCTTAAGCAGACGGACCAAGAACAATCCGTGTCTGGTCGGAGAGCCGGGTGTCGGTAAGACGGCAGTGATCGAGGGACTTGCAACGCAGATTGCAGAAGGTATCGTGCCGGAAGGAATTCGTGGAAAACGTATTTATACGATGGATCTGGCGAGCATGATCGCGGGATCAAAATACCGTGGAGAGTTTGAAGAGCGTATGAAGCGTCTGATCCAGGAGGTAAAGGCAGCAGGTAATATCATTTTGTTCCTGGATGAAGTCCATACGATCATCGGTGCAGGCGGCGCAGAAGGAGCAATGGATGCGTCCAATATTCTGAAACCGTCCCTTGCAAGAGGAGAACTGCAGCTGATCGGTGCAACGACGATCGTAGAGTATCGCAAATACATCGAAAAAGATGCGGCACTGGAAAGAAGATTCCAGCCGATCACGGTGGAAGAGCCGGATAAAGAGCAGTGTCTTGAAATCTTAAAAGGCTTATGCTCCAGATATGAAAAACATCACAAAGTAAAGATACAGGAAGAAGCACTGGAGGCAGCAGTGAATTATTCCAGCCGTTATATCAATGACCGTTTCCTTCCGGATAAAGCAATTGATGTGGTGGATGAAGCGTGCTCAAAAGTGAGCCTGCGTGGATTTAAAGTACCGGAAAATGTATACAAACTGGAAAAGACACAGACAGAACTGGCGAAAGAACTGGAAGATGCGATCAAGAGCGGCAATATGACAGAGGCCTCCATGCTTCACAAAGAACTGAATGAAGCAGAAGAAAAATTAGAACAGATTAAGAAACGTTTCCATAAGAGAAATGATGCAAAACATCTGGAAGTGACAGAAGAAGACATTGCAGAGGTCGTATCACAGTGGACCAAAATTCCGGTGAGCCGTCTGGCAGAGTCGGAAAGTGCGAAGTTAAATAAACTGGAACAGACACTGCATAAGCGTGTGATTGGTCAGGATGAAGCAGTAACAGCGGTTGCCAAATCTATCAAGCGTGGAAGAGTCGGCTTGAAAGATCCGAAGCGTCCGATCGGTTCGTTCCTGTTCTTAGGACCAACCGGAGTCGGTAAGACAGAGCTTTCCAAAGCACTTGCGGAAGCACTCTTTGGAGATGAGAATTCCATGATCCGTGTTGATATGTCGGAATATATGGAGAAACACAGTGTAGCCAAGATGATCGGTTCGCCTCCGGGATATGTCGGACACGATGACGGCGGCCAGCTCAGTGAGCAGGTGAGAAGACATCCATATTCGGTTGTGTTATTTGACGAGATTGAAAAAGCACATCCGGATGTATTCAATATTCTTCTTCAGGTGTTAGATGACGGGCATATCACAGATTCACAGGGAAGGAAAGTAGATTTCTCCAATACAGTGATCATCATGACTTCGAATGCAGGAGCGCAGTCTATCATTGATCCGAAGAAACTCGGATTCAATACAAAAGAAGATGCGGCGGGAGATTACAAACGGATGAAGAATAACGTAATGAATGAGATCAAATTCATCTTCCGTCCGGAATTTTTGAACCGTATTGATGAGATCCTTGTGTTCCATCCGCTAACGACAGAACAGATGCAGAAGATTGTTGGTCTGATGTGCAAAGAACTGGTTAAACGCGCAAAAGAACAGCTGGGAATCCATCTTACGATCCGTGATTCTGTGAAGAAGCATATCGTAGAGACCGGCATGGATAAGAAGTACGGGGCAAGACCGCTCCGACGTGCCGTACAGAACCAGTTAGAGGATAAACTCGCTGAAGCAATCTTAAGCGGAGAGATCGGAAGAGACATGGATGTCGTTGCCGGAATGTCTAAAAAAGAAATTAAATTTACGGCAAAGACTACAAATTAAAAATATTTTATTATATAATAGGATGAACGAAAGAAGAACCTTAGGAGGACAAAAAAATGGCAGCAGTGAAAGAGCTTTTAAGAGCTGAAACAGACGGTACACTTAGTTTTGGAGATTATACATTAGACAGCAAGACTAAGTTAGACGGATTTGATTTTCAGGGGGACATCTACAAAGTTAAGACGTTCAAAGAGATTACAAAATTAGAAAAGAACGGCATGTTTGTATACGAATCCGTACCGGGAACTGCAGTAGAGAATTTCAAAGCAACAGAGAACGTAGTTTCGTTCAAAGTATGTGGAGAGACAGATTTTCAGTTTACACTTGGAATGGAAGCAGATGCAGAATACGTTGTATACATGGATGATGTGAATATCGGAGATATGACAACGAACTTAAGTGGAAAACTCAGCGTAAGTGCAGAAGCAGAGGCTGGAAAAGAGATTGAGATCAAAGTCGTAAGAAAATAATGGCAAAAGCAAAGAAGAGTATATATTTCTGTCAGAATTGTGGACATGAGGAGAGCAAGTGGCTCGGACAGTGCCCGATGTGTAAAGAATGGAATACATTTGTAGAGGAAAAGGTGAGTACTCCGGTAAGTGGTGTATCCAGAGGAAGCAGCGTGGCGAAGCCAAAGAGCCAGGTTGTGACATTGTCCAGTGTATCGACGACAGATGAAGAACGAACAAAAACTGGAATAAAAGAATTAGACAGAGTATTAGGCGGGGGAATCGTACAAGGTTCCCTCGTATTAGTAGGTGGAGATCCGGGAATCGGAAAGTCGACACTGTTGCTTCAGGTGTGTCAGAAACTGGCGGCCAAGCAGAAGAAGGTGCTGTATATTTCCGGTGAGGAATCTTTGAAGCAGATCAAGCTGCGTGCAAATCGTATGGGTGAATTTGCGGACAGTCTCTATCTGTTATGCGAGACGAATCTTGCAGCAATCCAGAGCGTGATCGAGAAAGAGACACCGGATGTTGTTGTGATCGATTCTATCCAGACGATGTATAACGAGGAAGTATCATCGGCACCGGGAAGTGTATCGCAGGTGAGGGAATCCACGAATGTACTGATGCAGTTAGCAAAAGGTCTGAACATTTCCACCTTTATTGTAGGACATGTAACAAAAGAGGGAACGGTCGCAGGCCCGAGAGTGTTGGAACATATGGTGGATACGGTACTCTATTTTGAAGGTGACAGACATGCGTCATACAGGATTCTTCGTGGAGTGAAGAATCGTTTTGGTTCAACGAACGAGATCGGTGTGTTCGAGATGCGAAGAGAAGGACTGTGTGAAGTGGAGAATCCTTCGGAATTCATGCTGAGCGGCAAGCCGGAGAATGCGTCCGGATCTGTGGTGGCATGTGCGATGGAAGGTACAAGACCAATGCTGATGGAGATTCAGGCATTGATCTGCCGGAGTAATTTTGGAATGCCGAGAAGAACTGCGGCGGGACTGGATTATAACCGTGTCAATCTGCTGATGGCAGTTCTGGAAAAGAGGATGGGTCTGCCGTTATCCAATTATGATGCTTATGTCAATATTGCCGGTGGAATCCGTATGAATGAACCGGCGGCCGATCTTGGGATTGTAATGGCCATTGCTTCCAGCTATAAGAATAAACCGATCGCAGAAGATACGATCGTATTCGGGGAAGTTGGATTGAGCGGGGAAGTAAGGGCTGTGACCATGCCGGAGCAGAGAGTTGCAGAAGCAAAAAAGCTTGGATTTAAGACTTGTATTGTACCAGCGGTTGCATTGAAGTCCATTGGAAAAGTGGATGGAATAGAAGTGATCGGGGTCAATAGTGTGAATCAGGCGATGAATTATATTTAAGTATAGTTAGAACCGGAGGGAATGAAGCTGTGTGGCTTTTTAGTGTTCCTGTCGGTTCTTTTTTATTGCCATGTGTACGGAAGAAGCTGGCAGTGGCAGCTTATCTGTGTTGAGAGGAAATTATACGGTATGTGTTTTTCGGATAACTGTTTCATACATGAAGAACATAATGCATAAAAAGAGTCCAAGATAAGCCGGAAAGAGTGTAATGCTTATGGATCTTGCAATGATACCAAAAAGTGGGGGCATCAGGCAGGTGCCGATATAAGCGAATGCCATCTGAACTCCGATGATCGCCTGAGACTTGTCTGCTCCGAAATGTGCGGGAGTTGAGTGGATAATGGATGGATAAATCGGTGCACATCCCAATCCGATGAGGATAAGTCCGGCTAAAGCGACTGTTTTCCCGAGTGGCAGAAGCATGGCAAGGACACCGAGCAGTATAATACCTTCACCAAGATGGATCATCTGCGAATCATTTAACTTAAACGTAATGAAGCCGCTGATGCCTCTGCCCACAGTAATTCCAATAAAGAAGAGACTGGCAAATCCGGCCGCTTTCTCGGAAGAATATCCAAGGTGCAGTACGAGGTAACTGCTGGCCCAGAGAGAGGATGTCTGCTCAACTGCAGAGTAACAGAAGAAAGCAAAGAGAATTTCCCTGGCTCTTGGAATCTGAAAAATCTGCTTTAATGTCAGGACAGGTAAAGTATTGCCAGAGCCGGAAGCAGATTGTCCAACATGTTCTTTCTTATGAAATTGTTTCCAAAGAGGAAGGCTGATGATCAAAATAGCAGTAAGTCCTATCTGGAAAATCGAAATATAACGGTATCCCATAGACCATCCCTGTTTATTAGACAAGGCGTATCCCATAATATAAGGTCCGATAGAAGCACCGACACCCCACATACAGTGCAGCCAGCTCATATGTCGGCTTTCGTAATGAAGTGCAACATAATTGTTAAGTGCTGCATCGACACTTCCACCGCCCAGCCCATAAGGAACTGCCCACAGACACAGTGCAATAAAGGAATGACTGACAGAGAATCCGAATAAAGCAACAGCAGTGGTAGCTACACTGATGGCAGTAATCTTACCGGTGCCAAGTTTTTTGGTAAGTCTGTCACTTTGCAGACTGGATACAACTGTACCGGCGGCTATAATCATGGAAATGATTCCGGCATAAGAAACAGGTACATGAAAGGCCGGATACATAGAAGGCCATGCAGATCCCAAAAGTGCATCCGGAAGACCGAGACTAATGAATGCCAGGTAGATTACGGCAAGTAATAAGTGAAACATGTAATAATAACTCCTTCTATTATATATATAAGAATAATCATAAAAGGAAAGAGGAGCGGTGTCAAGAAAAGGAGATGGGCAATTTATATAGAAGAAAATGTGAAAAAAGAAGTAAATTGTCTGAATTGTCTAAATTGCAGAAAATATAAAAACAATGTTGACAATTCAAATCCCGTTGTGGTATATTAATCTAGCTGTCGCGAGAGACAAGACCGAGAGGTAACAGAGT
>CAVBHX010000050.1:0-27897 GCA_963595255.1 bacterium
GTTGGAGTCAGCACAGGCTGGGACCTTGTAGTTTTATTCCGGTCGGTGACAGCCGCTATAATAGATTAAATAGAACCTTTCCTCTTCTTCCGCGCCGAACACACCCGAATCAAAAACACACAAACGCCTCCAACAACAATCATCGCCCAAAGCGACATCTGTTCCGCCATCGGTAATGTTCCCCATTCATCTTTACGTAAAAAGAACCCTAACATAATGCTCAGGAAATAAAGTACTGAAAATATACCTTCTATCCACGGATTTGAATATCGCAGATTCCTTTCCGGAATCTTTTTATCCAGATAATATACTGCAAAGACAAGCGCACACCATACACCTGCACATATAACATTCACTCGCATTACTCCATGTGCAAAAAGCGGAATCTGTAATACTGCAACCGCAGCTATCTGTAATATGTATATGATCATCTGGATTTTATACAATAATGGTTCATCCAACGAAGCTATCCAGGCTTTTTCTGTCTCTTCCTGATATTTTTCCGGTTCAATTCTTTTTCCAAGCATAAATTCACTAACACTGATATCCAATATCTGACACAACGGCTCGATCAGACTGATGTCCGGGAATGATTTTCCATTCTCCCATTTTGACACAGCTCTGTCTGTCACGCCCAGTTCTTCTCCAAGCTGCTTCTGCGTCAGATTCTTTTCCTTTCTGCATGTCGATATGAACCTTCCAAGTTCTAATGGTTCAACCATATGCGTCACCTCCTATCGGCTTTATTATGCCATATTTCTCCCGGAAAAGCACTCCACTTATGGTTGAACGCCTCTAAATGCCGCTAATTCTCACTAATTCTTATGAAAATGGAATCAGATATCACTGAAGCGGCATCTGCGGATTCACCCATAATACTTTCACCGCATTTTCATCTGCCGGATCATCCTCTTCCTTCTCCAATGATTCCTTCACAAATTTTTCGACCCTCGCCGGAGCCTTCTTAACTTCTTCATTTTCCTGCCACAGGATCTTTTTCTCACCGGATTTTCCGACATAGTCAAATTCCGATGCCTTTGTTCCGTTTTCTGTGACAATCTGTCCATCTTCAAACGGAATGACATATGCAACCTCTTTGGACGTAATATACATCACACTTGCAAATGGATTTATACTCGAATTCATAGATATTTCATATGTGACAGAGTTCTTTGGTTCGCGTACAGCACCAACTGCATCTTTACCTGCTGCCGTATTTGTATCTGTATCTATATCTGTCTGAGGATAAGACAGTCCTGTGATTCTGCGTTTGCTCTTTACATGTATATACAGTCTGCCATCCTTTAACTGATACACTTCTTCTGCCTTTATATCTTCTGCCGCAATCCTTGATAAATGATAAGACTGAACGACATCCGAAGACAGAATCACCATCAACATCATGCAGATCAGAAAGATGACTCCGCCCACCATGACAATCCTTCTGTTTAATTTTCTTGACACCTTTTCTGAGAACTCCCGGAATCCTTTCCACTCCTCATCTGTGCCTTCTATTTTATCTGTTTCTATCGGAATCTCACCTTCCATTTTTTTCAGATATGTTCTGCACGATTCACATTCTTTCATATGTTCTTCTACTGCATTTCTGCTCTTTTCACTGCATATATCATCCTGATATAACGGCAGCAGGTCTCTTATGATCTCACATGGAATCTTTGCCATTATGTACTCCCCCTTTCCAGAATGTCCTGTATCTTCACCCGGGCCCTGTGATAGGTAACTCTCGCCCATGTCTCCTGTTTTCCAAATATCTGTGCAATCTCTTTATAATTTAATTCGCCAAGTACCTTTAGTGTGAATACCTCTTTATAAGGTTCGTCCAGATAATGAAGGATCTGATAAACCGTCATGGCTTCGTCCTTCCGAAGCATACATTGTTCGGGTCCTTCCGCTTTTCCGTCTCCATATACCTGTTCTGTCAGTTCCTGATCCGTAAGGTGTTTCTTTCTGGTATAAGAAATGTATTCATTCCTGGCAATCTGACACAGCCAGGATTTGATACTGCATTTCCCCTGAAAATGTTTTACTCCTTTTAGTGCTTTGAAAAATGTCTCCTGTGTAATCTCTTCTGCAATGTGCGGATCCTTACTCATTGCGAGAACGAAATAATACACATCCTGAAAATAGGTTTTATAAATCTCTTCCAACTCAAGCTTCAAGTACCTGTCACCTCCCTTCTGTTATCTATTAGACGCATGAATTCCATTTTTGTTACAGCCTTTTACGTTTATTTTAGAATAATCTGCAAAATATGTCATCTACAGAACCTGCCACTGCCAGTTTCTCTTGCAGCCTTTGGTATAAAAAACTCCCTGAGCCGCAAAGACTCCGGGAGTTTTTTCTCATTATATGATATATGATATGTTCGAAAAAAGATCACTCCGCCGCAACCGCCATCGTCCTGTGAATCTTTTTCCTTACAAACCAGAAGCAGATCACCTGCATGATGATCGTTGCGATCCAGGATACCGGATAGGACAGGAATAAGAAAGTCAGAGATCTGTGTGACGGGAACAGTCCATAGATCCAGATAATCCGGACTCCGACCGTACCGATGATAGAAAGGATCATCGGAACCGTGGAATATCCCATTCCTCTCAGTGCTCCCGGGAACAGATCCATCAGACCGCACAGGAAATAGGTAACGGTTGTATAAGAAAAGATCTCCATACCGTATTTGATAACATCTGCCTGATTACTGTAAATATGCAGAAGTTCCGGTCCGAATATGTACACACTGCTTCCGAGAATCAAAGTTACCACAACCGAAAGGATCATACAGTCGATCAGAACCCTGTCCATACGTTTTAATTTCTTCACTCCGTAGTTCTGGCTTGTGAAACTCATACAAGCCTGCGTGAAGGAGTTCACCGACACATATAAGAATCCGAAAATATTATTCGATGCCGTATATCCTGCCATTGCGATCGATCCAAAAGAATTGACCGATGACTGCAGCATCGCATTTGAAATATTGATTACCGTGCTCTGGATTCCCGCCGGAACCCCAACTTCAAAGATCTGCTTCAGATACACGGATCTGATCCGAAGCTTTGCAAGGTGAAGCTGATAGCTGCTCTCTGTGTGATGCAGGCACCGGAGTACCAAGATACAGGATACCAGCTGTGATATAACGGTCGCAATCCCGACACCTGCCACATCCAGATGAAAACCGATGACCAGGAACAGATTCAATACTGCATTGATCACTCCGGATACGATCAGGAAGATCAACGGACGTTTGGTATCCCCCACCGCCCTTAATATGGCTGCTCCATAGTTATACATCATAAAAAATGGCATACCGCAGAAATAGATCCGCATGTAAAGCGTAGACTTACCGATCACATCCTCCGGCGTCCCCATAATTTCCAGTGCGCCTCTGGCAAAGACCACTCCGATCACCGCCATCACCACTCCGCTTACCAGAGCAAGTGCAATAGCCGTATGTACCGTCTCCGACATTTCTTTTGCTTTTCCGGCCGCATAATATCTCGCCGCAAGTACATTCGCCCCCAGTGAGATTCCGATAAAAAGATTGGTAAACACATTAATCAGTGCCGTCGTCGAACCTACCGCTGCAAGCGCCTGACTTCCGCTGAAACGTCCCACTACCACGATATCCACCGCATTGAACATCAACTGTAAGATTCCGGACAACATCAGTGGTATGGAAAATGAAATCAATTTGTCCATGATGGTTCCATTGCACATATCAATCTCATATTTATTTTTCTTCAAAGCAACTCTCTCCTTTTATAGTAATATCCTCAATCAAGGCATAAAGCCGTATTTTTTATTGTAGCATAAATTTATCCTTTGTGAACATTTAATTATTGATTCGTTTTATATGTGTAAAGATATTTCCCTTGACAGGACGTCAAAAACAACCTATAATCACTTAGCTTATATGTTTTCATTTACGTTCATTGTAAATATCCATATCAACAAATATAAAAAAGGAGAATACGTATGAATATTCAGCTCTCAGAGCATTTTACCTATAAAAAATTACTTCGTTTTATCCTGCCCTCCATTATTATGATGGTATTCACTTCCATCTACAGTGTGGTGGACGGCATCTTTGTATCGAACTTTGTGGGAAATTCGGCATTTGCTTCCGTGAATCTCATTATGCCTTACCTGATGGGAATCAGTGCACTCGGATTTATGATCGGTACCGGAGGAAGTGCTTTTGTATCAAAAACCCTTGGTGAAGGAAAGAAAGAACTGGCAAATCAGTATTTTTCGATGCTGGTTACGATTGCTGCCATCGGAGGATTTGTGTTATCTGTTCTCAGTTTTATATTTATGAAGCAGATTGTCATGGCATTTGGTGCAACCGGTGATCTGATTGATTATTGTACCCTTTACGGACGGATCTCCTGCATATCCCTGACCGCCTTCATGCTGCAGAATGTATTCCAGAGTTTCTTTGTGACTGCCGGGAAACCTCAGCTTGGACTGAAAGTCATTGTGGCTGCCGGTTGTACAAACATTGTCCTCGATGCCCTGTTCATCGGTGTATTACACTTTGGTATTGCTGGTGCTGCGCTCGCAACCATGACCAGTGAATTTATCGGCGGACTGCTCCCGGTGGTATATTTTTTCCGTAAGAACGACAGCCTCCTTCACTTTGTAAAGCCGGTATTCGACAGACGTGTATTTCTTAAGACCTGCACCAATGGTTCCTCGGAACTCATGACCAACCTGTCCATGTCTTTAGTCAATGCATTATACAATCTCCAGCTCATGAAGATTGCCGGAGAAAATGGTGTTGCTGCTTATGGTGCAGTTATGTATGTTAATTTTATCTTTGTTGCCACCTTTTTAGGCTACGCGATCGGCTGTGCCCCGGTCATCAGTTACCATTATGGTGCCGGAAATCACGCAGAGCTTAAAAATCTGTATAAAAAAAGTATGTCCATCATACTGATCTGGGGCGTGATCCTGTTCGGTGCCGCGCAGTTACTGGCACCTGTTCTGTCTAAGATATTTGTCGGTTACAATGCCGCCCTGTATGCTATGACACTGCATGGCTTCCGTGTATATGCCATTGCATTCCTGATCATCGGTATCAATATCTTCGGATCCTCGTTCTTTACTGCACTGAATAACGGCCTGATATCGGCTGTCATCTCATTTCTGAGAACATTAGTGTTCCAGGTCATCATGGTTCTGACACTTCCCATCTGGTTCGGGATCAACGGTATCTGGAGTGCGATCAGCGTTGCGGAGGCGCTGACACTTATCATGACCATTACATTTTTCTTCCGTCAGAAAGACAGGTATCATTATCTGTAAGGTGATTGTTTCAAACACATAGTGATACAAAAAAGTTACCACTTACATCTTCTCTTGGATACTTAGGTATGAAAAAACGTATCTCGGAAATGTCTCCCTCTGATTGAAAGGGAAACATTTCTAAGGTACGTTTTTATTTGTTGAAAATATATTTCAGAAAATAAATATCTTCTATCCTAATTCTCCTCCGCATAGAACACATTTTTATCCAGTGCCTTATTCTGATGTGCAACGATCGTTGTACATACGGCATCACCGGTAATATTAACGGCTGTTCTTGTCATATCCAGGATACGGTCAATACCCATAATCAGACCAATTGCCTCAACCGGAAGTCCGACAGAATTGAATACCATGGTCAGTGTTACCAGACCTACACTTGGCACACCGGCTGTACCGATCGAAGCAAGTGTTGCAGTTCCGATAACTGTAATATAATCCGTCATGCTCAGATGGATTCCAAATGCCTGCGCGGCAAATACAACGGCCACACCCTGCATGATCGAAGTACCGTCCATATTGATCGTCGCTCCAAGAGGGATCGTAAAGGATGATATCTTCTTAGAGACCCCCACCTTCTTGGACAGTGTATCAATAGACAGCGGAATCGTTGCATTCGATGTTGCTGTTGAGAATGCAAACGCCATAACCGGGAAGAATTTCTTGATAAATTTCAATGGATTCAGTCCGGTAAAGATCTTTAACAGGATCTGATATACACCGAAACACTGGATTGCCAGTGCGATCAGTACACCGATCATGTATTTTGCCAGTGGTACAAATGCGCTGAATCCGATGTTGGCAAATGTACGGCTGATCAGGCAGAAGACACCGATTGGTGCCAGTGACATGATCATCATCGTCATTTCCATCATGATATCGTTAAACTGGCTGAAGAAGTTCGCAACAGTCTCCGCACGTTCTCCTAATTTTGCAAGGATCACACCAATGATCAGCGCGAATACGATAATCTGCAGCATCTCTCCGCTTGCAAGAGAGTTGATCGGATTATCCGGGATAATATTTAACAGTGTATCCGTCAGAGACGTAGCCTTCATAGATTCTACGGTTGCTGCGTTGGATTTGATCGTACTCATATCCAGTCCCACACCAGGATTGATCAGATTACCGACAGACAATGCCACAGTAACGGCAAGTGCTGTTGTTACCAGGTAAAAGATCAGCGTTCTTGCACCAACCGTACCAAGCTTCTTCGTATCTCCGATCGACATACTTCCACATACGAGCGAACAGAATACCAACGGTACAACCAGCATCTTCATCAGCTTGATGAACCCCTGTCCGATCACATACAGTACACCTTCTACGATAATGTCATCTTTGATATGCCCACTCGGAATCGCATAACATAAGACAATTCCAAATACCGCTCCTGCAAGCAATGCGATAAAAATCTTCGTTGTAAGTCCTATTTTCTTCTTTTCTTTCTTCTGTGTCTCTCCCATGTTAGCCCTCCGTTCTCTCATCCATATATTCTTTCAGTGAAGTTCTCCAGTCCGGCATCTCGTATACATTGATGATACGAAGGATAAAATTATCCAGAACCGCATATGCAGGTCTTGTAGAAGAAAGATCCGATTCGCTTGTCATAACCGGACGCAGACTGATCTTCTTTCCTGCAAGTTTTAAAACTTCCTGTGCAAATTCATAACGGTTGCATACCCCCTGACAGGTTGCATGATAGGTTCCGTATTCATTCGTTTTAATCAGATAAAGAATAATACGTGCCAAGTCTTTCGCACTGGTCGGAGAACCGAACTGATCCGAAGCAACCAGAAGCTCGTCCTTTGTATCTGCCGCATGAAGTACGCGGTTAACAAAGTTATTACCATTTCCATATACCCAGTTACTGCGCAGGATGAAATGCTTGTGTGTGAATTCTTTTACATAATTCTCTCCGGCTCTTTTCGAACGTCCGTAAACCGTCTTCGGATTCGCATCGTCGAATTCCGTATATGGGGTATGTCTGATTCCGTCAAATACATCATCCGTAGATATCTGTACCATCTTGGCACCTGTCTTTCTTGCCACGATACTTAAGTTTCTTGCTCCCAGCGCATTCACACGGTATGCAAGCTCCGGTTCTCTTTCACAGAGATCTGTATCTGTGACAGCTGCACAGTTGATGATCACATCCGGACGGTTGATCACTCCGAAATTCAACACTTCATCCGTATCCGTAATATCTAATTCTTCTTTATCTGTATTGAACACTTCCATCTCTAATGGGTCCAGTACTTCATTGATGGCGGTTCCGATCTGTCCGGACGCGCCAACGATCCATAATTTTAACATATCTGTTCCTCCTCATCTTTCTCGTTCTACACAAGACGACCGCTGGTTTCAATTCTAAACCAACGGTCTCAAATTTACTCCACTATGGTATTTTTTCCCATACATCGGTAATGTCAGCATTCTTTCTGACCTCCTGTACGACCTTTGTACTGCTCACATGCAAAATATCCTTCCCTTCATTTTGCATAAAGACAAATACTGCAAATAAGACCATACAGATAAATGTACGTATTCCGAAACTCCCTTGTTCCGTCTCTTCTGCTCCATACAGGTCACGGTAAGATGCCCTGTATCTTGGATGTATTGCCGGTATCTCGGATTCCTGATACCGATAACGCGTCTGTTCCAGAAGTTCTCTTCTTCTCTTTTCTGCTTCATTCACATGCGCTCACCTCTGGAATAATATATGCCGCGTATGTTTCTCTCATGTGCAAAGAACTGTTGTATACAGATGCTTTTTCCACTTTCGTATCAGATGCTCTTACCGGATACTTAGCGGTCTGCCAGTTCTTTTACGATATCTTCCCATGTCAGTCCTTTTTCCACCATCAGTACCATCGCATGATAAAGGAAATCTGCCAGTTCATACTTAACTTCTTCCGGATTCGGATTCTTAGCAGCGATCACAACCTCCGTTGCCTCTTCACCAATTTTCTTCAGAATCTTATCGATTCCCTTCTCAAACAGATAATTTGTGTAAGATCCCTCCTTCGGGTTCTCTTTACGGTCTGCAATGGTATCATATACAGACTCAAAGATTCGAAGCGGATTCGTCTCATCATAGTCTATACCTACCAACGGTTGGAAGAAGCACGTCGGATTCCCTGTATGGCACGCTGCTCCGATCTGATCTACCTTTGCAAGCAGTGTATCCAGATCACAGTCGATCGTCAGCGACTTTACATACTGGAAATGTCCGCTCGTCTCGCCCTTTACCCAGAGCTTCTGGCGGCTTCGGCTAAAATAAGTCATCTTTCCGGTCTTGATCGTCTCGTAAAACGACTCCTCATTCATATATGCCAGCATCAGGATCTCCTGTGTCTTATAATGCTGAACAATAACCGGGATCAGTCCCTGATCATTTGTCTTGAACTGTGAAAATTCCATCATACTCTCAAAAGAAGTCATCTTAATTCCTTCTTGCGTACATTTATCTTTAAAAGCCACACAATCGATATCTGTACGGCTTACATATTTTCCGGAAAGTCCTCTGACTCCCGGGCATTTTAAAATCTTGAATAATTCTGACTCCTCTTCGGTATCTGTAATGATCACGCACGGAACATCCGTTACATTCATGATCGAATTCAGATCCAGTCTGTGCATGAAGATAATCTCACTGCTATAATCCTGGATCAGATGCTGGTGTTTGAATAACGCATCAAAATCATTTAACGATACCGCAAGCTTCTCTTTTCCGAATTGCTTTGCCGCATCCTCAATCAGTTTGACACTGTCCGGTTTGGAAAAGTTCAGCATGGCACGTTTTGCACCCGCATACAGAATTTTCTTGATGTCTTCCTGGCGTCTGATATTGCCGCCTGCTATCATCGGGATTCTGATCACACGGTTGATCCGTTTCATCAGTGTGATTGCTTCATCATGTTCTTCATCAGAATCCGAAAGATCCAGTACGATCAGTTCGTCTGCACCGTGATCACTGTAATATTTCGCAAGTTCGATTACGTCTTTGGATACAACGGTCAGATCATCGCTCCATCTGACCGCTTTTCCGTCTTTTATGAAAATGCATGGTATTAATCTTTTATAACTCATGTCTGTCCGTCTCCTTTTAGAGGCTTCCCTTTGTGGTCCATGCCTCTTTTATCCTTGGCTCTTCCATCGTCGCCATATCAAGTGCTTTTCCAAACGCTTTGAACAACGCTTCTGCCTTGTGGTGATCGTTGATGCCATCCAGAATCTTCAGATGAATGTTCATCATCGCACTGTAAGACACAGCATAGAAGAATTCCCGCACCATCTCGGTATCCATCTCGCCCATCTTATCTGATACAAACTCCGCATCATAATTCAGATACGGTCTTCCGGAGAGATCCACCGCACAAAGTGCAAGTGTCTCATCCATTGGAAGCATAAAATGTCCATAACGTTTGATTCCCGCTTTATCTCCGATTGCCTCCAAAATGGCCTGTCCAAGCACGATTCCCGTATCTTCGATGGTATGATGACTGTCCACTTCCAGATCACCTTTCGCATGTACCGTCAGATCGAATAATCCATGTCTTGCAAATCCATTCAACATATGATCAAAGAATCCGATTCCTGTATCAATCTCGGTCTTTCCTGTTCCATCCAAGTTCAGAGTTACCGTAATATCTGTCTCCTTGGTCGTTCTTGTCCTGGTGACTGTTCTGTTCATAGCTCCTCGCCTCCTTATTTTCTGCTGCTTTTCTATTCTTCACCCTCAAAACGGACTTTGATAGAATTGGCATGCGCCGTCAGCTGTTCTGCCTCGGCAAATGCTTCGATATCTTTATGTATCTCACGTAATGCTTCTTCTGAATATCCGATGATGCTTGATTTCTTAATAAAATCGTCAACAGACAACGGTGAGAAGAACTTAGCCGTTCCATTTGTCGGAAGTACGTGGTTCGGCCCTGCAAAATAATCTCCCAGAGGCTCACTTGCATATTCTCCGATAAAGATCGCACCGGCGTTTCTTACCTTTGTCATAACATCATATGGATTCTTTGTCTGGATCTCCAGATGTTCGGATGCAATCTCATTTGCAATATCGATCACGTCATCCATCGTATCTGCGACCAAAATGTATCCATAATTATCCAGTGACTTCTGAATAATCTCACTTCTGGAGAGTTCTTTTAAGAAGCCATCCACTTCATCGGATACTTTCTGTGCAAGTTCATCGGAAGTTGTCACCAGAATTGCGGATGCAAGTTCGTCATGCTCTGCCTGTGAAAGAAGGTCTGCTGCCACAAATCTTGGATTCGCAGTCTCATCTGCGATGACAAGAATCTCACTTGGTCCGGCAATGGCATCAATGCTTACATATCCATAGACTGCTTTTTTCGCCAGTGCAACATAGATATTTCCAGGTCCTACGATCTTGTCGACTTTTGGAATGCTTTCTGTTCCGTATGCCAGAGCAGCGATCGCCTGTGCACCGCCGACTTTATAGATCACATCTGCACCGGCTTCGTGTGCTGCAACCAGTGTGTTCGGTGTCACTTTCCCATCTTTTCCAGGAGGTGTGACCATCACGATCTCGTCAACTCCTGCTACCTTTGCAGGTACGATATTCATCAGTACGGAAGATGGATATACAGCTTTCCCTCCCGGTACATATACACCGACTCTGTGAAGCGGTGTTACTTTCTGTCCCAGGATCGTTCCATCCGGTTTGCTGTCGAACCAGCTGTACTGTCTCTGTTTTTCATGATAAGTACGGATGTTTTCAAGAGCCTTGCGGATGATCTCCACAAGCTTTGGATCTACTGCTTTGTAAGCTTCTTCGATCTCTTCTTCCGTTACTTTTATATTATCTGCACTGATTTCTGCATGGTCAAATTTCTTTGTATATTCAAATACTGCCTGATCCTTTTCTGCCTTTACATGAGCGAGGATTTCCTGAACTCCCTGTTCATACTGACCGTAATTATTCGGACTTCTCTTCAGAAGATCCTCCAGAAGGTTCTCTTTTGCATCTTTTGTCAAACGCTGTATTCTCATAGCCTTAACCGCCATCCTCTCGTATTATTTTCATTCTTTACTTTCTTAATCTGTTATACCTGTTCCCGTAATCTGGTCAGCAGGTCTTTGATCCTTGCACTTTCCATCCGCATGCTGACCGGGTTCACGATCATGCGTGCCGATAACGGGCATACCTCTTCTAACACTTCCAGACCATTTTCACGAAGTGTAGAACCCGTCTCTACGATATCCACGATCACTTCGGAAAGTCCAACGATCGGGGCAAGTTCGATTGATCCGTTCAACTTGATGATCTCTACGGTCTGGTGTTTCGTATTATAGAAATAATCTTTTGCAATGTTCGGATATTTTGTTGCCACACGGATCAGTTCATGATGCTGTAATAATGGTGCGGCATCTTTGTATCCACATACGCACATCTTACATTTTCCATATCCTAAGTCCAGTACTTCATGGACCTTACGGCCTTCTTCCAGGATCGTATCTTTTCCGACGACTCCGATATCCGCCGCACCATATTCGACATATGTCGGCACGTCCGGTCCTTTTGCAAGGAAGAAACGAAGCTTCAGTTCCTCATTGGTAAAAATCAGCTTTCTGGAGTCTTTATCTTTCATCTCTTCACAAGTGATTCCGATTTTTTCAAATAATTCTAATGTCTGTTTTGCCAGACGTCCTTTTCCAAGGGCAAATGTCAGGTATCTCATAACGTCTAACTCCTATCTGTACTATTCACGATCTTCTGCTCTCCGGTAACAAGGTTGACCATCGTCACTTCTCCGGTCTCCTCGATATATACCAGACTTCCGGCATAATAATCATTTCCGTAACGGATATAATCTTCCAGTACGCTGTTTTCGTCTTTTTTCAGAAGTTCTGCATTCTTGGCTTTTCTCCGGAAATCTTTTGCAAGACGGATCGCCTCGATCTGTTTCCCTTCTGCATATACGATGATCGTATTCTTTCTTGGATATACGATGCGGATTTTCTGACGTGTCAATGCGTTCACCAGTTCATCGATTACAATTGCGAAACCAATGGATGGTGATTTCTTACCGAATTTTTCGATCAGGTGATCATAACGTCCGCCTTTTACAACGGCATCTCCGGTTCCGTAAGTGTAACCACGGAATACGATTCCTGTATAATATCCATATGTGCCTGTCATACTCAGGTCAAATGTAACGAATTTTTCCACGCCGTAATAACGTAAGATATTATATATCTTTTCCAGACGTCTGACTGCCATCACACCTTTGGAGTTTGGTGCAAGATTTTCAGCCTTTTCCAGAATATCAATTCCACCGATCAGTTCATTCAGTGCAGAGAAGGCTTCTTTTGAACTTCTCTTTGCCTGAATGCTGTCCAGGAACTCTTCCACACCGAAATAGTTACGGTTGCCGATCAGTTCTCTTACTCTTTCTTCTGCCTCTTCATCCAGACTTGCATCTTCGATCAGGCTCTGGAAAAAGTCAACATTTCCGACACAGAGCTGGAACTCTTTTAATCCGATCGTCAGCATCGATTCAATGACAAGTGCAAGCATCTCTGCATCTGCCTCTATCGAATCATCCCCAACAAATTCGGCTCCCATCTGAGTCGTCTCTCTTAAGCGTCCCTGATAGCTGGAATGGTTCACGAATGTATTTCCCGTATAACACAGTCGGATTGGAAGATTCTCATCTTTGAATAAAGTTGCAGATGCTCTCGCGATCGATGGCGTAATATCCGGTCTTAATACAAGTGTATTTCCATCTTTATCAAAGAATTTATACAGATCATTGGCCGGTGTAGTTCCAATCTCCTCACGGAATACATCGAAATATTCAATCGTCGGAGTCTGTATATCATGATATCCATATAAATGAAATACTTTTTTTAATCTGCTTTCCAACGCAAGTTTCTTACCACATTCTACGTTGTATATATCCCGTACTCCTTCCGGAGTGTGTAATTTCTTCTTCATATGTCCTCCAAGTAGTAATATTCTTTTGGGCACTTTAGTGTGCTACCATGTTAAAAAATCACTTTGCATTATACGCAGTTTCATCCGTTTTGTCAAGTTCATCCCGAAGTTCCAGATCGAGATTCAGTGCATCCAGATACGGAACATAGCATCCACGGAAAAATTTCATAAAAAAGCGCTCATCCAGCTCATCAAAACGAAAGCTCTTTCGACCTCCATTCTGCGCCCGCATCCAAAACTTATACAGTTCTTCAAAACGCATATAATATAAGATATTTCTGGAAGAATAGTAGATCAGGATAAATGCGATTCCCTGCTGTTTTTCAAAGTTCTTCATAAACTCTACCTGATGTTCATGAATATTCTGAAGCGGAAATGTCTCTGCCACACATTCTTTTGCATCAAAACACACCGGAATTCCCTGTACCGCTCCAATATAGTCGATCGTACTGCGCTGATCAAAATAAGCGAGCGTGATCTGTCTGTGTTCTTTATCCATCCGCACCGGTGTGATCGGGGTCGGAATCTTCTGCATCAGTGCCAGATTCTTTTCCAGATACCACTCATTGGTACGGTTGACCATATCTTCTAATGTAGAACCTCTAAGGCCTCTCGAGTTCCATGTTCCCATGCTGTCTCCTTTATCAGTTTCCAGAAAACCTCCGGTACCTTTGCATAAAATGTCTTTCCGGAAAGATTCTCCAGTTCTTTCTTCATCCCCGGCATTGTAAGCTGATAAGCATGCAGTACCTGGTCTTCAATCTTCCATTCTTTTTTATAGCGGTCATTCCATTTCTTAGAGCCGTATTTGTAATCTCCGAGAAGCGGATGGCCCGTACTTGCCAGATGTGCACGGATCTGGTGAGTACGTCCGGTGATCAGATGTACCTTCAGAAGCGTCATCTCTTCATTCCATGCAATCGGAACATATTCCGTTTCGATCGGCAGTCCTTTTACCTGAAATCCTTTTGCATCTTTTGAAAGACTTCCCCTCGAAAGGCTGACACGGTTCGTCTTCTCATCCTTTGCAAGATATCCCCGGATATGTGCCGGTTCCGTGATCCTGCCTTTTACGATACAAAGATAATACTTTTTCAATGTACGTTTCTTGAACAATTCACCCATCTGCTGTAATCCTGCAAGACTCTTTCCGGCAACGATCAGACCGCTGGTATTCCTGTCCAGGCGGTTGCAGATCGATGGGCGGAAGGTCTTGAGATTCTCTCTTGTGAGCTGTCGTGATTCCAGAAGATATGCTGTCACATTCTCTACTACCGATACATCTGTCTCCTTTGCTTTCTGAGACAGCATACCGGATGGTTTATTGATGAATATCACATTCTGATCTTCATAGATCACATCCAGTTTTATCGTATTCTTTATGCTTTCTTCCACCGTCTTTCCCGATGCCTGGAATTTTGCGATAGTATCATCCGCCAGGAACAATTTCACACTGTCTCCTTTTTTCAGATGTTCATTTCCCGTTGCTTTTTTCCCATTCAGCACAATATTCTTTTTCCGCAGCATTTTATAAATAAAGCTGCCCGGTGCTTCGCTCAGATACTTGCGCAGCAATTTATCCAGGCGCTGTCCTGCCTCATTGTCATGAATGATCAGTTCTTTCATCTCTTCTAACTCCTGCCCTTATTTTTCCATTATTTTACATCGAAATATTCAGGATGATCTTCCGGATCTTCTGTTCTCTGCGCATAGATTCTTTCTGCTCTACTGCTGCCATATTATTCATGCCCTCTGCACGCGCTAAAAATGCAGTATAATCATGGAAAATCTTCACTGTCATCTTATCATAATGATTGTCTTTCAAAATATCTTTAATGTGGTGTGCAAGTGCTGTCTCATCCGTCTTCGGATTGCTTGCATATCCACATACCACATGTCCGGATACCACGACTGCATCCAGCGGCATAACCTTCTGTGAACTGGTAATGATCATGTCGTAGGCTTTCAAGATCAATGGTGCCTTTTTCTCCAGTTCCTGATATTTTGCTTCCTCAATACTTTTATACGGTGCCATTGTAATAAATTCCACCAACATCTTCGCCGCCGGAAGACATCCGACTACAGCTACGACTGTAAGCAGATTCAGTCTGGATCTGGTCTGGATATATCCGGTTATAAAGATTGCAATCACGATTGCAAATTCAACGACTGCGCCCAGAAGATATTTCTGCTTTCTCGCTTTTACATATCCCGGCTGTCCTTTTTCTGTTCTCATATTATCTGTCCCTTTTTATTTTTCTATTGTCGATTAATCTTCATCATTCCCCACACAAGCAGGCGGTCCGGCAGTATCTTGGAAAGGATCCTGGATCCCTTCATGGCTGCTCCGTATACCGAAACACCTCTTCCTCGCACACTGTCTTTCAGTGCCTGTGTGACCACAGCTTCCGGTTCGGCGCAGAGTGCTTCTTTTTCACTTGCCACAAGTTCTCCAGCCCGGTCAAAGAATTCTGTATGCACCGGCCCCGGACACACTGCCGTCACCAGGATTCCCTGTTTCTTCAATTCGGCTGCCATCCCCTGTGAAAAACGCAGCACATATGCTTTGGAAGCTGCATACACGCAGAAGCCAGGCTGCGCACAGAACGCTGCCGCCGAAGCCAGATTGATGATCCGACTGCCTTTTGCCAGATACGGCAGACAGATTCCTGTCATTCTGGTAAGCGCCGTACAGTTCAGATCAATCATGCCACATTGTTCTTTCAGATCAATATCACTGACCGTACCAATCTTCCCGTATCCTGCCGCATTTACAAGCATTCGGATATCTGCCTGCTGACGATCCAGTTCTCTTTGTAACTTTTCAAATATATAGTCTCTCTGCATATCGCCGTCAAAGATCCTGACTGGGATAGTTACCTGCTCCTGTAAACTTCTCAGACGGTCTGTCCGCCTGGCCACTACCCATAATTCATCCAAATTCTTATATAACCGCGGGATCTGAAGCGCAAATTCTCTTCCCATTCCCGACGATGCTCCTGTAACGATCGCTATTTTCAACTTTAACACCTCTTTGCATCCGTCTTATTTCTTCTTATGCACATTTCGAATCGATTTCTTTTTCTGGCTGTTCTTACCACGATCATTTCGTCCCGGTTTGCCGGACATTTTCTGATTCTGTGTTTTCTGACTCTGTGCTTTTTGATTCTGCGTCTTCCGGTTCTTTGTTTTCTGTTCTGACTTTCCTTCAAACTTTCTCGGACGTATCAGACAATGCTTGTCGAATCCTACCAGATCCATCCGGTGTGCCTTCTTCAGAGCTTCCATAACCAGATCATAATTCTTCGGATCACGGTACTGGATCAGTGCTCTCTGCATTGCCTTCTCATGCGGATTCTTCGGCACATAGACCGGCTGCATGGTTCTCGGGTCTACTCCGGTATAATACATACAGGTAGAAATGGTTGACGGAGTCGGATAAAAATCCTGTACCTGCTCCGGCATATATCCAAGATCCCGGATATGCTCCGCAAGTTCTATCGCATCTTTCATTTTAGAACCCGGATGGGACGACATCAGATATGGAACCAGATACTGGTCTTTGTGGATTTTCTGATTCATCTTATGGTACTTTTTCACAAATTCCTGATAGATGCTGTTCTCTGGTTTTCCCATCAGCTTAAGCACATCATCCGACACATGTTCCGGTGCAACCTTTAACTGGCCACTTACATGATAACGGCAGAGTTCCTCCAGAAATGCATCACTTTTATCTGCAACGACATAATCAAAACGGATTCCCGAACGTATGAATACCTTCTTCACCTTCGGAATATCCCACAGTTCTTTTAATAGTTTGATATAATCCCGGTGATCCACCTTCAGATTCGGACACGGCTTCGGGAACAGGCACTGGCGATTCTTACATACACCTCTTGTGAGCTGTTTTTCACAGGATGGCTGACGGAAGTTTGCCGTCGGACCACCTACATCATGAATATAGCCTTTAAAGTCCTTTTCCCGTGTGATCATCTTCGCCTCTTCCAGCAAAGATTCGTGACTTCTCACCTGCATAATCCTTCCCTGATGGAACGTCAGTGCGCAGAAACTACAGCCTCCAAAACAGCCGCGGTTACTGATCAAACTGAATTTTACCTCCGAGATTGCCGGTACACCACCGTCCTTTTCATAAGAAGGATGGTATGTCCGCATATACGGCAGACCGTACACATCATCCATCTCTCTTTCTGTTAGCGGAAGTGCCGGAGGATTCTGTACTACATATAAATGATCATTATATGGTTCTACCAGCCTCTTTCCAGAAAATGGATCGGTATTGCAGTACTGGACATAAAAGCTTCTTGCATACTCCAGTTTATCCTGTTTCATATCTTCATATCCTGGCAGAATTTCTGCATCATAGACACTGTCCAGACTCTTTGTCTTATACACCGTTCCGGCAATAAACGTAATATCACTGACTGCAATTCCACTGTCCAGTGCTTCTGCAATCTCAATGATTGAATGCTCACCCATTCCGTAAGACACCAGATCTGCACCGGAATCCAACAGGATCGAACGTTTTAATTTGTCCGACCAGTAATCGTAATGCGCCATTCGTCTGAGGCTTGCCTCAATTCCTCCAAGAATGATCGGTGTCTTCTTGTAGACCTGGCGGATCAGATTACTGTATACAACCGCTGCATAATCCGGACGTTTTCCCATCACGCCGCCCGGCGTATAGGCATCTGTCCGACGGTGCTTTTTGGATACCGAATAGTGGTTCACCATAGAATCCATATTTCCTGCCGAGACTAAAAATCCCAGCCTTGGTTCTCCAAGGATCGTAATGCTGTTCTTATCTTTCCAGTCCGGCTGCGCAATGATGCCGACTTTAAATCCATGTGCTTCCAGAAGTCTTGTAATGATCGCATGTCCAAAGGACGGATGATCTACATAAGCATCTCCGGAAATGTAGACAAAATCCAGCTGCTCCCATCCTCTTTCTTTCATATCCTTTTTACAAATCGGCAAAAATTTATTTTCTGACATTCTCTATCTCCTCTTCTGTCAGCAGCCGGTATTCTCCGGGCTTCAGATTTTCATCCAGACACAGCGTGCCCATACGTTCCCGTTTCAGATACGTCACTTCTTTTCCCACTGCATGGAACATCCGTTTTACCTGATGGAATTTTCCTTCATGAATCGTAAGGCGGATCTCGGATTCTTCCCCGCTTTTTATAATTTCAAGCTTTGCAGGTCTTGTCATCTCTTTTTCATCCGTGCCAATGTCGATTCCTTCTGCAAATTTCTTCACATCTTCTTCTGTAACGGCGCTGTCTATTTTTGCATAATAAACTTTATCCACATGCTTTTTCGGGGCAAGCAGACGGTGTGCCAGGTCGCCGTCATTCGTGATCAGAAGCAGACCTTCCGTATCTTTATCCAGACGTCCGACCGGGAAAAGATCTTTTCGTTTCTTATCCCGGATCAGGTCAATAACCGTTGTATCCTTCCGGTCTTCAGTCGCAGATATCACGCCTACCGGCTTATTCAGCATATAGTATTCATACGACACATATGAAATGTTACGGCCGTCCACCATAACTTCATCACCGTTCTCGTCAATCTTCGTATCTGCTGCTTTTACCACGATCCCGTTAACGGTAACTTTTCCCTGACGGATCTGTTTTTTTACTTCCTGACGGGTTCCCACACCCATCTCTGCCAGATATTTATCAAGACGCATCATTTAACAAAGCCTCCATCCCGGCAGGTATTTATTCTTAAGTGTTCCATTCGACACCTTTCCCCATCCAAGCGGATATCCGTCTACACAGACCAGATACCAACCTTTTGCTTTTCGTTCTGTCAAGTCATCGACATCCAGCGTCTCCCCTTTCAGGTAGCGTCTGACTCTTTCATCTTCACACGGGAGATCAATGATCTGTGCATATTCGTCCTTTTTCAGACACATGGCAAATGCCTGGCTTGGTTCAAAGCGGTTCTTCTTTAACTCTCCAAGTAACAGTCCGGTTCTTAAGAAGCGGATTCCTCTCACATCCGGAAGGCCTTCCGGCATATAGTAAATGCGTTCCCCATGGATGTCCAGTCTGGAACCGTCCAGTTTCCATGTCACCTGCTTCATGAATTCTTCCAGATCTGCCGGGATCTTTCCTGATTTCTTCTTTACTTTCAGTTCTTTTGAAAGTACTGGTTCTCCTTTCTGCAGGAGAGCAACGTAATGTCCTTCCCCTTTCATCTTATGAGGGAAGATACGGACTGTTTTTTTCAATTCTTCATCCTTTTCTTCGGTCACTTCCGGTATGCCCGGGCAGAATCCCTCATAGCTTTCCATCGGAAGTACATGGAATTCCGGATATTCTTTTTTCAGGTGTTCAATGATCCGTTCATTTTCACTCGGATCGAATGTACATGTCGAATACAGCATGAGCCCGCCCGGTTTTAACATTCTTGCAGCCTGCAGAATAATATTTCTCTGCAGATTGCTGAAGAATTCCGGTCCGTGTTCTTCCCATGCTTTTACCATCTTTTTATCTTTCCGGAACATTCCTTCTCCGGAACACGGTGCATCGATCAGGATCTTATCAAAATATTCCGTAAAATAATTCTCCAGACGTCCCGGTTCTTCGCTTAATACCAGAACATTTCCGATTCCGAACACCTCAATGTTCTTAAGCAATCCTTTAGCTCTCGAACTACTGATATCGTTGGCGATCAGCACGCCTTCTCCCTGTAATTTTGCTCCTAATTCTGTCGCCTTTCCTCCCGGAGCTGCACAGACATCCAGAACCTTGTCTCCCGGTTCTACCGGAAGACGGTTCGCAGGTGTCATGGCGCTTGGCTCCTGAAGATAATAAAGGCCGGCAAAATAATATGGATGTTTCGCAGGAGACACTTTGTCCCCGTCATAATAGAATCCATTTTCAATCCACGGGATTTTTTTGATCTCAAACGGACATATCTTTTCAAACTCTTCTACAGAGATTTTTCCTGTATTCACACGCATGCCATAATATCTTGGTTCCTCATAGCAGGCAATATATGCATCAAATTCATCTCCGAGAAGCGCACGCATCTTTTCTTCAAATGCTGCTGGCAGATTCATACACTTATCCTCCGTCATTTTGTCATCTTTTATCATGTTACTATTATACTATTATACTATACTTGCACATTTTATTATTTACAGTTTTTAAGCACTAGTTTCAGGAATTCCCAGCTTCTCTGTGTAGATGCGATATCAAGGCGTTCATTATAAGAATGAATATCCAGAACATCCGGACCGCAGGATACACAGTCCAGATCCGGACGTTTTCCAAGGAAGATTCCACACTCCAGGCCGCCATGGATAATGCAGATCTCTGGTTCTTTTCCATAGACCTCTTTATATGCTTCTACCATGACCGGACGCAGTTCTGACTGCGGCTTATACTGCCATGCCTGATATTCGCTTGAAAGAGTACCGATTCCTCCGAATGCTTTCGTCAGGGCATCCACTTCTTCTAATACCTGCTGCTTTCTGCTGTCTACCGCACTTCGGATCAGGAAGGCTGCTTCCACTCCATTTTCCTTCATAGACACGACACCAAGATTTAAAGACGTCTCTGTTGCACCGGAAACTTTACGACTGTATTCTATCAGACCATTCGGGCTTGCCGTTAAGTATCCCACAACTTTTTGCGTGGTATCTTTTGAGAACACCACTACATCTTCTACCTTTTCATTTTCAGTTCTTACGATCAGTCCCGGCTCTTCTCCCATAAATTCTGCATTCCACACCGTTTCCATCTCACTGATCATGGCAAGAATCTCCTGCGCATCTTCTGGTGCTGTAACAATAGACGCTTGTGCTTCCATTGCAATTACGTTATCTTTTGAACCACCATAAATTTCACTCAGATAATACCCCTTACTTCCCGCAATATGATACAACAGACGTGCCATCATCTTATTTGCATTTCCACGCTGTCTGTGGATTTCTTCTCCGGAATGTCCTCCCAGAAGTCCCTGAATCGTAATCTGAATCTTTTCTCCGGATGCAGTCACTTTTTCTACAGGAATCAATCCCTGATAGCGGACTCCACCTGCACATCCGACTGTCAGCGTCTTCTCTTCTTCGGAATCCAGATTAATGAGTTTCTTTCCTTTCAATACCGACAGGTCGATTGCTTCCGCACCTTCCATTCCCAGTTCCTCATCTACCGTAAATACTGCTTCAATCGGTGGATGTGGAATGTCATCACTATCCATCAGTGCAAGTGCCATAGCAACGGCAACTCCATCATCTCCTCCAAGTGTTGTGTCTTTCGCCTTTAAAAAACCATCTTCAACATATAATTCCAACCCATCATTTTTAAAATCATGCGTAGAATCCGGAGTCTTTTCACATACCATATCCATGTGCCCCTGTAAGATCACTGGTTCACTGTCTTCATATCCAGGGGTTCCAGGCTGGAATATAATCACATTATTTACTTCATCCTGAATGACTTTCAACTCTCTCTCTTTTGCAAATGCTACCAGATAATCACTGATGCGCTTTGTATCACGGCTTCCTCTCGGAATCGCACTTATTTCTTCAAAAAACCGGAAGACTTCTTTCGGTTCTAATTCATTTAACACTGCCATTTTCCTACACTCCTTCTATATTACACTGTTATCTATTATCTAACAGTCTTCATAAAAAATCAACCGTATCCATACAATGAATTAACAAGTTCCTTCCCGGAGTCTCTTATGTTAAAACACCGTATTGGCACTATTGCTGTATTATCATTCTTCTTATATATGCTTTTTTCCCCGAAGACTGTATTTTCAGGTGCAAGCCAGGGCCTGCTTCTTTGGTTTCAGATTGTTCTGCCAACTCTTTTACCTTACATGATCCTTATTAATATCACGATTCACACACCGGCGATCCACTGGATCTGTCATATCACATCACCTTTCTTATGTCCGTTTCTCGGCACCTCCTATTATGGTACTTTTGCTGTACTTACCGGATTCTTATGCGGTTATCCCATGGGTGCAAAGACTACGGCCGATTTGCTGAATGCACACAAAATTTCCAAACCAGAGGCTTCTTATCTTTTGTCATTTTGTAATAATACCAGTCCTGCATTCATCCTCAGCTATATTGTGATGCAAAATCTGAAAGACTCCTCTCTTGGTATCCCGTTTCTTTTTATCCTTATTATCGCAACTTTTATTACCGGATTCTTATTCCGGATATTCTATTATCATCAGCCAATGGAAACTGTTCCAATAGATTTTTCTTCTACTTATTCATCTGGAAATTTGCCGGACAATTTCTTCGATCAATGCATCATGAACGCATTTGAAGCGATCACTAAAATCGGAGGATACATGATCATGTTCTCTATACTGATAAAACTGATATCCGGTCTGTTGCCAGATCATCCGGGAACTCTCATTATCTGCTCAAGCCTTGAGATCAGTACCGGAATTAAACTAATCGCTTCCTCCGATCTCTGTTCGAAATATCAGATCATACTCTGTGCCATCCTTGCTTCTTTTGGCGGCTGGTGCTGTATTGCTCAAACTTATTCTATGATCCACGAAAGCGGACTGCCAATCATTCCCTATATAGCAGAAAAACTGGCCACCGCATTGGTAACCAGTCTTCTTATATCTGCCTACATATTTCTTTGATTATATACTAATCCAATGTATCATTATCCTGGATATCATAATCAGAAATCGGTACATCATCTGAATAATGATTATCATCGTCCAGATACTCATCCTGTCCATAATTATCAGAATATTCTTCTGCCGGATAATCATCCTGAGGATATTCCGGCGTTGCATTCTGCTCTGTCTCCGGTGGAACATCCAGTTCTGCTCTGTTATTACGAACCATATCATAACATTCCTGAAGTGAATTTACAAGGCTGTCATACTTTGATGTATACGTATCTAATGTACGTCCGATTGCACTCTCTGCCTGAGAAAGGAGATCATCTGTATAATGAATCGCACCGATTCGAATCTGATTTGCATCATTCGTTGCATTGTCCAGAATCTGCTGTGCCTGTTCCGTTGCCGCTGTTACGATTTCATTAGCCTGTGCATATGCCTGCTGCATAATCTCATGTTCACTTACCAGCTCATTTGTCTGAATCTGTGCATCCTGGATCATTCCATCTGCCTTTGCCTGTGCATCGGCAAGAATCGCATCCTTATTCGCAATAATCTTCTGATAGCGCTTAATTTCATCCGGAGTTTTCATCCGAAGTTCTCTTAAAAGTTCGTCCATCTGATCTTTATTTACAATGATCTTTGTTGTTGACAGCGGCTGGAATTTACAGCTGTCGATATACTCTTCAATTTCCTCTATGATCTGCTCAATACGGCTGCTCATAATATTTACACTCTCCTTTTATGTTTCATTTTCTCCCAGACTTTCTGCGCTATATACTCTGGCACAAACTGGGATATATCTCCTCCGAAGGCTGCCACTTCTTTTACCGTGGTAGAACTCAAATACGAATACTGCAGATTCGTGGTCAGGAATACCGTCTCTACATCTGACGCAAGCTTATGATTGGTCTGCGCCATCTGTAATTCATATTCAAAATCAGTGATCGCCCGAAGTCCCCTTATTACAATCTTCGCATTCAGCTTATGGGCAAAATCAACCAATAATCCTTCAAATGGAATAATCTTAACATTTGGTATGTCTTTCGTTACTTCCTCTAACATTTTAACACGTTCTTCTACGGAAAACAACGGGGTTTTTGCTTTATTGTTCAGCACTCCGACTACCAGTTCATCTACCATTTCAGCAGAGCGTTTTATAATATCCAGATGTCCGTATGTGACCGGGTCAAAGCTTCCCGGATAGATTCCTGTTAACATATCTCTTTCCTTCCCGCAGGCTCCAAAAATACATGCTTGTTCGTTTTATATTCTTTTTCCTTAATGATGTTGTAGCCAAGTTCCTCCACATAGTCAAACTTCGTCTCTTTCGAAGCCTCTACGATGATGACTCCTTCTTCGGCCAGAAGCGATGATTCTGCGAGATAAGTCAGGACACTTTTCTCCAGCTCATTATTATACGGAGGATCCATGAATATATAATCAAACTGTTTTTCCCCTTCTAATTTATAAAGAGCTGTCATCACATCCATCTGCATAGTCATTCCTTTTCTTTCAAAATGTGTCTTCTGAAGGTTTTCTTTGACACATGCCATCGCTTTCGGATTCTTCTCCACAAATACAGCTTCCATCGCTCCTCTGCTTAAAGCTTCTATCCCGATTCCACCGCTTCCGGCAAACAGATCCAGAAAAATACTGTCATATAAATATGGGGCGATCATGTTAAATAACGTCTCCTTGATCCGGTCTGTCGTCGGTCTGGTATCCATCCCTTCTAATGTCTTTAACTGTGTTCTCCTTGCACTTCCGGCAATGACTCTCATATACTATCCCCTCTCTTTCCTGTCTGTTCCAAGCTTTCTGTAACGGTTCATGCAAGCATAAATCTCCTGTATACGTGGTCTGGCAAGATTCCCCGGTACAGCACTGCCCTCGCACATTCCGGCAAGTCCTTTTTCATTCAGAATCTTCTCTGTCTGCTCCACTGCCTGTCCAAGTGTTTTCCTGCCGTCAAATACTTCTTCTTCCAGAAAACGTACAACCTGCCCCAGCGTATTCAACTGTTCACTGTCCATAAGCTGTTCCACATATCTCAGATCGATCGTTTCATGACCAATCATAACCGCATCGCGTCCCATCGTTTTTAATTTCACTCTGCCCTTCTGACGGATACCCGGATTCTTACGCACCTTCCGGTCAAATGATGGATGCTCCGGTTTTTCTTCCGGAAACTTCAGTGCCGGATAATCCGCAGCCGCTTTCTTTGCCAGTTCTGTTATCTCTTTCGGAACATATTTGTCCATCTGGACAATCTGATCTGCGATCTGGAAATATGCACCGGAACTTCCCGCTACCAGCACGGTAGAAATTCCATATTCCTGATAAATATCACGCACTCGTTCGATAAATGGTGTAATAGGTTCCATATCACGATGAATCACCTGCTGCATCAACTCATCCCTGACCATAAAATTGGTCGCACTCGTATCCTCATCGATCAGAAATACCTTTGCTCCGGCTTCCATACTTTCTATGACATTTGCAGCCTGCGATGTACTTCCGCTTGCATCTTCTGTATCAAATGCATACGTATCTTTTCCATTCGGCAGATCTTTGATAAACATGGAAATATCTGTATGACGGATGCTTCTGCCGTCTTCTGCACGGATCTTCATGGCCGTATCATCTGTGACCACATATTCTCTGCCATCTCCTGCAATATACGGATATACGCCGCTTTCCAGTGATTTAAGCAGCGTAGATTTGCCATGATAACCGCCTCCTACGATCAGAGTGATTCCTTTTCGGATTCCCATCCCGGTAATTGCACCTTTATATGGAAGCTTCATTGTTACTTTCATCGAATCCGGTGATACAAACGGCACTGCATCCTTCATCGGTCTCTGAGACACGCCTGACTCTCTCGGAAGAACCGATCCATCCGCAACAAACGCAACCAGATTTTCTTTTTTCAGTTGTTCCCGGATATACTCCTGATCCACGGCAAGTTCTACCGCACGCTTTAATGCACTCTGAGCAATATTTTTATAATACAGAGACTTTTCCACACATGCCGGGAGGAACCGATAAAGAATCTTAATCAGCTCTCCTGCCTGTATTGTACGTCCTCTTGCCGGAAATCCAACTTCAAACCGCACAATGACATCTCCTGTCTTTTCATCTATTTCACAGGCCGTACGTTCCAGCACTTCCTGACCGCACCTCGTCACCTGGATGATTCCGCTTTTCCCGGAACCATGTGCCTGAAATGAATACCTTTCAATCTGTTTTGCAAAAATTCTAAGCAGATGATCGGCTGCTGCTGTTTTCTTACATTTTTTGTCATATAATTTTTCCGGAAATCCTGCCGCTCTTCCCGCCACTTGTATATGCAGTCTGGACGGTGCCGCAAACGGATCTCCCTGTACATGATCAATACTTAATATATAATTTCCAAACTGGTATGCGCCCCTGGTATCTTTATATGCCGGATACCCTTTGTGATCAATGCGCTCCAGTATCTGTTTTAAATCTTCTGATGTCTTCATATTTATAATGTTTATAATGCTGTTATTCCTTTTTATTTTCTTTTCTATCCTCTACAGATCCACAATCCTTGCTCTGTGATGAATCGCCGGAAGGTACTTCTGAAGCAGATCTTTTGTCTTGAACTTCAGATGGCTGGTATTGATTCCCGGATTACATCCGAACCATTCTGCATCTGCAACTTCCTTGTCTATGATCACCTGCACATAGTCGTCTTCGTCAGTCAGAAGTCCTGCAACACTTGCTGAGCCTGGCGTTGTACCCAGATGTTCCAGCATCTTCTCCGGCGGTGCAAATGACATATGGGACACACCCAGCTTTTTACTGAATGCGGCCGTATCAAATGCCTTGTCTGCCGGCATAACTAATAAGAAAAACGTCGTCTTTTTCTGATTACAAAGGAACACATTCTTCCTGATCTCCGTTCCGATCGCTTTGTCCACTTCCGCACATTCTTCCATCGAAGCTGCCGGATCATTATCCACCTGTTCATATGGTATCTTTAATTTTTCCAATGTATCATAAAATTTCCGCTCCAACGGCATTCTTTCGTCTGCTGGTGCTTTTGTTCTTATTTCACTGATATACATAATAACAAGCCTCCGTTTATTTATACTTATTAATATTATATCGGATTCATACGGTGATTGCAATTTTTACTGTATAATTTTATCGGTTATGAATTTCTGTTTTTTTCATTTTATGCTATACTAAAATTGGTATTTTATATATTTTCAAAAAAGTCACAAAGGAGAAAAAGTCATGAAATACGTATTAGCATCAGCTTCTCCCAGACGGCAGGAGCTGCTCACCCAGGCAGGATTCACATTTGATGTTATCCCGTCTTCGGTTGACGAAAAGATCACCAAAGATATTCCATCCGATGTTGTAATGGAACTGGCACATCAGAAAGCTCTTGATGTATATGAATCACAGATAAAAAATAATCCCACATATCAGGGCAAAGACTGTATCGTAATCGGTGCCGACACCATCGTATCTTATCGTGGGGAAATTCTTGGAAAACCGGCAGACAGCGAAGAAGCTTTTGATATGCTTTCCATGCTCGCAGACCGCACCCACCAGGTCTATACAGGGGTCACATTTGCAGGACGCATCCACGGGCAGCAGATCTTACATACATTTTATGAGAAAACGGATGTTACATTCTATCCTGTCACAAAAGAAGACCTTCACGCTTATGTTGACAGCGGGGATTCTCTTGACAAGGCCGGTGCCTACGGCATCCAGGGTGCTTTCGCCATTCATGTAAAAGGAATTGAAGGTGATTACAATAACGTGGTCGGCCTTCCGATCGCACGGCTCTACCATGAACTTGATTCCATTTTACCAAAGGAGAAGATACATTATGCATTCTAGCCGCAGCAAACAGAAATCAGGACCACCCGTCCAACGGGTGGTTTGCTCCAGGGCTATAAGCCCTTGTT
>CAVBHX010000051.1:0-6314 GCA_963595255.1 bacterium
AATAATAAACATTTCAATAATTTTTTCTATTACAATAATTGTCACAACTTCCTCCTTATAACCATCTTAGCAATCCAAGGCTTTCACATCAATTCACTTCCAGTCTGCCATTACCATTTTCCAAACCAATTAAACCTTTGATGCTTTCCTTCAGCAGATGCATCTCTTTATCGTCTTTCACCTGAAACGGATGCTCCTTAAAAGGTCGGAGTCGTTCAATCTCAATTTCAATGATCCGTTCTTCCTGTTCATTTGATGGTTTTTCCATGTTTGTCATTCAGATTCTCCTTTCTTTCCAGTACAACAAAAAATGCCTGTCTGGAACTCTCTCCTTTTAGAAAAAGTTCCAAACAGACATTGCTGTTTGACCATTAGCTGTAGCTAATAGAACTGTATACTGTTTCTGCTAATTTTTGTTTGCAAAATCGAAAGGATTTTTCATCTTATCCGATATTTTCTCTGATTTACATCCCCATTTAAGGGGTGACAACAGAGAGGAACCCTAATATTAGCTGGACTCCTTGAAACCCATGTTTGCAAACTGGTGATTTTGATTAGCTGTCAGCTAACAAAAATCGCTTTGTGTTAGCTGGAAAATCATTTTCAGATTGGAATTCAGATGACCGGAACGTGATCAGAAAATAAAAAAAGCGTTCGCTGTCAGCTAATCCAGCTAACATTTTCGAACGCTTATTCAGCGTCTCCGGGAGGATTTGAACCTCTGACCCCTCGCTTAGGAGGCGAGTGCTCTATCCAGCTGAGCTACGAAGACACATGCCACAAACCCTTGATTTTACTGGGGTTCTGGGATTTTCTCCCGACGGCCATATATTAGATTATCAGCTCTTTTACAAGCTGTCAATCACAGATTTTTTGCTTCGGTGACATCAGAGCATTCGCCAAAATGGGGAAAGCTTCATTGTCACTTTTCATCGATTCAGAATGAAATCGAACTGTAGGTTGTTTTTTTATAATTCCCTCAGGGAAATGCCTCGGCTTATTCTTAGGAGGCGAACCCTCTATCCTACTGAGGTACTGAGACGTATTTAATTTTCATGGAGCAATTCAATGTGGTACTTAATTTTAACTTGCAAATTCTGAGACATTCTTCATAAATCGCTTCCGAAAGGGGATTGCTCCACCTGACCCTTAGGAGGGGCTTGTTATATCCATTTAACTAAGGGAGCCTGACTAACTCGTACTTTATTATTTTACCTATTAATCCTGTAAAAGTCAATACAGGGATGTTTTTCCCCATCCCTGTATCTTTCCAAAATATTTATCCACATTTTTCTTTATTTATCCACATACAAAGGGTCTGCCCTCGGAAGCTTCTTCCGAATGCATGGCGGATTAGAAGTTGATTCTTCCCTGCAGCCACACATTTCCTTTGAATCTGCGTCCGACTGCCGGTTCGCCCATGACCTCTCTTTTTGGTACACATACATCGAACAGAAGGCCGTTTACATCCAGTTTCATGATGCAGATATCTTCTCTCGTTATCTCATTTCTGGTAAGACGATATTCCAGGATTTCTCCCATGATCGAATACCGGTCACATTCGATTCCGAATGGCATAATGTACGTATCCACGATCGTAAATACATCTTCCGATATCAATCTTCTTGATACTTTGGAATATGTATCGATGTCATCCAGTGTAAGACTTTCAATCGCCTGTGGATCGCCAGATTTCGCTGCACTTAAAAGCAACATACGATTGTGTACATCTTCCTGCTGTTCCCGTTCCTGCTCTTTGCTTTTCAGCACCGGGAGCAGGATGGTTCCCTCATTGCAAAGACCTGACAGTGTCACAGAAGAATACTTGATACTTCTTCCGCCAAGCTGCCTTTCCCTCAGATATTCCATCATATTCTGAAGATAGAATACCAGATTAATGCCTACTTTTGTATCTTCACAGATGCCCACATATGCTTCCCGGTCTATCCTTCGTTCCACACTGACATCCGCATAGGATGTCACACCGGATCCTTTGAAATATGGTGTATAATAACGGTACTCAAACTGTTCATCGATGTCCATATCTCCGCACACCTTGATTCCGATTCCTTCTCCATATTCTTTTTCAAACTCACAAAGGTCCGTTGTTTCATCCTGTGTAACGAGCTGATGTTGTGTATAGGATTCTTCCACATCTTTTAAAATCTGTGTTAACTGTTTTTTGTCTCTGACATTTCCAAATCCAATGGATTTCATATATTGATGCATACGCTTATCCTTATAACTGCTTATTTTTTAGGTACAAGCTTCTCTGTTCCACCCATGTATGGCTGTAATGCCTTAGGGATCTTAACTGATCCGTCTTCCTGAAGGTTGTTTTCCAGGAATGCGATCAGCATTCTCGGCGGAGCTACTACTGTATTGTTCAGTGTGTGTGCGAAGTATTTTGTTCCGTCTTCACCTTTGACACGAATACCAAGTCTTCTTGCCTGTGCATCGCCAAGGTTAGAGCAGCTTCCTACTTCGAAATATTTCTTCTGTCTTGGAGACCATGCTTCTACGTCACAAGATTTTACCTTCAGATCTGCCAGGTCACCTGAGCAGCACTCTAATGTACGTACCGGAATATCCAGTGAACGGAACAGATCTACCGTGTTCTGCCATAATTTATCATACCAGATCTTGCTTTCTTCCGGTTTACATACAACGATCATTTCCTGTTTCTCGAACTGGTGGATTCTGTATACTCCACGCTCCTCGATACCGTGAGCTCCTTTTTCCTTACGGAAACATGGTGAATAACTTGTAAGTGTCTGTGGAAGCTGTTTTTCTTCTAACATCGTATCGATGAATTTACCGATCATAGAGTGCTCACTTGTTCCGATCAGGTACAGGTCTTCTCCCTCGATCTTGTACATCATGGAATCCATCTCTGCGAAACTCATAACACCTGTTACAACATTACTTCTGATCATGAAAGGTGGTACACAGTAAGTAAATCCACGATTGATCATGAAATCTCTTGCATATGCAAGTACAGAAGAATGAATTCTTGCGATATCTCCCATCAGGTAGTAGAAGCCGTTTCCTGCTACTCTTCCGGCGCTTTCCAGATCGATTCCGTCGAATGATTCCATAATATCTGTGTGATATGGGATTTCAAAATCAGGAACAACCGGCTCACCGAATTTTTCAATTTCTACGTTCTCGCTGTCATCTTTTCCAATCGGTACAGATGGATCAATGATGTTCGGAATGATCATCATGTTCTGTTTCAGTTTTTCTTCTACTTCTTTCTCTTCTTTGGAAAGTTCTTCGATTCTTGCAGCGCTTTCAGATACTTTTCTCTTTAATTCTTCTGCTTCTTCTTTCTTTCCCTGTGCCATGCATGCACCGATCTGTTTGGAGATTTTATTCTTTTCTGCACGGAGTGCTTCTACTTCTCCCTTAATATCTCTATTCTTCTGATCCAGTTCTATTACCTCATCTACTAAAGGTAATTTCTCATCCTGAAATTTGTTCTTAATGTTCTGCTTTACAACATCCGGATTATTTCTTACAAATTTGATATCTAACATTTTTCTAAATTCCTCCTGATTATATATATGTTATATTATCTCTCATTTCTTGTTTTTTCAGGTCTTGCCATATCTGGACACACATTACTGGTTCTTGCATTTAAGATCTTACCATTGTTTGCTTTTCCAGATGTCTGTTTTGTATTTCTCGCATTCGTGCTTTTCTGCTTTCCATTCTTTGCCGGACCAGACTTAACAGACTTAAGACTTCCTGTTGCAGATGCAACTGCTTTATCCACTTCTTCTTCATAACCATCTTCGAAGATTGCTTTATCCAGTGCTTCTGCTTCTTCCTCTGCAAGCTCTACATAACTTTCACCTTTTACGATCTCTTTCACATAAGTGTAGCAGCCTTCTCTGCTGTGCATCGCATTGATGATCCAACCAGTATTATTATTATCCAGCATTGCAAGTGCGAAACTGAGTTTACCACCCATTTCATTAAATGCATCGTACTTTACAATTCCGAGTTTCTGGTAAGATTTTTCCATCTTCTTGTTAAGTTTCTGAATGTCTGTACGATTCTGTTTTGTATATTTCAGAATGGCCTCTACATCCGAGAATCCCGACATCATACTTTCTTCCAGAGTTTTTCCATCTTTACCACGCATAAACGTCGTATAGCTGCTTTTCAATCGATTATACTTCATTGTTACATTTACATACAGAACGAATAATATAACAATCAGTATCAGCAAAAATATAAATATTAATGCCGGATCGATACCAAGTGCTTTCAGTATTTTGCTATCCATATTCAATTACTCTCCTCTTTTAATGCTCATCATCATATCGAACAGATGTTCTAATTCATCATCTGAATAATATTCTATCTCTATCTTACCTTTTCCCTTTCCTTTTGATGCTATACTTACCTTTGTTCCAAATACACTCTTCATTTTTTCTTCCAGATCCTGGTAAATAAATGAATTGGCCACCGGTTTCTTTTCTTTCGGTTTCTTTGGATTTTTTATTTCTTTGACCAATTTTTCAGTTTCTCTTACACTGAGTTTTTCGTCAAATATTTTATTTGCCAGTGTGTACTGAAGCTCAGGATCGTCAATGGCCAGCAATGCTCTTGCATGTCCCGTTGAAATCATATCGTCAATGATCATCTGTTGAACTTTATCACTAAGTTTCAGCAAACGCATAGAGTTCGTTACGGCTGTTCTGCTCTTCGATACTCTCTCTGCGACTTCATCTTGTTTCAGATTGAATTCCTCCAGAAGTCTCTTGTATGCAATTGCTTCTTCAATCGGATTCAAGTTTTCTCTCTGAATGTTCTCAATCAAACCTATCTCAAGAATTTCCTGATCTGTATATTCCTTTTCAATCACAGGAACTTCTTTTACTCCGGCAAGTTTTGCAGCTCTCCATCTTCTTTCGCCCGCAATGATCTCATAGTAATCTTTTCTTTTTCGAACAAGCAATGGCTGTAACACACCAAATTGCTTAATCGAATCCGAAAGTTCAAGGAGAGCATCTTCATCAAAATTCTTTCTCGGCTGGTCTCTGTTTGGCTCAACCTCATTAATTTTCATTACCTGTACACCGGATTTAGTTGCTGCATCTTCTTTTGATTCCACAGTTTTTTCCGATGTAACAGACTTCATGCTCTTATTATCAGGAATCAGACTATCCAGTCCTTTTCCCAATCCTTTTTTCTTTATTGGCATTCGTTTCCTCCTACATTACATCTTTCATTTACTCTCTATTCATAACTTCATCAGCCAGTCTCTGATATGCACTTGCTCCTGTAGACTTAGGATCATACAGATTAATCGGCATACCATAACTTGGTGCTTCAGCCAATCGGATATTTCTAGGAATAATCGTCTTATAGATGTTCTGTTGCAGGTTTTCCTTTACATTTTCCACTACCTGGAGCGAAAGATTGGTTCGTGCATCATACATAGTAAATACAACTCCTTCAATCTCCAGAACAGGATTCAGCCTTTCTTTTACAAGCTCCACTGTATGTATCAACTGGCTCAATCCTTCAAGTGCATAATACTCACACTGAATCGGAACCAGTACAGAATCTGCTGTTGTCATTGCATTGATCGTCAGCATACTTAATGATGGCGGACAATCAATAATGATATAATCATAATCATCTTTGATCGGCTGAACTGCATTTCTTATAATAAATTCTTTATCATCCACACCGATCAGTTCAATTTCAGCAGCCGATAGGTCAATGCTTGTCGGTATCACATCCAGATTTTCAATTGCTTCCTTTTGCAGAACTTCATCTACACCAGCCTGACCAATCATCAGATCATAGATATTCTTTTCAACTTCATCTTTGTCTATTCCTAATCCACTCGTCATATTGCCCTGCGGATCCATATCAATAGCAAGAACCTTTTGTCCTTTTTCAGCAAGACATGCCGACAGATTAATAGCTGTCGTTGTTTTTCCAACGCCACCTTTTTGGTTCGCAACGGCTATAACTCGTCCCATTTAATTATCACCTTCCCTTATTTCACATGATTCTAGTATATCACTTTTCAGAATACTTATCCAGAAAATGTTTCACGTGAAACATAGATTTTCCCTTTTTCATAAATAAAAATGCGTTCTCTTTATTATTTTCGTTATCTTTGCGTGACATACGATTTTTGTAATGTTTCACGTGAAACATTCACTTCTTTATCATTTTCCTATTATCTATATAGGTCTTCTTTTCATACATTTCATGTGTGACATCCATTTTCTACGATTTATTCTACTATTTTTGTATTCCAGCTTTTCACATATTTTACGTAAAGC
>CAVBHX010000051.1:6324-27723 GCA_963595255.1 bacterium
GCATTAATTACTTTGTCATTTATTTTATTATTTATGTGTACCTGCTTTTTATATGTTTCACGTGAAACATTTGTTTTTACCACATGTTTTATTATTTGTTTTCCTCCTTTTCATATATTCCAAGTAAAATGTCTGCTTTTCTTCACATTGTTCATTTTATGCTCATTTTGTAAAGGCAATCTTCCAATTCATAAGTAAATATAGTATAATTAAGGAAAGAAAGTGAGGTATCAACATGAACTGGAAAAAGACATTATTATTCATCTCAACAGCAATTGGAACGACAACCTTAGCATTCCATGTAATAAATAAATTCATATTCAACGCCTCCGATGAACATTCCGAAGAAGATGAATCCAATTACTATAATTGGAAATTTGGAAATATATATTATAAAAAGGAAGGAACTGGTTCTCCGGTTCTTCTTATTCATGATCTGAATCATTACAGTTCTTCTATGGAATGGGATAAAGTAATCGGTACTCTTTCCAAAGAACACACAGTATATACGATAGACCTTCTCGGATGCGGCAAATCCGACAAGCCCGCAATTACATATACCTGCTATCTGTATGTTCAACTGCTTACTGATTTTATTCGTGATATTATAGGTGAAAAGACAGATATCGTAGCTACCGGGGCTTCAGCCTCCTTTGTAACAGCTGCCTGTCAGAATATAGCCGACCAGATTGACCATATTATTCTGGTTTGTCCGGAAAGCATACATGCACTTGCAAAAGCTCCAAATCACAAATCAAAACTACTTGCAAAGATAATAAATATCCCTATATATGGAACATTTATTTATAATGTAGGCGCACGCAACACCGCTCTTTCCGACTCAGCAGAGTGTAAATATCTTTACGCCAGCATTTTAGGACATTACACAACTGTAAATGTTTCTCACTGTCTCGAAGGACTTACAAACTCAATTGCAGTAATCACAGGTAAAAATGCACCAGAAACATCACAAAAAGCCGACGAATACTGCCACATACTTCCATCCATCGAACACCTCGAAGTACCAGGCAGCGGATTACTTCCACAACGCGAAAACGCCAATGCATTCCTGGAACAAATAGATATATTATTAAGCGACAACTGCTAATTCAAGAATTTGCGCTGATATAGTATAAGCTAATTACTATTTCAAAGACTATCATTAACATTTACAAACAAGCTCAGTTATTATTATACATTCCATCCATCAGTAACCTTTACACACCCACACACGTACAAAGGGAGGATGTTTCACGTGAAACATCCTCCCTTTTACCAATTTTTCTCCCCCCGCTTCCAACACTTATCCTCACTCACACACCCCTACACTCTCATTATTTAATCATTGCCGCCCGCGGAAACCAGATGGAATGAAAACGAGATAGGGATTCCTGTGCATATGAGGTCATGGTTGGAAATTCTTAAGTAAATAAATTGGCCGTTAGTCATCAAAAATCCATTGTCTGAGCGAACGCGAGTTTTGGATTTTTGATGGCTGCTTTTAGGCCAATTTATTTGCTTTAGAATTTCCCCATAACCGAATCAGCACAGGAATCCCTATCTCATTTTCATTCCATCCCGGGGTAAGCCATTTCCCCGACGATTAAACAATCGGCTCCCTTGAAGGCATCCCCGCCTTCCTCGGATACTTCTTAGCCGTATTCTTTACTTTATGGATCTTTACAAAGGATCTTCCGATATCCGTTCCCGGCAATTCGAATTTCACGACATCTTCAACCTCTCCACCAAGCACCTTCACCGCTTTTTTCGATTCATTTACCTCTTCATCAATCTCACCTGATTTATAAGGTATAAACATACCGCCTACTTTTACATAAGGAAGGCAATATTCACTCAATGTTGCCAGATTTGCAACTGCTCTGGACACACACAGATCATACTTTTCTCTATATGCCGCATCTTTGGCATAATCTTCTGCTCTTCCATGAATTGTGTGGATATCTTCCAGCCCCAGTTCTTCAATCACCGCATTGAGGAACTTAATCCGCTTATTCAGCGAATCCAGTAATGTTACTTTCAGATGTGGGAATGCAATTTTCAGCGGTAATCCCGGAAAACCAGCTCCTGTACCTACATCGATCACTGTATCCACATGATTCATATCCATTACTTTCACAATCGACAAGCTGTCTACATAATGCTTCTCTACAACTTCTTCATATTCTGTGATTCCGGTCAGGTTCATCACCTTATTCCACTCTTCAAGAAGCTTATGATAGGTATCAAACTGCTCTTTCTGCTTGTCTGTGATCTCTATTCCTATCTTTTCCAGGCTTTTTTTCAAAATCTGGTCCATATTTTTCTCCTTTTTTCTCTCTAAAATTAATAAGTATATAAAATGTATAATTTCTCATCTTATTCATTTTATATACTTATCATTATACTTACTGTATAATTATATTTTTAGTGCGTATTAATATTAATACATTTATTTTTGTGCTAGATGTTTTTTCTTACTGCTATACCTCATTATACTATAGCTGCTCATCCACGCTTTTCTTACTTTTTCATCACATTTATTAATTTATCTATGATTTCTTATCTGTGATTTCCGCTCAGATACACAAGCAATACCGATATATCTGCCGGAGATACACCGGAGATACGTGATGCCTGCCCGATTGACACCGGTCTGTATTCTTTCAGCTTCTGAACTGCCTCAATACGAAGGCTGTTTACTGCATCATAATCCATATCTTCCGGAATTTTCTTATTTTCCATCTTCTTAAACTGCTCTACCTGGCGCTTCTGACGCTGGATATAACCGTCATATTTCAGAGAAATATCCACCTGTTCGATCACTTCTGCTGCCAGATCTTTCGGAAGTTCCGGTCTCGTCACGTCAATATCCGTAACAGCTTCGTAAGATAATTCCGGTCTCCTTATCAGTTCTGCCAGACTGCTTCCTGAATTCAAAGGTGTACTTTCATAAGATTCCAGAAGTTCCTGTACCTTTTCACTGGTTCCGACATAGGCATTCTTTAATCTCTCGATTTCAGATTCAATCAGTCTTTCTTTCTCTTTCAGACGATCATAACGCTCCTGTGAGATCAAACCGACTTCATAGCCTTTTTCCGTCAGACGCTGGTCCGCATTATCCTGTCTAAGGAGCAGACGATATTCTGCTCTCGAAGTCATCATACGGTACGGTTCATGGCTTTCCTTTGTAACCAGATCATCGATCAGAACGCCGATATAAGCCTCTGAACGGTCTAACACTAAGGATTCCTTGCCCTGCAGCTTTCTGGCGGCATTTATGCCCGCTATAAGGCCCTGTGCGGCAGCTTCTTCATAGCCCGAGCTTCCGTTGAACTGACCGGCACTGAATAAGCCGCTGATATTGCGGAATTCCAGTGATGGTTTTAACTGTCTCGCATCGATACAGTCATACTCGATCGCATACGCATTCCGCACGATCTTCACATGCTCCAGTCCCGGAACACTGCGGTACATTGCATACTGTACGTCTTCAGGCAGCGAACTTGACATTCCGCCGATGTACATCTCATCCGTCTCCAGTCCTTCCGGTTCCAGGAATACCTGATGACGTTTTTTGTCCGCAAATTTTACCACTTTATCTTCGATAGACGGACAATATCTCGGTCCCGTACCCTCGATCATGCCGGAATATAACGGTGATCTGTCCAGATTGGCACGGATGATCTCGTGTGTCGTCTCATTTGTATAAGTCAGCCAGCAGGATGCCTGGTCGATCTGTACATCGTCCGGATTCGTGGTAAATGAAAATGGTACCACTCTTTCATCTCCGAACTGCTCTTCCATCTTGCTGAAATCAACCGTTTTCCGGTCTACTCTGGCAGGTGTTCCTGTCTTAAAACGGTACATTTTAATGCCCAGTTCTTTCAGGCAGTCAGTCAGATGATTGGCCGCCTGCAGTCCGTTCGGGCCTGTATACTGACTCACATCACCATAAATGCATCGTGCTTTCAGGTAAGTTCCGCTGCAGATGATAACCGCCTTACAGTGATACGTTGCACCGGAAAATGTCTGCACTCCCGTGATCTTTCCATCTTCCACAAGGAGATTGGCAACCTCTCCCTGCTTGATCTCCAGGTTCTCCTGAGCCTCCAGTACGCGGCGCATCGTTCTGCTGTACACTGCTTTATCCGCCTGTGCACGGAGCGAATGTACCGCAGGCCCCTTGGATTTATTTAACATTTTTGACTGGATAAATGTACGGTCGATGACCTTTCCCATCTCTCCGCCAAGGGCATCCAGCTCTCTTACCAGATGTCCTTTCGAGCTTCCGCCGATATTCGGATTACACGGCATCATCGCAATGCTGTCCACACTTACGGTAAATACCAGTGTCTGAAAGCCCAGTCTCGCCGTCGCCAGTGCTGCCTCACAACCTGCGTGGCCGGCACCGATGACTACGACATCATATTTATCTTTATTTTCCCATACAGAATTTGCTGAATATCTCATTAACCAAATCTTCTCCTATCGTTTCGCCGGTGATATTACCGAGAGCTTCATACGCATCCATAAGGTCGATCGAATAGAAATCCTCCGGCATATCTGCGGCAATGCTGTCATTCACACGCCCAAGTGCAGCATATGCATCCTGAAGCGCCGTTTTCTGTCTTACATTTGTAATATAGATTTCATCATTAAATGTCAGTTCCCCCTGGAAGAACATTTCTTTTAATGTATCCTCCAGTTTTTCGATTCCCTGTACATTCTTTGCAGAGATCTCGATCACCGGAAATTCTTCCGGCAGTTCTTCCTGTTCTTTTGTCACCTGCATATCCAAATCGGATTTATTTAACAGGATGATCGCACGTTTTCCTTTGATCAGATGCAGGATCTCTGCATCATTTTCATCCAGTGGTCTGGATGCATCGATCACATACAGGATCAGGTCTGCCTTGTCCGCATATTCTTTCGCACGGTCAACACCGATCTTCTCCACCACATCTTCCGTATCACGGATACCGGCAGTATCCATAATATTTAAGGAAATGCCCTTCAGATTCAGATGTTCTTCCAGTACATCTCTTGTCGTACCGGCAATATCAGTAACGATTGCCCGGTCTTCTCCGAGAAGTACATTTAACAGGGATGATTTTCCCGCATTCGGTTTTCCGAGGATGACTGTGCGTACGCCCTCTTTTATAATCCTACCATCATCACAGCTATCTAGCAATCTTTTCATTGCTTCCATGATCTCATCGACGACTTTTTTCAGTGTTTCTCCATAGCCGTCAACGCTGATATGCTCCGGATCGTCCAGTGCAGTCTCGATAAATGCAGTATGATACAGGATCTTTTCGCGCATTTCGCTGATCTTATCTTTGATATTTCCTTTTAACTGGCTTACTGAACTCTGCAGTGCATATTCGTTCTGCGATGCGATCAGATCACCAACTGCTTCTGCCTGCGAAAGATCCAGTCTTCCGTTCAGGAATGCACGCTTAGTATACTCTCCCGGCTCTGCCGGGCGTGCGCCGTTTTTGATCAGAAGTTCGAGAATTCGTTTTACCACATAGACACCGCCGTGACAGTTGATCTCTACCGTGTCTTCACCGGTATAGCTGTGCGGCCCGCGCATCAGCATGACCAGGACCTCGTCAATTACCTGTTCTCCATCAACAATATATCCATAATGAATGGTATGTGACTTCTGATCACATAGTTTTTTCTCTTTTTTCCCCTTATATACCCGGTCTGCGATCTGAAATGCTTCCGGTCCGCTCATTCGTACAATTCCTATTCCCGAATTACTCATTGCCGTAGATATTGCGGCAATCGTGGAGTTATATAATTGTTCCATAATTTCCTCCAATATACATTTGAGTGAAAAAAAGACAGGGGCCGCTTAAAGCCCCCTGTCTCTTAATTATCGATTATTTCTGTTTCTTACCAGTGTTACCACAACTCTTCTGTACGGCTCTTCACCTTCACTGTGTGTGGATACTGCCGGGTCAGACTGCAGTGCAGAGTGAATGATTCTTCTCTCGTATGGATTCATTGGCTCAAGAGAAACTGTCTTTCTTGTTCTCTTTACTTTGCTTGCAATGTTCTTTGCAAGGTTTTCCAGTGTTTCTTTTCTTCTTCTTCTGTAATCCTCTGTATCGAGTTTCACTCTTACATAGCCATCCTGCATCTTGTTGGCAACACGATTTGTAAGATACTGCAGAGAATCAAGTGTCTGTCCGCGTTTTCCGATCAGGATACCCATGTTGCTTCCTTCCATATTGATGGAAAGTGCTCCTTCTTCATCTACGACAGATGTAACTTTTACATCGTCCATACCCATTGCATTCATCACATCGTAAATGAACTTTTCACATGTCTCGATCGTCTGTGGTTCAACTTTTGCAAGTTCTACTTCTTTCTTTGGCTCAGATTTTACTTCCGATTTTTCTTCTCTTACATTTTTCTTTGTATGAGAATGCTCTTTTGCCGGCTTCTTCTCTGTCTTCTTCTCTGGTTTTACTTCTTCTTTTACCGGTGTTTCAACTTTACTTTCTTCCACTGTCTCTTCAACCGGTTTTTCTTCTCGTTTTCTGCGGGCTTTGATTACGGCCTGCTTTCTTCCGATTCCAAGGAAACCTTCGCTTCCTTTTTCAACAACAATATAATCTAAGCGATCACTTGTTACACCTAACTGAACTAACGCTTCGGTAATCGCATCGTCCAATGTCTTTGCCGATACAGTAATGTAATCCTCCATGACAGCGCCCCCTAATCATTTTCGTTAAATTTCTTCACCATGTTTGCTTTTGATGCGAGACTTCCTTTCTTCGCATTTTCAGCTTTCTTGTGTGCGTTTTCTACCTTGGCTTCTCTTTCTTTTTCACTCAGGTTCGATGTACTCTGTCTCTTCTTCTGGTTCTGATTGTTCATATTCTTGGTATTCGTCTGAGCCATTGCTGCGATACGTTCATTCTTCTCGCCACGTTTTACACGTTTTTCCTCAGCCTTTTCCTTATTCTGCTCCAGAATCTCTTCTACAGAAATCTTGCTTAAGTGCTTATTGATAAATACCTGCTGAACACAACGTACTACCGCACTGACGATCCAGTACAGACCGATACCTGTCGGAAGTGAGAATACCATAAATACCGAAAACAGTGGCATTGTGATATTCATCGTGTTCATTGTAGACACCATCGGGTTATCTTTGTCCAGCTGCTGGCCTGAAATAGCCTGTGAAAGCTTGATACTTCCATACTGTGTCAGACCTGATAATACCGGAAGTAAAATCGCAGTAATAATGATCACGATTGCCGGGAAACCATAGCTTCCGCTGTTCTTGATCATCTGCATAGGTGAGATAGTCAGATCCGGAAGTGTCAGGAATACATTTACAGCCTTTGGAGCTGTCTTGATCTCCGGAACATATTTCTGGATATTATAGATAACCGGGTACAAAGCAAATAACAGCGGCATCTGAATCAGTAACGGAAGGCATCCTGCTGACATCGATGTACCATATTTATCGTACACCTGCTGAATCTCTTCCTGCTGTTTCATCATGGACGCCTGGTCTTTCTTATTTCTATACTTCTTCTGTATAGCCTGAATCTCCGGATTCATAACAGAAGACATCTTGGATGTTCTCTGCTGCTTAATCGTAAGTGGAAGTAATAATGTATACACAAAAATCGTATACAGAATAATCGACAGACCTACCAGCCCGCTATCGCTTGGCAGACATTTGTCCAGGAAATTATAGATAAAGTTCATTACCTTACCCAGAATCCAGCAAAGCTGTCCGACAATCGGCCAGTTAGCGGCAGTCAGTAAACTTGGTACCATAATTTTTTCCTCCATATGTAGTTGTAATCTTTTTAAGGAACAGGGTCGTAACCTCCTCTGGTAAACGGATTACAACGCAGAATTCTCCACACCGCCAGTCGTCCTCCTTTTAATGCACCGTATTTCTCAATTGCCTCTTTCGCATACTGAGAACAGGTCGGATAAAATTTACAGGTGGAACCACCCTTTATCGGAGACAGATATCTCTGATAAAATCTGATACCAGTGAGCAGAATCTTCTTCATAATACGTTACCCCTCATCTATAATCTTATGAAGATGACCCAGATGGAGCATTGCGCCGACAATATCTTTATAATCTTTTCCTTTGGCGCCTATTCTTGCTATAACAATGATATCTAATCCACATCTGAATCGTTCTTCTTGCAGTCTATAGCTTTCTCGGATTAATCTTGTTAATCTGTGCCGTACTATACTGTTTCCTACTTTTTTGCTTACAGATATTCCTAATCGATTCTGACTTGTCCCATTTTCCAGTACATACATGACCAGATATTTGTTGGCGTAAGATTTCCCTTTTCTATATATATATTGGAAATCTTTGTTCTTTTTCAGTGATTCGGAATACTTCATTGTCTTATTCTCCTAATTTTTCTGAGTAGAAGAAAAGGCCACATATATGCGGCCTACGCTGATAATTTCTTTCTTCCTTTTGCTCTTCTTGCAGCAAGTACTTTTCTTCCACCTGCTGTACTCATTCTAGATCTGAAGCCATGTACTTTAGCTCTCTGTCTCTTCTTTGGCTGGAATGTCATCTTCATGGATATCCACCTCCTTATTTTATTCCAAGGGGCTTGCCCCCTAATTTTCATAAGACATCAGCCTTGATTATATAAAAAAAACCGCTCTACGTCAAGCTATTCCTCAAATTTTAAAAATATATTTATCCACATTTTGTGGAAAACTTTGTGGATTTTTGTGGATAACGTGTGGAAATCATATATTTTTTTAGATTTTTTCCCCATTTCATGCGCATTTTACAAGTGTTGATAATTGGGATTGAGTTTTCCACATATTTCAAATATACATCAAGAGAAACTGCCAGTTGCCAAAGCATAGCGATAAAAGATTGCCTAAAGCAACTTTTTGATGTACAATGTAGAAGAGTGGGTTTATAGGTGAAAATCCGCGAATCAGACAGATTAGGAGTAAATATGATGAATACAGTAAAGGAAAAATGGCCTGAAATTATCGAACATCTCAGGGTCGAACATGAGTTGTCCAATGTATCGTTCAATACGTGGATCCAACCATTGAAAGTTTACGATGTCGTAGACAATACCGTATTTATATTAGTAAATATGAATGCGAGTGTAGAATATATTGAAAAAAAATATCAGCTTCCATTAAAAGTATGTATTGCGGAGATTACTGGAACTGAATATGAAGTTGTCTTCATTTCCGAGGATGATGACAGACTGAACGAGATTCAGAATATGGCCATTGAAGCAAATCAGAAGAAAAAAAGCAAAAGTGCTGCGGAAAAAGCCGGGCTTAATCCGAAGTATACTTTTGATACCTTCGTTGTCGGCGGTAACAATAATTTCGCCCATGCAGCTTCCCTTGCTGTAGCCGAATCTCCGGGAGAAGTATACAATCCCCTCTTCTTATATGGAGGTGTTGGACTTGGAAAGACTCATTTGATGCACTCAATTGCACATTTTATTCTGGACAAGAATCCAAAGAAAAAAGTCCTCTATGTAACCAGCGAGACATTTACCAATGAGCTGATCGAAGCTCTGAAAAACGGAAAAACCGCCGGAAACGAATCCGCAATGTCGAAATTCCGCGATAAATACCGTAATAATGACGTACTTTTGATCGATGATATCCAATTCATTATCGGAAAAGAAAGTACACAGGAAGAATTCTTCCACACATTTAATCATCTGCATACATCCGGAAAGCAGATCATCATATCGTCTGATAAGCCGCCGAAAGATATTGAAACTTTGGAGGCCAGACTTCGTACGCGCTTTGAGTGGGGTCTGATTGCTGATATTTCATCACCTAATTATGAAACCCGTATGGCGATTTTACAGAAGAAGATCGAGCTGGATCATCTGGAAAAATACAATATTCCGAATGATGTACTCGAATATATCGCAACGAACGTTAAGACAAATATCCGAGAACTTGAAGGGTCTCTTAATAAACTGATTGCTCTTTATAAACTGAACAACACCGGTTCTATCGATATTGCCCTTGCAGCAGAGGCCTTAAAAGATATCATTTCTTCGGATAATCGCAGAAAAGTTACACCGGAACTGATTTTGGACATCGTTTCCGAACATTTTGGTGTATCTATTCCTGATCTGAAAGGGAATAAACGTAACGCCGAGATCGTATTTCCGCGCCAGATTGCCATGTATCTGATCCGAAATATGACAGAAACTTCATTAAAAGCAGTCGGTGTCATTCTTGGGGGCAAGGATCACTCTACCATCAAGCATGGGATTGAGAAAATCGAGAACGAATTAAAGGCGGACGAGACTCTTTCTAACACTATTAATATTATAAAGAAGAAAATCAATCCGGCTTAGCCTTATTTTGCCATTTTGGCCTGTGAATAACTATGTGGAAAATCTGCGTCTGACATGTGGATAACTATGGGAAAACCCCAGGAATTTTACACCTGTCTTTAGAAACGAAAAAGTTTTCAACAGTCGTTCCACACAAAATCCAGTCGAATTCCACAAAGTTTTCAAAGCCAAAATTCCTTGCAAACACTGGGCTAGAGGCACTTTTCCTCTTTTCCACATCCCCTAATACGGCTGAGGCGGAAACTATTTTATTTATTTATCTATCACACACGTGCGAAAGGAGTTATACACATATGAAAATTACCTGCAGTAAATCCAATCTGGCCAAAGGTGTCAGTATTGTTTCCAAAGCAGTTCCATCTAAAACAACAATGCCAATCCTTGAATGTATTCTTATTGATGCAACAACAGATATTATCAAATTAACAGCGAATGATATGGAACTTGGTATCCAGACAGAAATTTCCGGAGACATTATTGATCGCGGAATGATCGCTATCGATGCAAAGATTTTTTCAGAGATCGTTAGAAAACTTCCGGATAATGAAGTAACGATCGAAACTTTAGATAATCTTCAGACAGTCATCACATGTGAAAAAGCAAAATTTGATATTGCCGGTAAACCTGGCGATGAATTTGCTTACTTACCAATTATTGAGAAAGAAGATTCTATAGAAGTCTCTCAATTCACATTAAAAGAAGTCATCCGTCAGACAATTTTCTCTATTTCTGACAGTGAAAGTAATAAACTTATGACTGGAGAATTGTTCGATATCAGTGATAATATTTTGAAAGTTGTTTCGCTGGACGGACACAGAATTTCCATTCGAAAAGTGCCATTGAAAAAAAGTGTAGCTGACAGAAAGCTTGTTGTACCTGGAAAGACACTGATCGAGATCAGTAAGATCCTTTCGGGTGAGGCTGAAAATGTGGTATCGATTTCGTATACAAAGAATCATATCGTGTTCGAATTTGATAATACGATCGTTGTATCACGTCTGATCGAAGGCGAATATTTCAGAATCGATCAGATGTTGTCAAATGATTATGAGACAAAAGTAAGAATTAATAAAAAAGAGCTGCTCAACTGTATCGACCGAGCAACACTTCTGGTAAAAGAAGGAGACAAGAAACCAATCATCATCAATATCGGTGACGAACTTATGGAATTAAAGATCAAATCCCAGATCGGATCCATGAATGAAGAGATTATGATCACAAAAGAGGGAAAAGATCTGCTGATCGGATTCAATCCGAAATTCCTGATCGATGCACTTCGTGTTATCGACGACGAAGAAGTAACAATTTATCTGATGAATGCGAAAGCACCTTGCTTCATCAAAGATGATGAAGAAAGCTATATCTACCTGATCCTTCCTGTTAACTTTAATGCTGCAGCATAAACGGGAATGGAATATCTGGAAGAAGATTAAAAGATAAAACAAAAAAACGCAGGAATACTTGCAAAAAGATTTAGCGATAAGTATAATAAAAAGGCAACTGAAAATCGGAAAATATGCATAAAAATACAAGAAAATGCATACAACAAAACGCTTTTTGATAGATAGATCGGATATAGCCTGACTGTCTGGCTGATCTGATAAAATTTATTTATAAGTTATGCTTATAAGATATGGGAGAATCCCGGGAGAGGAATGCGAGACGTATGGAGACAATTAGATTACGAGATGAATATATCAAGCTTGGACAGGCTTTGAAAGCTACAGGAATGGTGGAATCCGGAGTAGAAGCCAAAGAAGTGATCCAGGAAGGTCTTGTCATGGTAAATGGCGAGACAGATACACGCCGCGGACGTAAGTTATACGGCGGAGATGTTGTATTATTTGACGGAGAAGAGATCAGAATTGAAGGTTAATTCCCTGAAATTAAAGAATTTTAGAAATTATGATCTTCTGAATGTGGAGTTTGACGGTTCTACGAATATTTTTTACGGGAACAATGCCCAGGGGAAGACGAATATTCTGGAGGCTGTGTATCTGTCCGGAACGACCAAGTCCCACCGCGGGTCGAAGGACAGGGATATGATCCGTTTCGGCGAGGATGAATCACACATCGAAACCGTGGTGGAAAAGAACGGAATCAGTTATCAGATCGATATGCACCTGAAGAAGAACAGTCCGAAAGGGATTGCCATCAATAAGATGCCGATCCGGAAAGCAAGCGAACTTTTCGGAATTGTGAATCTTGTATTTTTCTCGCCGGAAGATCTGAACATCATCAAGAACGGGCCGGCAGAGAGAAGAAGATTCATAGATCTGGAGCTTTCGCAGCTTGATAAGGTGTACCTGAATAATCTGTCGAATTACAACCGGATCGTGAATCAGCGAAACCATCTGCTGAAAGAGATCAGTTTCGGCGGAAAGAAAGATCTTTCGGATACACTGGAAATATGGGAGCTGCAGATGGTACAATATGGGGAAAGGCTGATTGCCAGAAGAAAAGAATTTGTCGAACAGATCAATGGGATCATTGCAAAGATTCACCAGAGACTGACCGGCGGTAAAGAAAGCCTGAAGATCATATACGAGCCAAGTACGGGAGATCTGCCATTTGAACAGGCACTGAACCGGTACCGGGAGAGAGATCTGCGGATGAAGAGTACAACGGTGGGGCCGCACAGAGACGACATCGGCTTTCTGATCGGTGATATGGACATCCGCAAATATGGTTCCCAGGGACAGCAGAGAACGGCTGCCCTGTCTTTGAAACTGTCGGAGATCGAGCTGGTCAAACTGGCAACACATGACACCCCGATACTTTTACTTGACGATGTATTGTCTGAACTTGATAAACACAGGCAAAACTATTTGTTAGACAGCATACATGATATACAGACTTTGATCACCTGTACGGGTGTTGAGGATTTTGTAAATCACCGCTTTTCAATAAACAAAGTGTTCCATGTCCGGAACGGGCAGGTAACGAAAGAAAACTAGGAGGACTGAGAATGGGTACAGAAAAAGTACAGCATGAATACGGCGCAGATGAAATTCAGATATTGGAAGGTCTTGAGGCAGTCCGCAAACGTCCTGGTATGTACATTGGAAGTACATCAGCCAGAGGCTTGCATCATCTTGTATACGAGATTGTCGATAATGCCGTAGACGAAGCTTTGGCGGGCTTCTGTGATACGATTTATGTAACAATCAATAAAGACAATTCGGTGACCGTTATCGATAATGGACGTGGAATTCCGGTTGGTATCAACCACAAAGCAGGACTTCCTGCGGTAGAAGTTGTATTTACCGTGCTGCATGCAGGAGGTAAATTCGGTGGTGGAGGATACAAGGTATCCGGTGGACTTCACGGTGTTGGAGCGTCTGTTGTAAATGCGCTTTCCAACTGGCTGGAAGTTGAGATCTACCATGACGGCAAAGTATACCAGCAGCGTTACGAGCGCGGAAAAGTTATGGAGAAACTGACCGTGATCGGTGACTGTGAAGAAGGAAAAACCGGTACAAAAGTAACATTCCTGCCGGATGATACCATTTTTGAGACAACGATCTTTGATTTCAATGTTCTGAAACAGAGATTCCGTGAGATGGCATTCCTGACAAAGGGTCTGAAGATCGTATTGAAGGATGAACGTGAGGAAGAACCAAAAGAAAGAACGTTCCACTACGAAGGCGGAATCAAAGAATTCGTTACTTACCTGAACCGCAGTGCGACACCGCTTTATGAGCAGATCATTTACTGTGAAGGTATGGTAAATAATGTGTCTGTCGAAGTGGCTATGCAGCACAATGATTCATATAGTGACAATACGTATGGATTTGTAAATAACATTACGACTCCGGAAGGTGGAACACACGTTGTCGGATTCCGTAATGCGATCACAAAGACATTTAATGATTATGCAAGAAAGAACAAGCTTCTGCGTGACAGTGAGCCGAACTTAAGCGGTGAAGATATTCGTGAGGGTCTGACAGCGATCATCAGTGTCAAGATCGAGGATCCACAGTTCGAAGGACAGACCAAACAGAAACTTGGTAACAGTGAGGCAAGAGGTGCGGTTGACAATGTAGTCAGCAAGCAGCTTGAGATCTTCCTTGAGCAGAATCCGGCCGTTGGTAAGATCATCGTGGAGAAATCTGTGATGTCCCAGCGTGCGAGAGAGGCTGCAAGAAAGGCAAGAGACCTGACACGTAGAAAATCAGCACTGGATAATATGGCACTTCCTGGAAAGCTTGCAGACTGTTCTGACAAGAATCCGGAGAACTGCGAGATCTACATCGTAGAGGGAGATTCTGCCGGCGGTTCTGCGAAGACAGCACGTGACCGTGCGACGCAGGCAATCCTTCCACTGCGTGGTAAGATCCTGAACGTAGAGAAGGCAAGACTGGATAAGATCTACGGCAATGCCGAGATCAAGGCGATGATCACTGCATTTGGTACAGGAATCCATGAAGATTTCGACATTTCCAAACTGCGTTATCACAAGATCATCATCATGACCGATGCCGACGTGGACGGTGCACATATCAGTACACTGCTGCTGACGTTCATTTACCGGTTCATGCCGGAGCTTATCAAGCAGGGCTATGTATATCTGGCACAGCCGCCGCTTTACAAGCTTGAGAAGAACAAGAAAGTATGGTATGCATACAGTGACGAAGAACTGAGTAATATCATCAATGAAGTCGGCCGTGACGGCAATAATAAGATCCAGCGTTACAAAGGTCTTGGAGAGATGGATGCAGAACAGCTCTGGGAGACAACCATGGATCCGGAACACCGTATCCTGTTACGTGTAACGATGGATGATGAGACAACGAGCGAACTGGACCTGACATTTACCACTCTGATGGGTGACAAGGTTGAGCCGAGACGAGAGTTCATCGTTGAGAATGCAAAATACGTTAAGAATCTGGATGTATAATATAAGCGTGTAGAAGAAAGGAGGAACAGGGATAATTAAATCTCTGAGAGATTGATGGAAGACAATATATTTGACAAAGTCCACGAAGTGGATCTGAAACAGACAATGGAAACCTCTTATATCGACTACGCGATGAGTGTTATTGCGTCCCGTGCCCTGCCGGATGTAAGAGATGGTTTGAAACCGGTACAGAGAAGAATCATGTACTCTATGATCGAGCTGAACAATGGTCCTGACAAGCCGCACAGAAAGTGTGCGCGTATCGTCGGTGATACGATGGGTAAATATCACCCACACGGTGACAGTTCCATCTATGGTGCATTGGTTAATATGGCACAGGAATGGTCTACCAGATACCCGCTGGTAGACGGACATGGTAACTTTGGTTCTGTGGATGGTGACGGCGCTGCCGCCATGCGATACACAGAGGCAAGACTGAGTAAGATTTCCATGGAATTAACAGCGGATATTAATAAAAATACCGTTGATTTCATACCGAACTTTGACGAGACGGAGAAAGAACCTACCGTTCTGCCGTCCAGATTCCCGAATCTTCTGGTCAACGGTACTTCCGGTATCGCTGTAGGTATGGCGACGAATATCCCGCCGCACAACCTGCGTGAAGTGATCAATGCGGTCGTACAGATTATTGATGACCAGATCGAGGATAAAGAAGAGACAACGATCGAAGAGATATTAAAGATCATTAAAGGACCAGACTTCCCGACAGGTGGTATGATCCTTGGAACAAGAGGAATTGAAGAGGCATACAGAACCGGACGTGGTAAGATCCGTGTGCGTGCGGTCACAGATATCGAGACGATGCCGAATGGCAAGAGCCGTATCATCGTAAGTGAGCTGCCTTACATGGTCAACAAAGCAAGACTGATCGAGAAGATCGCAGAGTTGGTACGTGATAAGAAGATTGACGGAATCACAGACTTAAGCGACCAGTCAAGCCGTGAAGGAATGCGTGTAGTTATTGAGCTTCGAAGAGATGCCAATGCCAATGTCATTCTGAACCAGTTATACAAACATACACAGCTTCAGGACACATTCGGTGTGATCATGCTGGCTCTGGTCGGCAACGAGCCGAAAGTCATGAACCTGATGGAGATGCTGAACTACTACCTGAAACATCAGGAGGAAGTAGTCACACGCCGTACACAGTATGAGTTAAATAAAGCCGAAGAGCGTGCACATATTTTAAAGGGATTACTGATCGCATTAGATAACATCGATGAAGTGATCAAGATCATCAGAGGTTCCCAGACGGTCCAGATCGCAAAATCAGAATTGATGGAGCGTTTCGGACTGACAGACGTACAGGCACAGGCAATCGTAGACATGAGACTGCGTGCTCTGACAGGTCTGGAAAGAGAGAAACTCGAGGCAGAATATAAGGCACTGATGGAGCAGATCGAACATTTACGTGCGATCCTTGCAGACAGAAAGTTATTACTTGGCGTGATCAAAGAAGAGATTCTTGTGATCCGTGACAAATACGGTGATGAGAGAAGAACATCCATCGGATTTGATGAATTTGATATTTCCATGGAAGATCTGATCCCGAGAGAAGATGTGGTCATTACGATGACCAAGCTTGGATATATCAAGAGAATGTCTCACGATACATTCAAGGCCCAGAACCGTGGCGGTAAAGGAATCAAGGGAATGCAGAAACTTGACGAGGACTACGTAGAGGAACTCTTCATGACGAATACACACCATTACCTGATGTTCTTTACGAACACCGGACGTGTATACCGCATGAAAGCTTATGAGATTCCGGAAGCAAGCAGAACATCCAGAGGAACTGCGATCGTGAACCTGCTGCAGTTAATGCCGGGCGAGAAGATCAGTGCGGTCATTCCGATTGAGAAATATAACGATGATGAGTATCTGCTGATGGCAACCAAGAAAGGTCTCATTAAGAAGACTCCGATCAAAGAATATGCAAATGTCAGAAAGACGGGACTTGCAGCAATTACTCTGCGTGAGGAAGACGAGCTGATCGAGGTAAAATACACAGACAGCGATCATGATGTATTCATGGTTACAAAGTATGGACAGTGTATCCGTTTTAACGAAAGTGATGTACGTCCGACCGGAAGAACATCCATGGGTGTCCGTGGTATGAATCTGGTAGACCGCGACGAAGTGATCGGAATGCAGATCGACTCACAGGGAACAGAACTGTTGATCGTGTCCGAATATGGTATGGGTAAACGTACTTCCATTGATGAATTTACAGCCCAGAACCGTGGCGGTAAAGGCGTGAAGTGTTATAAGATCACAGAAAAGACCGGTAACGTAGTAGGCGTAAAGGCGGTCAACGAAGATAATGAGATCATGATCATCAACACAGAAGGAATTATCATCCGTATGAAGTGTGAGGGAATCTCAGAACTCGGAAGAGTGACATCCGGTGTGAAACTGATCAATCTGCCAGAAGGTGATAAAGTAGCATGTATCGCAAAGGTACGCAGTGGCGATGAGTCAGAGGAAGAATTGACAGAGCCAGAAGAAAGTGCGGAAGATGTAGAAGTGGAAGAGAATACAGAAAACTCTGAGACGGAAGAATAAAAAAGGCGGCATGCAAAACGCATGGCAATATAGAAAATCTATATAGAAAAGGGCGTGGATGAAAATCCACGCCCTTTTCTTAATACCAAAGAATGAAAGAAATTCTGTCAGCTGTATGAACTGCCGGCAGGAACTGCTTTATCTTTCTGCTTCATCCAAAGCCAGTTCACGAAGAATGATCTCAGCTGTCTTCTTTACAGTGGCAGCAACAAAGTCTGTACACTGTGCTTTACGTTCCGGCGAATTCTTTTCTTTGCCTTTCGTCAGGACACGACAGCAGGTTGCACCACAGTACTCTTTGAAGAAATCATGGATTTCGTTCGAAAGCTTGAAACAGCGGTTTACCTTAGAATCTCCCGGTGTCTTACGTCCGAAAAAGTAGCCGATGCACATGGTTGCTCCGGCAAGCGCGCCGCAGATACATCCGCCTCCTCCAAGTCCCCATGGAAAACCGGAACTCATAGCGATCGCATCATCAGACATATCCAGTTCAAAATTCTTCTTGATCGCATAAATTACGGATTCTGAACAGGCGAAGCCCTGATTGAAGATATCCACAGCATCTTTTTGAAGTTTCTCTAAATCTACATTTGTTGTCATTTCAACCCCTCCTAAAAATGTATTAAATTCATTATAGCACAGCGAAAAGAACTTGTATATCATATGGGGAGAGGGTAAAATGATTATGAGACAGGGCATTTTTTATTTGGGACGGAGGATATAGATGAGAATAATTAATGTAAATACGATCACACAGAATATAAAAGATATGTGCATAAAAGCAAATCATTTTCTGGCAGAGGATATGGATCAGGCGATGAAGCATGCGTTGGATACAGAACAGTCTCCTCTTGGACGCCAGATTTTAGATCAGCTGCAGGATAATTTAAAGATTGCAGCCGAAGATATGATTCCAATCTGTCAGGATACAGGTATGGCAGTCGTATTTCTGAAAGTTGGTCAGGATGTACATTTTGAAGGAGGCAGCCTGGAAGATGCCGTGAACGAAGGTGTACGCCAGGGATATGTGGAAGGTTTCCTTAGAAAATCAGTTGTAGGAGATCCGATCATCCGCGAAAATACAAAAGATAACACACCGGCAGTCATACATTACAGTATTGTTCCGGGAGATAAAGTAGAGATAAAAGTTGCTCCGAAAGGATTCGGAAGTGAAAATATGAGCCGTGTATTTATGCTGAAACCTGCAGACGGAATTGAAGGTGTAAAGAATGCAATCCTTACAGCAGTCAGGGATGCAGGACCAAATGCCTGTCCGCCAATGGTAGTCGGAGTCGGTATAGGTGGAACATTTGAAAAATGTGCACTGATGGCAAAAGAAGCACTTACAAGAGAGGCAGGATCACACTCTAAGATCCCATGGGTTAAAGATCTGGAGGAAGAAATGCTGGATACAGTTAATAAACTTGGAATCGGCCCGGGCGGACTTGGCGGAACGACAACCGCATTAGCAGTTAATGTGAATACTTACCCGACGCATATTGCAGGACTTCCTGTAGCAGTCAATATCTGTTGTCATGTAAATCGCCATATTATCAGGGAGGTGTAAATATTATGGAAAAGCATATCACAGCACCTATTACAAAAGAAACAGCAAAATCTCTTCACGCAGGAGATTATGTATATGTCACCGGAACTATTTATACTGCCAGAGATGCAGCACATAAGCGGATGGACGAAGCATTGGACAGAGGCGAAGAATTACCAATTGATATCAAAAATCAGGCAATTTATTATATGGGACCATCTCCTGCAAGAGAGGGGCGTCCAATAGGATCTGCCGGACCGACAACCGCCAGCCGTATGGACAAATATGCACCACGTCTTCTTGATCTTGGACAGACAGCAATGATCGGAAAAGGAAAAAGAAGTCAGGCGGTAATCGATGCTGTTGTGCGCAATGGGTGTGTATATCTTGCGGCAATCGGAGGAGCTGGTGCCTTATTGTCCAAATGTATAAAATCATCAGAGGTTGTTGCATATGAAGATCTTGGAACGGAAGCTATCCGTAAACTTCAGGTAGAGAATCTTCCGGTTATCGTAGTAATTGACAGCGAAGGTAACAATCTGTATGAGACAGCAATCAGGGAGTACAAAAAGATATGAGAAGAATTCTTCTGATGGTTATAAGAAATATTTTGTTTGTGCCGGTTTATTGGTACAAATTATGTTATCATGCAAGACATGTTGAAAAGTATACAGAGGAAGAACACTATGAATTATTAAGATACATAGATCATCGTGCCAATACTTCGGGAAATATTAATATTAAAGTATATGGACAGGAGAACATCCCGGATGAAAATGGATTCATGTTTTATCCCAATCATCAGGGACTTTATGATGTACTTGCGATTATGGAAGCGTGTCCAAGACCATTTTCGGTAGTTGCTAAAAAAGAAGTGGCTAATGTTCCATTTCTTAAACAGGTTTTTGCGTGTATGAAGGCTTACATGATTGACAGAGAGGATGTCCGTCAGTCTTTACAGGTGATTATTAATGTAAGCAATGATGTAAAAGCTGGAAAGAACTTTCTTATCTTTCCGGAAGGTACAAGATCTAAAAAGGGTAATCAGGTACAGGAATTCAAAGGTGGAAGTTTCAAAGCGGCAACCAGGGCAAAATGTCCGATCGTGCCAGTTGCGCTGGTTAATTGTTTTGTGCCATTTGATTCCAAGACAACAGAACAAGTGGATGTACAGGTGCATTTCTTAAAACCATTACTTTATGATGAATATAAAGATATGAAAACAACAGAAATAGCAGCCATAGTGAAAGAAAGAATACAATGTACGATTAACAGTAGTCTTTAGATCTTTAGAATTAAAGAAAATAGGCATATATAATGTAAATATATGCCAGTAAAGAAAATATTAGAAAAATGCGAAAAAGTAATTGACATACGTAGAAAGGCTTGATATAATAACTTTCGCTGGAGAAATACTCAAGAGGCTGAAGAGGCGCCCCTGCTAAGGGTGTAGGTCGGGTAACCGGCGCGAGGGTTCAAATCCCTCTTTCTCCGTTAGGTCAGTGAGAACTGTCTGGAACGAGCTTTCAGATAGTTTTTTTACGGCCATATATGATACTGAAAAATGTATTTAAAAGGGAAAATAAAAAAAGATGAAAAACATCTTGACAGTCCACAAAATACATGGTATTATATACAAGCTTTCGCAAACAAATTATTTAAAAGATTTGTAAAAAAGAAAGCGAAAAAATAAATTAAAAAAGTTCTTGACAAACAGTTGAGGGTGTGATATACTAAACAAGCTGTTGAACAAGAAACAACAAAGAACCTTGATAATTAAACAATAGACAACAACCCTGAAAATTCTAAAGAGAATTATTCAGAACAGACATTTAATGTCGAACCTTAAAACAGTAAAGGGGATAAGAAAGCTAGTAGTTTTCTTGAACTGGAACGAACTTGATTTTGAATCTGTGTTAAAACGGATTTGAGATATTTTAACGAGAGTTTGATCCTGGCTCAGGATGAACGCTGGCGGCGTGCTTAACACATGCA
>CAVBHX010000052.1:0-27392 GCA_963595255.1 bacterium
GTGCTGATTCGATCATGGAGTATTTCTAAAGCATAAAAATTGTCCTAAAAGCAGCAGTCAAAAAACCAAAACTCGCAAGCTCAGACAATGATTTTTTGACTGCTAACGGCCAATTTTTATACTTAAGAAATACTAACCATGATCTCATATGCACGCAACTAGGCTATCTTACTTTTCTTCCTCACGTTATCGCATGCTGTAATGATTCAACAGCGGAACCATAACCGTTGTGATAACGGAAGTGTACGCAAAATCCGGAAAATCAAAGAATTCACCATAACTTCCCGGCTACACACAAAGGTTACAGCCCTCTATTGAATTCATTATCATTGGCCAATCACGACATGAGAAAGACTTGGTACTCTGTTTGATGCGTATTTTGGCACGATGTGTAGATGTTCTTAGGTAGTTCGACTTCCCGTTAAAGGGACGGAGCGAACTGTTTGAGGCGAATGCCGAGTTTTGAGCGGAGGCCCTTTCGCTCTTAGGGAAGGCGGACTGCCTTAGAACTTCTGCATCGTGACATCCAGCAACAAACAGAGTACCAAGTCTTTCTCATGGACCGGGGTAAGCCACGATGATGAATTAACTAGAAAAAAGACGCACACATTTACGCTCTTTTGCATACCATAAATGCGAAGGAGCGTGATAATATGATCTATAAAGCAATCCAGGGACTTCCGCAGGCTTATGCCAGGATAAAAGGAAGCAAAGAATACCCTGATATTCGTGGAAATGTATATCTCTATGAAGTGTATAATGGCACAGTCCTTTTAGGAGAACTGATGGGAATCCCGGAGGAACTGGAGAAGAAATACGGAGGATTTTTTGGATTTCATATTCATGAAGGAAATGCATGTACAGGAGATGCAGAAGATCCATTTGCAGATACAAAAGGACACTATAATCCGGAAAAAGAAGAACATCCCAGACATGCAGGAGATCTGCCGCCGGTATTAAGTAATGATGGAACTGCATGGATGGAGATTTATACCGGAAGATTCTATCCAATGGATGTTGTCGGCAGGACGATCGTATTTCATGAGATGCCGGATGACTTCAAGACCCAGCCGTCCGGAGATTCGGGAATGAAGATTGCATGCGGTGAAATCAAAGCATGGGAACAAGAATCTAAGAACAAAAATGGTAACGAATAAGTGGAGAACCGTCATACAGATAATTTGACATGTAAGTATGAAAACGCTAAAATTGGTGGAGGAATGTAGAAAACTGCAGTCCTCCATTTTTGCGTCAGGGGATATTAAAAAAGCCAAAACCTCGCTCCCTGATGGAAAGGAGTCCATATGCCGAAAAAAGAATTAGCAAAAGGGTATACAACCGGAACCTGTGCACAGGCTGCAACGAGGGCAGCAATGCAGATGCTTTTTACAGGTGAAAAAGTAGAGCAGGTGTCGGTAGAACTGCCGCAGGGAGAAAAGCTGCAGCTGGATATCACGGATATACAGAGAAAATATACAGACAGGGAATTGCCGGATATGGTATCCTGTGCGGTCAAAAAAAACAGCGGAGATGATCCGGATATCACGAATGGAGTACTGGTTTACAGTCAGGTAAGGCTTTCTGAAACAGGACAGATTCATATTGACGGCGGGATCGGGGTAGGAAGAGTGACCAGGCCAGGACTGAATCAGCCGGTGGGAGAAGCCGCAATTAACCGTGTGCCAAGGCAGATGATAAGAAAAGAAGTAGAAGAAGCCTGTGAAGAGGTTGGCTATACCGGTGGAATTGATGTAGAGATTTCGATTCCGGAAGGGGTAAGACTGGCAAAAGAAACATTTAATCCAAGACTTGGAATAGAAGGAGGACTTTCAATACTTGGGACAACCGGTATTGTGAATCCGATGAGTGAACAGGCGCTGATCGATACCATTGAAGTAGAGATGAAGGTATGCCTTGCGGAAAAGTACAGGTATCTGATCATTGCACCGGGCAATTATGGATTGGATTTTCTGAAAGAACAGTATAGTATAGAAGAAAATGATGTGGTAAAATGTAGTAACTATATTGGTCAGACCATAGATATGGCGGTAGAACAGGATTGTAAAGGCGTCCTGCTGGTCGGACATATCGGGAAACTGATCAAGGTATCCGGCGGAATCATGAATACCCATTCCAGATGGGCAGACTGTCGGATGGATTTATTCGCCACGGCCGCATTGAGAGCGGGAATTGCCGGAGAGAAGGCAGTCGAATTTCTTGACTGTGTGACGACGGATGATGCATTGGAGAAATGCAGCGAGGAAGAACGAACACGCATTATGGAAAAAATTATGATGCGTATGGAGAAATATCTGAACTACCGGGGGAAAGGAGAGATACAGGTGGGAGCGGTCACGTTTTCCAATGTATACGGAATCCTTGGAAAGACAGAAAAAGCAGAAGAACTGATAGAAAGATTCAGAAAAGAACGACATATACAATAGATACCAGAGTATGCAGGAGAAGTTGCTGGTGGCAGGTTCTTTGCAGGACAGGAAGGAGTCGGAAAATGATACATTTTGTGGGAGCAGGTCCGGGAGCCGAAGATCTGATCACGGTCCGCGGACAGCGTTATCTGGAGCAGGCTGATGTGGTGATCTATGCGGGATCACTGGTGAATCCGGGGCTGTTAAAGAGTACAAAGGAGACATGCGAGATATATAACAGTGCGAAGATGACACTGGAAGAAGTTCTGGAAGTGATGGAACAGGCAGAACGGGAACAGAAGATGACGGTTCGGCTGCATACAGGTGATTCGTGTCTGTACGGTGCAATCCGGGAACAGATGGATCATCTGGATGAACTGGGAATTGCGTATGATTCCTGCCCGGGTGTCAGTTCCTTCTGTGGGGCAGCAGCGGCACTGAATCTGGAATATACACTTCCGGAGGTGTCACAGAGTGTTGTCATCACACGTATGGAAGGAAGAACACCGGTTCCGGCGAAGGAAAAGGTTGCAGCGTTTGCAAGTCATAATGCGACGATGGTACTTTTCTTAAGTACAGGACTTCTGGAAAAGCTGGAAGGCCAGTTGATAGAAGGTGGTTATAAAGAAGATACGCCGGCAGCAATTGTATACAAGGCAACATGGCCGGAGGAAGAAAGTTACATCTGTACTGTCAGTACACTGGCAGAGACTGCGAAAGCACATGGAATTACAAAGACAGCATTGATCATTGTTGGAGATGTGGTGACACATCATGCGTATGAACGTTCGAAACTGTATGATCCGGAATTCACCACCGAGTTCCGTCAGGGAGTAAAATAAGATGAAGATTGCAATGATCAGTTTTACCGGAAATGGAAGAAGACTGGAGAAATCTTTAGCACATGAACTGGAAAAAGAAGGACACCAGGTGCTGCAGGCGGTAAAATGCAAAGAACTGGAATCGGACAAGGATGCGGTAAAATGCAGTGCCAGAGAATGGACAGGTGAACAGTTTCAGACGCGGGATGTACTGATCTTTATTGGAGCAGTACAGATTGCCGTGCGCTTGATCGCATCTTTTATAGGATCAAAGACAACAGATCCGGCGGTACTGGTACTGGATGAGAAAGGACAATATTGTATCCCAATCCTGTCCGGGCACATTGGCGGAGCAAATGAGATGGCTGAAAGAATTGCAGAGATGGCAGGAGCACTGCCTGTGATCACAACAGCTACAGATATCCGGGGAAAATGGGCAGTAGATGTATTTGCCAGAAAGAATCATCTTTATATAGAAGATATGCAGAAGGCAAAGCAAATTTCGGCAAAGATTCTGGAAGGAAAGACAGTCGTGGCCGCGATTGAGAGCGGAAGAGATTCGATAGAGGGTACTGTGCCGGAAGAAGTGAAGATCGTACCGGAAACCTATGAGAATCCAGATATCTATATCGGGATATATGAACGAAAATTAAGCAGTCATGTATTAAGGCTGATACCACAACGGATCACGGTGGGAATCGGCTGCAGACGGGGGACATCCGCAGAGCAGATAGAACAGCTGGTGGATAAGATACTGAAAGAATCACATATTAATAAGAAAAGTATTGGCAGGATCGCAAGCATTGATCTAAAAAAAGACGAAGAGGGATTGCTTACATTTTGCAACAAATATAACATAGGGCCGGAATTTTATCCGGCAGAAGAATTAAAAAAAGTAGAAGGAGAATTCAGTGCTTCTACATTTGTAAAAAAGGTTACCGGAGTGGATAATGTATGTGAAAGAAGTGCTGTATATACAGGTGGTACACTGCGGATCAGAAAACAGGCAGAAAATGGTGTGACAGCAGCATTTGCCTGGGATAATTGGAGGGTGAAGTTTGAATAAGGTATATGTGATAGGAATGGGACCGGGGGCATATGAACAGATGACGGTGAAAGCAGTCCGGACGCTGGAAAAATGTGATGTGATCGTCGGATATACCGTATATATCGAATTATTAAAAGAATATTTTCCGGATAAGAGATATCTGACAACGTCCATGAGACAGGAGGCAGCACGGTGCAGGATGGCATTCGAAGAAGCAGCAAAAGGAGCTGTAACGGCAATGGTATGCAGCGGAGATGCCGGGATATACGGAATGGCAGGACTGATGTATGAAATCGGTGAGGAATATCCGGAAGTCGCGATCGAAGTAATCCCGGGAGTGACAGCGGCACTGGGAGGTTCTGCGGTACTTGGAGCAGCAGTCGGACATGATGTCAGTCTGATCAGTTTGAGTGATCTTCTGACACCGTGGGAACTGATCGAAGAAAGGCTTCGCTGTGCGGCAAAAGCAGATTTTGTGATCTGCCTTTATAATCCGTCCAGCAGGAAACGCAGTACCTATCTTGCAAAAGCATGTGAGATCATGCTGGAATATAAGGCGGAAGATACCGTCTGTGGAATAGTGAAAAACATTGCCCGCGAGGGAGAAACAATGCAGACACTGACACTGAAAGAATTAAAAGAGACAACAGTAGATATGTTTTCTACTGTATTTATCGGAAATAAACAGACAAAAGTAATTCGGGAAAAAATGGTTACACCAAGGGGATATCGTATATGAAAGACAAAAAGATTCTATTATATGCAGGGACAACAGAAGGAAGAAAATTAGCATCTTATCTCGGAAGAAGAGGCGTAAGGCTGCACGTCTGTGTGGCAACCGCTTATGGGGAGAGTCTGCTTCCGGAAGAGAAGAATATAACAGTGACACACGACCGGATGGACAGTGGGCAGATGGGCGAGTTCATGAGGGTGTTTGAGCCGGATTATGTGATCGATGCAACCCATCCATATGCAAAAGAAGTGACCAAAAACTTGAAAAGTGCCTGTGAGGTTATGCAGGTTCCGTATTTAAGACTGGTCAGGGGAAGTGAAGAGACCAAAGAAAGCATCTGTGTGGAAAATATGGATGAAGCGATAAAGTATCTGGAAAAAACAGAAGGAAATATTCTGGTAACAACAGGAAGCAAGGAGCTGGAATCCTATACAAGACTGACGGATTACGAAAGCCGGGTATATGCGCGCGTTCTGTCTATCGGCCAGGTGGCAGTTAATTGTGAAGAACTTGGATTCTCCGGACGTCATCTCATCTGTATGCAGGGACCGTTTTCTACGGAAATGAATCGTGCCATGTTAAAGGAATATGATATTGCTTATATGGTAACGAAAGAATCAGGACTTGCAGGCGGATATCCGCAGAAATGTCAGGCTGCATTAGAAGCCGGTGTGAAAATGGTTGTGATCGGAAGGCCGGAAGAAGAAGAGGGAATGAATTTTGAAGAAATGTCCAAATTCCTTCAGAAAGAACTGGAACTGGATAATCACTGGAAAGTTACACTGGTGGGAATCGGTGCAGGTGCCAGAGACCAGGTTACACTGGAAGCAAAAAGATGCTGCCAGGAAGCAGAACTTCTGATCGGAGCAGGCAGGATGATCGAGGCAGTGGCAGAAGTCGGACAGACCATATATGAAGCATACCGCCCGGATGAGATCATTTCTTATATCAAAGAAAATCCGGAATATGAAAATGTAACGATTGCGTTGTCCGGTGATACAGGATTTTACAGCGGTGCGAAGAAGATTCTGGAATTGACGAAAGATGACCCACAGATTGAGACAAAAGTGGTGCCTGGAGTATCATCCATCATATATTTTGCATCAAAGCTTGGCGTAACATGGGAGGATGCGGCACTGGTAAGCCTGCATGGAAGAAAAGAAAATCTGATGGCGGTCATTAAGGAGAATAAAAAGGTATTCGCCCTTGTAAGTAATGCAGAAGAGATCCGTCAGATCCTGACAAAAATGACGGAATATGGAATGGGCGAAGTAACAGTCAGGATCGGGACAGAACTTTCTTATAAGAATGAAGAGATTCAGACAGGAACAGCAAGATCACTGCTTCATTACAAAGGAGAGAATCTGGCGGTCCTTTATATTGAAAATGAATCCGGCGGCGAAAGCCCGGTGATTCCGGCAATTCCGGATGATACATTTGTACGTGGCGATGTACCGATGACCAAGGAAGAAGTAAGAAGCATCTCGATTGCGAAACTTAAGATTAAGAAGGATGCAGTTGTATATGATGTCGGAGCAGGAACAGGCTCTATTTCTGTAGAGGCCGCCATGGTTGCAACGCAAGGTAACGTCTATGCAATCGAACAGAAAGTGGAGGCGCAGGAACTGATCCGTGAAAATGCAAGGCGGATGCACGTAGATAATCTGCATGTGATAGAAGGTATGGCGCCGGAGGTACTGGAAGAACTGCCGGCACCTGATTGCGTATTTATCGGGGGCAGCAAAGGAAAGTTGTATGAAATCCTGGATGCTGTCCGGAAGAAGAACCCATTTGTACGGGTGGTGCTCAATGCAATCTCACTCGAGACGATGATGCAAGTGTTAAAATATACGGAAGAGAATGAGATAGAAGAGGCAGAAGTCATTCAGGTAGCGGTAAGCCGTGCGAAAAAAGTGGGCAGTTATCATATGATGAATGGACAGAATCCAATCTATGTGATCAGCTTTACGAGCAGACCGGAAAAAAAGGAAGCAGATCCGGAAAATGAAGATGATTTCGTTCTGGAAGAAATCAATCTGGACGAGGTGGAACCGGAAGAAATGGAGGAATCTGAGTAATGAAACTTCCTAGAATTCTGATTACTGCGATGAGAAGTGGCGCAGGTAAAACCATGCTGACCTGCGGAATATTGAAAGCAATGAAGATGCAGGAGATAAATCCTGCGTCTTTTAAGTGCGGGCCGGATTACATTGATCCAATGTTCCACAAGACTGTGATCGGTGTCAGCAGCTATAATCTGGATTCCTTTTTGTGTGGAGAAAATGGAGTCAGAGAGATCCTGAAAAAAAATGGTGCCGGAGCAGATATTTCCGTAATGGAAGGTGTTATGGGATACTATGACGGAATCGCAGGAATCTCTTCAGAGGCGAGTGCTTATGATATTGCCAGAATTACCGATACCCCGGCTGTGATGATCCTGGACTGTAAAGGACTAAGCGTGTCTGCAGTGCCGTGTATCCAGGGGTTTTTGCATTATAAAGAAGACAGCCGTATCAAAGGCGTAATTCTGAACCGTTTGTCTCCGATGATGTATGGAAGAATGAAAGAGATGATCGAGGCGCAGACAGGAATCAAAGTCTACGGCTATGTTCCGGTTATGAAAGACTGTGCACTGGAGAGCCGTTATCTGGGGCTGAAGCTTCCAAAAGAACGAAAAGATACGGAAGACAAACTCACAAGACTGGGAGAACAGATTCTGAAAAGTGTAGATATCGCAGGCCTTCTGGAACTGGCAGAAAATGCACCGGAGCTGCAGGAAAAGAAAATGCAAGGATATACATCAGAGATGTCAGAAAATTTGGCAGAAAATGCACAGTACAGTACAGAATCGATTAGAACAAAAGCTACGGTACGGATTGGGCTTGCAAGTGACGATGCATTCTGTTTTTTCTATCAGGATAATCTGGAACTGCTGCAGGAGATGGGAGCGGAACTGATTCCTTTTTCTCCTCTTTACGATAAGCAGATTCCGGAAAATCTGTCGGGACTTTTGTTCTATGGCGGTTATCCGGAACTATATGCAGAAGAACTAAGTAAAAATGAGTCAATGAAGACGAGTATTAAAAAAGCATTGAACGGCGGAATGCCATGTATCGCGGAGTGTGGAGGATTCATGTACCTGCAGGAATATATCAGAGATGAAAGCGGCACAGAATTTCCAATGGTTGGATTTTTAGAAGGGAAAAGTTATCCGACAGGTTCCTTAAAGCGATTCGGCTATGTTACCCTGACAGGGGGAAGAATATTCGGTAAAGAAGCAGGAGGTATCCCGGCACATGAATTTCATTATTATGATTCGGAAGTATGCGGAGAAGCATTTCTGGCGGAAAAACCAATGTCAAACCGTTCGTGGAAATGCATGATCAGTACCGATACGGTATTGGCAGGATATCCGCATATTCATTATTATGGAAATGAAAAGATTCCGGAGAACTTTCTGGAACAATGCAGAAGATGCAGGGAACAAGAGAAAATAGACTGGGAAAGAGATAGAACATAGAGAACAGAGAGGATAAAAAGCATGGCAGAGCAAAGTTTAGAACAATTGGAACAGGAATTCCATCAGATCGTATCTGGCATTTATCCGGCAGATGTAGTGACGAAAGAAAATGCGCAGAAAAAGTGGAACTCCATTGCGAAACCGTTACACAGTCTGGGAAAACTAGAAGATCATATTATGCAGATTGCGGCACTGACCGGCGATACAGACGTGAATCTGAACCGGAAGGCGCTGATCGTGATGTGTGCCGATAACGGAGTGGTAGAAGAGGGTGTAACGCAGACAGGACAGGAAGTAACTGCAATTGTTGCAGAGAATTTTCTGACATGTAATACCAGTGCGGCGATCATGTGTAAAAAAGCCGGTGTAGACATCTTTCCCATCGACATCGGTATGGCAGCAGATACGAAAGTCCCAAGATATAAAACGGCAAATGGAACCGCAAATATGACCAAAGGTCCGGCTATGACAAGAATGCAGGCGTTACAGGCAATCTTAACCGGGATCCATCAGGTGAAGGAAAAGAAGGAAGCCGGATATAAGATCATGGCTACCGGAGAGATGGGAATCGGAAATACGACGACCAGCAGTGCCGTGGCTTCCGTACTTCTGGGAGACGAACCGGCAAAGATAACGGGACGGGGAGCAGGACTGACGAACGAAGGATTGGAAAGAAAAATACACGCGATCGAGAAGGCGATAGCGGTCAATCGTCCGGAATGGGATGATCCGGTGGATGTACTGGCAAAAGTAGGCGGATTCGATCTGGCGGGAATGACCGGACTCTATCTGGGAGGTGCTGTATACCGGATCCCGGTTGTAGTTGATGGATTTATCTCAGCGGTTGCGGCACTTGCGGCCGTCAGAATCTGTGAGTGGGTCAAAGATGCGATGATTGTGTCACATGTCTCGAAAGAACCTGGAATGCAGAAGATCCTGAAAGAGTTACACATGGATGCACCATTGCATGCAGATATGTGCCTGGGTGAGGGAACCGGAGCTGTGGCATATCTTCCGGTGCTGGATCTTGCGGCAGAAGTGTATGGACGGATGAGTACATTTTCAGAAAATGACATCGAAGATTATAAAGAATTAGGTGAGAAAGAATGATACATCTGGTGACAGGCGGAAGCGGAAGCGGTAAATCTGAGTATGCGGAGAACTGGCTGACAGGCAGAAATAAGAAGGATGGTACTTACATATATATTGCAACCATGCAGCCATACACAGAAGAAACGATGAAAAAGATCGAAAGACATCACAGGCTGAGAGCCGGAAAAGGATTCCGGACATTGGAAAAATATACAGATCTATCAGAACTTGAGATACCAAAGAATCAGGGAATCCTTCTGGAGTGCATATCGAATCTGGTGGCCAATGAGCTTTACAGAGAAAATGGTACATTGAATGATTTAAAAGAAACAAAAGAAAAAGTATTGGCAGGAGTACGCAGACTGAGCAATTCTACGACACGTCTTGTAATTGTTACAAATGAAGTGAACGCAGATATAAACGGCTATAGCGAAGAGACGGAAAAATATCGGGAATGCATCGGAATGGTGAATCAAAGTCTTGCAGAGCTTGCAGATATAGTAACGGAAGTTGTGTATGGAATTCCGGTATGCATTCGTAAGGAGCAAAAGAAGTATGAAGAGTATAAAAAGAATATGGAATAGTTTCAAAATTGCGTTTTCCATGTACAGCAGGATTCCGATGCCGCGCAGCGAATGGACAGATGAAAATAAATCGTATGCAATGTGTTTTTTTCCATGGATCGGTGCGGTGATCGGACTTTTGTCTTATGGAGTGTTTCGGTTTTCAAAATGGTTTGATGGGAATGGAGGAGGAAATTATTCCTTATTTTTTGTAATATTTCTGATCCTGATCCCGGTATTTATTACGGGAGGAATTCATCTGGACGGATTTCTGGATACACAGGATGCGCTGAGTTCCTGGCAGACGAAAGAGCGGCGTCTGGAAATACTGAAAGATTCCCACGCAGGAGCATTTGCTATCATTTCATGTACTGTCTATTTTCTGATGTATATTGGCGTGTATTCTTGTCTGAGTGTACGGAGTATGGAAGTGATCGCATATAGCTTCATGTTATCGAGAACATTGAGTGGACTGTCTGTAGTTACATTTCCACAGGCAAGGAAGAAAGGTATGGTGGCAGATTTTTCGGAAAGTGCATCGACCAGAATTACAAGAATGGTATTGGGCATTTATCTGATTGTACTGTGTTTCCTGATTCCACTGACCGGAGGGATCTGCGGAATCGGATGTGTAATCTCGGCAGGCGTGGTATTTGGATATTATTACCGGATGGCGATGAAGAATTTTGGCGGTGTGACCGGGGATCTGTGTGGATATTTCCTGCAGGTATGTGAACTTGTGATGGCGCTTGTCGTGGTAGTAGTGGATATCGTAGTAAAAAGCGGAATCATCAAATGATGAACAGGCTGGATAAAAGTGTGGAAAGAATGAAGAAAACAAGTGGCAGAAAGAAAACAGCAGAGAAATAGTAGAAAATAACAGAAAGATGAAAATACAGGATTGGAGGAAGGAAAAGAAGTCATGATCATGATAATAGGCGGCGCATATCAGGGAAAACTTGCATTTGCAAAGAAAATCTACCCAGATGTCACATGGGCAGACGGTGCGGTATGTACGGAAGAAGAACTATATAGCTGCGAAGGGATATATCATTTCCATCAGTATATCGAAAGAAAGATAAAGGAAGGAGAACCGATAGATGATCTTGCGGAAGAACTGATTCGGAAGAATCCGGAACTGATCCTGATCACAGATGAGATCGGATACGGGATCGTGCCGGTTGACCGGATGGAACGGGAATACAGAGAGCAGACCGGAAGAGTGTGCACGCGCCTTGCGGCATATTCGGAGAAAGTATACCGTGTGATGTGCGGAATCGGACAGGTGATAAAGGAAGTATGAGGATTTATCTGATACGTCATTCGATGACGAAAGGAAATAAAGAAAAACGCTATATCGGAACGACGGATGAATCTTTATGTCTGGAAGGAATACAGCTTTTGGAAGAGAGAAAAGGAATGTATCCTGAGGTTACATATGTCTATGTAAGTCCGATGAAGCGGTGCGTGCAGACGGCAGAGATTATTTATCCGGAGATGATGAAAGCAGGAGCATATAGCTGTAATGAAAAGTTACGGGAGTGTGATTTTGGCCTGTTTGAAAATCATAATTATATCGAACTTTCCGGCTGCCCGGAGTATCAGGCATGGATAGACAGTGGTGGAAAGCTGCCATTTCCGGAAGGGGAAAGCAGGGAAGCGTTCATCCGGCGGACACTGGAAGGATTCCGGGAAGTCGTACGGGATGCGCAGGCACATGACCGGGAGACGATTGCGGTTGTGGCACATGGCGGAACGATCATGAGTATCATGGAACGGTATGCAGTAAAGGAAGACGGAACACCAGCAGGAAGTTATTATGATTATCAGATAAAGAATGGAGAAGGATATGAACTTAGAATTTCAGAGAATGACATATATGACGATCGCGATCGTGGCGGGCTTTGTTCTGGATCTGATCTTCGGGGATCCAAGATGGCTGTATCATCCGGTGAGGCTGATCGGGCATCTGATATCGGAAACCGAAGGAATTATCAGAAACTGTCTGCCGGCGAATAAGACAGGGGAACGCATCGGTGGAGGGATTCTGGTGCTGGTGGTTGTGACGGTCAGTACAGGAGTTCCGGCGGTGATCTTATCGGTTACATATAAGTATTTCTGGCAGCTTGGACTTGCACTGGAAAGCTTCTGGTGTTATCAGATCCTTGCAACGAAATCCCTGAAAGTAGAAAGTGACAGGGTCTACATAGCACTGAAAGACAAGGGCCTGGAGGCCGGGAGAAAGGCCGTGTCCATGATCGTCGGAAGAGATACACAGAATCTGACGGAAGAAGGTGTGACCAAGGCGGCCGTAGAGACGGTGGCAGAGAATACATCGGATGGTGTGATCGCACCGTTATTTTATATGCTGATCGGCGGAGCTGTTCTGGGATTTGCTTATAAGGCAATTAATACGATGGATTCGATGGTCGGTTATAAGAACGACCGGTATCAATGGTTTGGAACGGCTGCCGCGAAGCTGGATGATGTGGTGAATTTTATTCCGGCGAGGGTATCTGCAGTACTGATGATCGTGGCGTCATATCTGACCGGAATGGATGGAAAGAATGCAGCACGTATCTTCCGAAGAGACCGCTTTAATCATAAAAGTCCGAACTCGGCACAGACAGAAGCAGTCATGGCGGGGGCGTTGGATGTGCAGCTTGCAGGAGATGCGTGGTATTTTGGAAAGCTGCATAAGAAGCCGACGATCGGAGATCCGGTCCGGGAGATGGAACTACTGGATATCCGGAGATCGCATAAGCTGTTATATGGGACGGCAATGCTTGGTCTGATACTTGGAATCATCCTCCGGATTCTGGTTCTGTAGATACCAAAGTATGCAAGAGAAGTTGCCGGTGGCAAGTTCTCTGTATGATATTGATAATAAAAATCAAAAAACAAAGTAATATTATCTGCAAATTGTGAATAAAAAGTTAGAATTGTGCAAACAATGTTCCTGTTGACTAACATAGTCAGTGCAACTTACAATATAAAAAAGAGGTAAAGAAGGTGTTAGTTATGCAGGCATTGTCAAAGGCGGCGGCTGGAAAAAGCTACACCATCAAGTGGATGTTCGGCATCCCGGAAGTTCTGGATAAGATCCGAAAATGCAAGATTGATGAAGGCAGTGAGATCACAGTCATTCAGAATTCCGGAAGAGACCTGATCATCAGAAGTGGTGAGAAGCGGATCGCAATGAGCAGCGATGCGGCAACAAGAATTCAGGTATAAGATTCCGGTTGACTATTTTCTGCAAAGTGAGTAAGATGGTTGTAGCAAAATAGCAGAGAGAGCGGTTTATCCGCACAGGTGAAGGAACGTTGGCAGAACCAAAAGAGACAGTTCACGGTGGAGACATTTACCGGAATCCATCTGTTACAGATTATTCTGTAAACAGTAACCCGCTGGGAGTTCCCGAAGCGGTACGAAAGAGCGTACAGGAAAGTGCAGACAGGATCATGCATTATCCGGATGTCAGATGCGACAGACTTCGGGAGTCGATCAGTGATTTTGAGAGAATAGAAAAAGAAAAGATACTCTGCGGCAATGGTGCTGCAGAGCTTTTTTTTGCTGTCGTAATGGCAGTGAGACCGAAAAAAGCACTGGTGACGGCACCAGCTTTTTCCGAGTATGAGCGGGCACTTGGCACAGTTGGAGCAGAGGTACAATATTACAGATTAAAAGAAGAACAGGATTTCCGGATACAGGAGGATATACTGGAACAGATTACGGAAGATACAGATATGATATTTCTGTGCAATCCCAATAATCCGACCGGACAGACAACGGAAAAAGAACTGCTGATCCGTGTGATGAACAGGTGTAATAAATGCGGTACGATACTGGTCCTGGATGAGTGTTTTATAGAGTTTCTGGAAGAACCAGAAAGATATGAATGCCGGGGGTATCTGACACAGTATCCGAATGTGGTCATTATCAAAGCATTTACGAAAATATTCTGTATGCCGGGTGTAAGACTTGGATATGCATTGTGTGAGGATGCAGCTCTCAGGAAACGGATCATGGCAATGCTCCAGCCGTGGAATGTGTCGGTAACGGCACAGGAAGCAGGTGTGGCAGCACTTGTTGATTGCGAAGCATATTTAAAGAGAACGAGAGAATATATAAAAAAAGAAAAGTTCTGGATGACAGAGCGGATGAGAAAGCTTGGTCTGAATGTATGGGGATCGGAAGCAAACTATATATTTTTTAAAGGAAAAGCAGGGCTGTATGAGAAGGCACTGAAAAGCGGACTGTTGATTCGGGACTGCAGTAACTATGAAGGACTGACAGAAGGGCATTACCGGATTGCAATAAGATCTGAAGAAGAGAATGAAAGGTTGATAACATGGCTGGAAAAATTATGATACAGGGGACAATGTCCAACGCAGGAAAGAGTCTTCTGTGTGCGGGACTTTGCAGAATATTCAAACAGGACGGATACCGGGTGGCTCCGTTCAAATCCCAGAATATGGCACTGAATTCCTTTATTACAGAGGATGGACTGGAGATGGGACGTGCACAGGTTGTGCAGGCAGAGGCAGCAGGCGTGGCGCCGCAGGTAGAGATGAATCCGATCCTGTTAAAGCCGACCAACGATGTAGGATCACAGGTGATCGTAAATGGTGAAGTCCTGAAGAATATGAGTGCAAGAGAATATTTTGCTTATAAAAAGCAGCTCATACCGGACATTATGAAAGCATTTCACAAATTAGAAGAAGAGAATGACATCATTGTGATCGAAGGAGCGGGAAGTCCGGCAGAGATCAACCTGAAGAAAGATGATATTGTAAATATGGGGCTGGCGAAGATGGTAGATGCGCCGGTGCTTCTGGTCGGAGATATTGACCGCGGAGGAGTATTTGCCCAGCTTCTGGGGACGCTTATGCTCCTGGAAGATGATGAGAAAGAACGTGTAAAGGGACTGGTCATCAACAAATTCCGCGGGGATAAGACAATCCTGGATCCCGGTATTGTCATGTTGGAAGAAAGAGGCGGCATTCCGGTAGTCGGAGTTACACCGTATATGCAGGTCGAGATTGAAGATGAAGACAGTCTGACAGAGCGTTTTAACATGACAAAGGGTGGAAAAGGTGCAGAAGAAAGAATCGGTCTGGTGGATATCGCAGTCATCCGGACACCGAGAATTTCGAACTTTACGGATTTCATGCTGCTGGAAAATGCTCCGGGAGTGAATCTGCGTTATGTAAAGAATCCAAGAGAACTTAGAAATCCTGATATGATCATCCTTCCGGGAACCAAAAATACGATGGGAGATCTGAAATGGTTAAGACAGAGCGGAATGGAAGCGAAGATTCTGAAGGCGCATGCCGGCGGCTGTGTGGTCTGGGGAATCTGCGGCGGCTATCAGATGCTGGGGCAGTCGCTCAGTGATCCGGAAGGTGTGGAAGACGGCGGCAGTATGAAAGGACTCGGCCTTTTGCCGGTAATGACTACATTTACCACAGAAAAGACCAGAACAAGGGTGAATGGAACACTCCTTCATGTGGAGGGGGATCTGAAAGCACTTGAGAATCTGAAGTTTGAAGGATACGAGATCCATATGGGAAAGACCGAACTTCTGGAAGGATGTCCGATGAATCAGATTCACGATACGGTGAAGAAAAAGGACAGACAGATTCCGGATATGGAGCCGGAAAACAGAATAGAGAACAGTACAGACGGAATCTCGCATGGAAATGTATACGGAACATACATCCACGGCATTTTTGATAAGGAGAAAATTGTATCGGAGATCGTAAAATCCCTGGCAGAAAAGAAAGGACTTTCAATGGAAGAAGTGGAAGGTGTAGACCTGAAAGCATTCAAAGAAAGCCAGTATGATCTTCTGGCAGATACACTCAGAAAACATCTGGACATGAAGGCAATCTATCAGATCATGGGGATGCAGAAATAATTTTTCAGGATTGCTATGTATTCGTAAGGAGCTGTAGATGCCAAAGTATACAAGAGAAGTTGCCGATGGCAAGTTCTGTAGTTAGAAAAGATGAGATCTGGGCTATGACGGACTATGAAGAGAAAGGAAGAAAACGTTGAATATACAGAAAAATAATCACGCAGCACATACTAAAATAGAGATAGAAAATGTTCTTCCGACAGAGATCGAAAAGCGCAGCTTTGAGATCATTACAGAAGAACTGGAGCAGGAAGGCATCGTGCTTCCCAAGATTCAGGCACCAATTACAAAGCGCTGTATACATACCAGTGCGGATTTTGATTATGCGAAGAATCTGGTCTATTCCGAGCAGGCGGTGGAGAAAGCACTCGAAGCGATCAGAGGCGGTGCTTCCATCGTAACCGATACACAGATGGGACGTTCCGGAATTAACAAAAAGAGACTGGCACAGTACGGCGGTCAGGTATACTGCTTCATGTCAGATGAAGATGTGGCACAAGCGGCAAAGAAGAATGGAACCACAAGAGCTGTTGCCAGTATGGAAAAGGCGTGTGAACTGAACGAAAAACTGATCTTTGCTATCGGAAATGCACCGACAGCACTAATTCACCTGTATGAACTGATCAAAGACGGAAGAATCCGTCCGGAGCTCGTGATCGGTGTACCGGTCGGCTTTGTAAATGTGGTACAGTCCAAAGAACTGATCCTGACTTTGGAAGATACCCCGTATATTGTAGCGAGGGGAAGAAAAGGCGGAAGCAATATTGCGGCATGTATCTGTAACGCACTGATCTATATGCTGTAGGGAGGAAGAATTTATGACATTACAGCAGTTAAGGTATATTACCATGGTTGCGGAGAAGGGGACGATAAGTGAGGCGGCAAAAGAGCTGTTCATTTCCCAGCCGAGTCTTACCAATGCGATCCGGGAACTGGAGCAGGAGATGCAGGTAACGATCTTTCACCGGACGAATAAAGGCGTGACGATCACCGCAGAGGGAGATGAATTCCTTGCTTATGCAAGACAGATCCTAGATCAGGTAGGCCTCATGCAGGAGCGGTATCTGAATGTAAATGAACGGAACCCGAGATTTTCCGTATCTTGCCAGCATTATTCTTTTGCGGTCAATGCATTTGTAGATGTGATCCGTAAATTTGATGCGAGAAAATATGATTTCACACTGCGGGAGACACAGACTTATGAGATCATCGAAGATGTGGCGAAGCTGAAAAGTGAGATTGGTATTCTGTATACTTCTTCACAGAATGAGACGATCATCATGAAACTGATCCGTCAGAATGATCTGAAATTCGAAGAGTTATTCGTAGCAAAGCCGCATGTATTTATCAGCTCGAAGCATCCGTTGGCAGATAAGGAAGCACTGACACTGGAAGATCTGGAGGAGTATCCGTATCTGTCATTTGAGCAGGGGGATTATAATTCCTTTTATTTTTCCGAAGAGATATTAAGTACACTGGACCGGAATAAGAACATCAAAGTCAGAGACCGGGCAACGCTTTTCAATCTGGCGGTCGGCCTGGACGGGTATACGGTAAGCTCCGGCGTGATCAGTAAAGAACTGAACGGTGAGAATATCATCGGGAAGCCGCTTCTGGTGGATGAATATATGCGGATCGGAACGATCGTGCGGAAAGATGTGGCACTGAGCCGGTATGGAAAGGTGTATATGGAAGCGTTGAAAAAATACACAGGCGGGATGTAAGAATAATTCAGAATAATAATGAAAAGCAGTGGAAAAAGATTTTGTTTGTAAAAGAAGTTGCAGAAGAAGTCTGGGAGGTTTAATATCAAATTGAATATATAAAAAAGATATGAAAGATATATCAAATATACGTTTCACTTTTTTGATATTCTCTCGTATAATAGTCTGCTGAGGGGGATTGGTTTGAAAACGTAAAAACGTGTGAAAGCAATTCCCCGTTTTTTCTAAGGAGATGAAAACATGGGAGTAATGAAAAGTTTATTTTCCGGGAAGCAGATGTCGGAGGCATTCATCTGTAGTGCATTTCTGGCTTTATCGGGAGGATTTCAGGATGCATATACCTATAATACGCGTAATGAAGTATTCTCGAATGCACAGACAGGTAACGTGGTGCTGATGAGCCAGAATTTCATGACGGGAAAATGGGAGGCGGGACTGAAGTATTTATTTCCGCTTTTTGCATTTGCGTTGGGTGTTCTGATCGCAGAACAGATCCAGCATAAGTATAAATATGCAAAACGTCTGCACTGGAGACAGGGAATTCTGGGAGCAGAGATCATAATCTTGTTCATTGTAGGATTTATTCCACAACGCGGAAATATGATCGCGACTGTTCTGGTATCTTTTGCATGTGCGATGCAGGTGCAGAGTTTCCGGAAGGTGAATGGATTCTCATATGCGAGTACGATGTGTATCGGTAATTTGAGAAGCGGAACGGCAGCACTGTCTTTTTATCTGAGAGAAAGAAGACCAGAGCAGCTGCGCCAGGCGATGTATTATTTTGGAATCATAGTTCTGTTTGCGATAGGAGCCGGAATCGGCGGCAATCTTTCTGCCAATTACGGAATCCATATGATATGGGTATCGTGCGGACTTTTGATTGTCAGCTTCCTGCTGATGTTCCTGGATATAGAAGCACGGAGAAGCAGAGCATAATAGAAGAAAAAATAAGAGACATTGATCCGCTGTCAGATGCGGATCAATGTCTCGATTAGTTTCTGTGCCGCAATACTTTGTGGCCTGGAAGCATTCTGTACAAGACAGATGTGTCTTGCAGGAAGAGATTCTTTCAGATGAATCTGAAGAATTTCCCCGCGCTTCAGCGGTTCTTCTGCAAGTTTCTCCGGATAGAAGCCGATACCGAGATTGTGCTGGATCAGGGCCAGACACTGATCGGTAGATGTAACTTCCAGATCCGGACGGAACGGAAAGCCGTGGGAAGAAAAGTACTGAATATGAAGATCTCTGGTGCTGGTGTTATTCTCCAGCGAGACGAAAGGATATTCCGCAAGTTCTTCCAGCGAGCAGATGTGAGAAGCCAGTTCTTTGTATTTCGGACCGGCGATCAGAATTTCCCGGAAAGAACCAAGGGAAATCTTCTGGAACTGCTTCTGGACCGAAAGAGGTGTTGTTACAACTGCGAAATCCACCAGCCCGCTTTCCAGGGAAGCGATTGCCTGCGGAGTGGAATGGTTGGAAATCTTAAGCCTTACATGTGGATAATGATTGTGAAATGCTTCTAATTTGGGCAGAAGCATAATACGGAGTGCATTTTCGCTGACTCCGATGGAGATGAGTCCGCTGGTAAGGCTCTGGTCACGCTTCAACTCGGTTTCTCCGAGTTCCAGTTGTTCAAAGGCAATTGCAACATGGTTAAAAAGCTTCTGTCCTTCCGGAGTCAGTGAGACCCCACGGTTCGAACGGACGAAAAGATGGCAGCCAAGTTCTGTCTCAAGATTATTCATACACCGGGTAATATTCGGCTGGTTATTGTGTAATACCTCTGCCGCTTTTGTAAAACTGTGCTGTTGTGCGACGTGGTAGAAAATGCGGTAATAATCGTATGTACTCATAATATCCTCCAAAATAATATATAAAATTGATATACAAAAATAATTTGCTATCTTTTATCCAGATGATGCCAGATAAGTATAATATATCCCATGTGAAAAGACAATGTTAAGAAATAAAAAATATATTACATTGTAGAAAAAAACGTAGTATACTGATTTATATTTTTCTTATGAACAGATGTGTTTGTAACGAAAATGATGGATACACCTGAGAGGAGAGACTTAATTATGGTAAAAATGAATGTAAAATTTGAAACACCGGAACAGCTTGTAGATTTTTCAAGAATGTGTCAGAAAGTAGAGGCTGATACTCTGATTGAAGATACTGCACATAAACTTATCATTGATGGAAAATCAGTTATGGGAATGATGACAGTTACATTGAATCAGAGGCTGATCTTTGTAGTAGATGGTTCTGATGAGAAAGAGGTACTTTCTACATTTGAAAAATATCGTACGGAAGATATGGTACAGAAGCAGAATCTGGGTTAATAATTGCATTTTACAGATACTTGTGGTATCGTAGTCAAGGTGAAAAGAATAGAATGAAAACTGCAGGTGCCGGTTGGATAAGATTGATCAGAGCCGGTGAAAAGGGAAACAGGTGCAAGTCCTGTACGAACTCGTCACTGTGAGCAGGGAATATCAGAAAAGAAAAAAGTCACTGGATAACGGGAAGACAAGCTTCTGATGTATGGATCTGTGAGTCAGGAGACCTGCCTGTAGTGTACATGGAAGTAGATCCGGACCACGAGTAATTGGTTGTACAAAAATGGAAGAAAATTATAATAAATTCACAAGGCCATTTTATACCCTTTTACGGATGATTTCGTGGAAGGGTATTTTTGGTGACAGAAAAGTAGTAGGGAGAGAGTAAAAGATGAAACACAATTCCAAGCAATTTTTGGCCTTATTTATGGCAGCGTCTATGGCAGTTGCACCGGTATCGGGAGTGTATGCGGAAGATCAGAATGCAGCTGTAGAAAGCACAGTGAGTAAGAATGGACAGGATAGTGCTGAAGCCGGACAGACTGAGACGGGGGCCAATGCCGGACAGGCAGAAAGCAGTGTGACGGCGGACACAAGCCGGGAAGCTGTGAAAAAAGCCGGGGAAAATCAGACGGCTGCCGGAAAGGTACAGAGTACAACGACGGCTCAGACTGGAACGAAAGCAGAAAACACGGAGAATTCTGTTGTAAAGAACCAGATTACAGCACAGAATACACAAAAAGACGAAGCTTCGTCACAGGCTGAAATGGACGGCGAAGACGAAATCTTTGATGATCTTACGGATATCAGCGGTACAGCAGGTGATTTGAAAGACGGAGAATATAGTGTTGATGCGGATCACTTTTCGGCAAAACTGACTTCAGGCAATTTAAGCAAGGTAAAGATTGAGTGTGAAAAAGTAATCGTAAAGAATGGAAAAGCAACGGCCTGGATACATTTCAGCAGTTCTAATTACGATAAAGCATGGGTAAAAGTGAATGGAACTCAGAACAGATATAATGCAAAAACAATAGAGGGTGAGTCAGGAGTTACATTTGAGATTCCAGTTGATTTGAATAAAGCAATGATTTTTATGGTACATACCAGTTCCATGGGTGGAAAAAATATTGCATATACAATGAATATTACAATTCCTGAAGATGCAGTTCCATCGACACCATCCACACCGGCTCAGACCGTCATTACGGAATTAAGTTTTAAAGAGGGGTCTGAACTCAGTATGAAGACGGGAGAAGTTAAGAACCTGACGCTTAAGTTTACACCGGCATTATCAGCAGAAGAGACAGCACCGGATATGACATGGACTTCTTCTGATCCGGAGGTTGTAACGGTTGCAAAATCCGGATCACAGGCTAAGCTGACTGCAATGAAAGCAGGAACTGCAGAAGTAACAGCAACATTTAATAATTCTGAAGGTACAGAGATTAAAGCCACATGTAAGGTAACGGTAACAGCACAGGAAACAGAAAATAAGACCTTGACAGACGGAAACTATCAGGTGGATGTAGAGACTGGAAACAAGATGTTTAAGGTTACTAATTGTATCCTGACATCTGAAAAAGGCAAGATGTATGCCGTGATTACATTAAGTGGAACGGGATATGATTATCTTTATATGGGAACAGCAGCCGATGCGGCAAAAGCCACAGCAAAAGACTACATTCCATACGTAGTTAATGAGGCAGGACAATATACATACAAAATTCCGGTAAAAAGTCTGGATAAAGGAATTGCAGTTGCGGCACATTCTATTAAAAATGATAAATGGTATGACCGTACACTGACATTTTCATCTTCATCTGCAAAGAGGATCATTGCGGACGGAAACTATCAGGTGAATGCCGAAGCCGGTGGAAAGATGATCCGTGTCACAAACTGTGTAATGACGGTAAAGAATGGACAGATGACGGCAGCAGTAACATTAAGCGGCCAGGGATATAACAGAATCTATCTGGGAGATGTAAATGACGCGCCGAACGATGAAAGTAACTGGATCCTTCCAGATTCGCTTCTTGCAGAGCAGTATACATTCCAGATTCCGGTAGAGAAACTGGATGAGGTAATGATGATTGCCGTTCATACGACGAAGAGTAATAAATGGGATACCAGAACACTGACATTCCATTCAGAAGGTATGACTAAGATTGCGGACAGCAATCATGGAAATGGTTCGAATGGCAATAACGGAAGCAATGGATCGCTGACACCGGGCGGAAATAATAACAACCCGGGAAATACTTCCAATGGAAATAACTCAGGAAGTACAGGAAGCAATAACGGAAATACAGGAAATAATACAACCAACAATGGAAAACCGGACAAAGAATCAAAATACGAATCAGATCTGAACAAATCAACAGCCAGAGTTAACAGTGCCACAGGCTTAAAAGATGGTGTATACACACCGGACAGCTTCTCATGGTCAGGTGGAACCGGAAAGGTAAGCATCAGCTGCAGTAAGGTAACAGTTACCGGTGGCCAGGCATATGCAACGATCACATTCAGCAGTACGCATTACCAGTATGTGAAAGCCAATGGAAATGTATATTATCCAAGTTCCAAAACAGGAAGCTCCACTTCCTTTGTAATTCCGGTGGAACTGAATAAGAATAATACGATTGTAGGTATGACAACAGCCATGTCTGCAGCACATGAGATTAAGTATACGATTTTTGTATACATTGCGGAAGCAGCAAAAGCAAATGCATCAACAAGAGCCAATGGAAAAGAAATTACCGTGATCGGTGTAAATGGCAGTGACAGCAGTAAGACGGCAGCTGCAAGTAAGAAACTGGATGAAGTAGCACCTGAGATCATCGGCCTGGAATATCAGTCAGAGACAAAAGCCGAGCATGCAAAATATTTCAAAATCTATCATTATGATCAGGGGATCACACTTCTGGAAATTGATATGAGCAAAAAGACGGGAAGAAAAGCAGCCGGTAAGAAGTGGAAACAGTCTTCGGAAACAAGCGGTCTGAATCCGGCAGAGCAGGAGCAGGCAGCACTGTATCTGAATAAAGTTGTAAAATATCTGATCGTTCCGGAAAATGCAGAGATTCCTGCAGGACTTGACAAGGAAGTTATCGTGGTGAGACAGCCGGCAGATCATATCTATGCAGGAACCAATAAGATCATTTCCAAGATAGCCAAACTGGGACAGACTGATAAAGTGACGGCAGTTGGTGTAAAGAAAAAGAAGTGTAAGAATGAGACTATCAAAGAAAAGATGGAAAAGAAAGAAATCATTTACACAGGTAAATCCGGCAAATTAAATTATAAGAAACTGGTAAAAAATAAATGTGATCTGGCACTCCTTTCTTCCGGTGTCCTGCCGAAAAAAGGAAGTAGTAAGAAAGCTGCCAGAAAGAAAATGAAAGCTTATCAGAAGATGACCGAGAAGATGACGCTTCTTGAGATGCCTGTGATCGTTGACCGTTCAAAAGATGAAAAGGGAAAAGATGCAAAGAAAGAATGGGAAAAGGTCTATCAGGTAATCCTCGGATGTGAAGATCAGAGTGCAGAATAAGGATTGCATAAGATGACCATAATGTAGATTATGTAAAATGTTCAGAATGCAGAAAAAGATCATGTAATCAGAAAAAAAGTGGAGAAAAGAATGAAAAAGAGAACATATCGCTTGTTGTGTGTACTTGCAAGTACAGTGCTTCTGGTAACAGGAGCACTGACCGGATGCGGCAGTTCAGGCAGATCGGGAGTGTCCAAAGGAGACGGAACACAGCAGACAGAAGAAAACGGGGCAGAAGAAAAGAAAGCTCCGAAGATAGACGGACTGAAGTATCAGAAGACGATGCAGTTAAAATATGCCACAGGTTTTGATGTTTACTATTATAAAGGTGGATATAAATTACTGGATGTGCATGATGACAGACAGTATCTGATCGTTCCGGAAGGAAAGAAGAAACCGGCAGATCTGGATAAAGATATTGTGGTATTAAAACAGCCGCTGGATCACATTTATCTTGCGGCAACATCGGCAATGGCACTGTTTGATTCGATGGATGGCCTGGACAATATCCGGATGTCAGGCGCACAGGCTTCAGACTGGTATATTGATAATGCGAAAAAAGCTATGGAGGAAGGCCGGATATTATTCGCCGGAAAATACAGTGAGCCGGATTATGAGATGCTGGTAGATGAGGATTGTGATCTTGCAATTGAATCAACGATGATCCTGCATACGCCAAAAGTACAGGAAATGATCGAAGATCTGGATATTCCGGTATTTATCGACCGGTCCAGCTATGAGAGTCATCCGCTTGGCAGAACAGAATGGATCAAGGCTTATGCGGCAATGTTGAATAAAGAGGATGTGGCAGATACATTTTTCGAGAAACAGACGAAGGTGATCGAAAACCTGAAAGATTTTAAGAATACGGGAAAGACGGTTGCTTATTTCTTTGTTAATGCAGATGGAACAGTGGTCGTAAGAAGCAGTAAAGATTATATTCCGAAGATGATTGATATTGCCGGAGGAAAATACATTTTTTCAAATCTTAAGAATACAGAAAGCAAAAGTGCTTCGGTAGAATTATCAATGGAAGAATTCTATTCAAAGGCGGAAGAAGCAGACTATCTGATCTACAATGCAACAATTGACAGTCCGATAAACAGTATTGCAGAGCTGACGGCAAAGAATGAACTGTTTAAGGATTTTAAAGCTGTGAAGAACGGTAATGTATGGTGCACCGGCAAATCACTGTATCAGGCAACAGATATAGTCGGTAATCTGATCACGGATATTCATCTGATGCTGACAGATGGAGACGAGAAGGATATGACATTCTTGTACAGGGTAAAATAATACAGTATAATAAGAATCAGGTGGGCAAAAGGAAATGTTCACCTGATTTTTCATCAAAGGAGAAATATAACGTGGCAGACACTTATAATCAGAAAACGGATCGGCAGGATACGGCCGGATCTGTTTATCAAAAGGAAATTTTTAAACGGCGTTCCAGATATATTCTGGTATTTTCTGTATTGACGGCAGTATTTTTGATTGTTACGGTTTTGAATATCAATACAGGAAATGTACATATCTCCTTGCCAGAGATCCTGAAAATACTGGCAAGACGGGGAGAGGGCGGAACGGAAGCAAATATTATATGGAAGATACGTCTGCCACGGGTTCTGATGGCAGCAATCCTTGGGGGAGCGTTGTCATTATCTGGATTCTTACTTCAGACTTTCTTTTCCAATCCGATCGCGGGACCGTTTGTCCTTGGAATTTCGTCCGGAGCGAAGATGATGGTAGCATTGGCAATGATATTCTTTCTGGAACGCTATGCGTTTGTATCTTCTTATACACTGATTGTTGCGGCATTTATCGGAGCGTTGATCTCTACCGGTTTTATTTTACTGCTATCCAGGAAAATGAAGCATATGGCCACACTTCTGGTAGGTGGAATCATGATTGGATATATCTGTTCGGCGATCACAGATTTTGTCGTGACATTTGCAGAGGATTCAGATATTGTCAATCTTCATGGATGGTCACAGGGGAGCTTTTCCGGAATGAACTGGAGTAATGTACAGGTAGCTGTGATCGTGATCGGTGTGACGACTGTACTTACATTTTTCCTGTCTAAGCCGATCGGTGCTTATCAGCTGGGAGAAGCTTATGCACAGAGCATGGGAGTGAATATCCGCTTTTTCAGGGTGGCACTGATCCTCTTGTCCAGTATTCTTTCGGCAAGTGTAACTGCATTTGCAGGTCCGATCTCATTTGTCGGAATAGCGGTTCCATATCTGGTAAAACATGCACTGCGTACATCGAAACCTTTGGTAGTGATACCGGGAACATTTGTTGGTGGAGCGGTATTCTGTATGATCTGTGATCTGATCGCGAGAATGGCATTTGCACCAATGGAATTAAATATCAGTACGGTGACTTCGATATTCGGAGCGCCTGTTGTGATCTTCATGATGGTGCGTGGGCAGAAAGGCAGGTAGAAGATGACAGAGTATTATATAAAAATGAAAGATCTCGCAGTGGGATACCAGGGAAAGGCGCTGATAAGCGATATTAATCTGAAAATAAAAAAAGGCGAGATCGTGACATTGATCGGTCCCAATGGAGCGGGAAAATCTACAATATTAAAAAGCATCACCAGACAGTTAAAGCTGATTGGCGGGGAAGTATACATAGATAGCGAGGAAATCCGTAAACTTTCTTATAAAGAGATGGCAGTTAAGGCGGCCGTGATGCTGACCGAGAGGATGAAACCAGAATTGATGACCTGTCATGATATTGTAGCGACCGGGCGTTATCCTTATACCGGAAGACTTGGAATCTTGTCAAGGGAAGATGAGAGAAAGGTGGATGAGGCATTAGAGGCGGTACATGCACAGGAACTTGGAATCCGTAATTTTCAGGAAATCAGTGACGGGCAGAGGCAGCGGGTGCTGCTTGCCCGGGCTATCTGTCAGGAACCGGAAGTGATGATCCTGGATGAGCCAACCTCTTATCTGGATATCCGTCATAAACTGGAACTGCTGGCAATCTTAAGAAAGATGGCAAAAGAGAACGGAATTACTGTAATTATGTCTCTGCATGAGATTGATCTGGCGCAAAAAATATCGGATCAGGTTATCTGCGTCAAAGGCGACCGGATTGCCGAATTTGGTGATCCGGAAGAAATATTCACGGAAGCAACAATTCGTGATCTTTATGAAATCGACAATGGTTATTACGATCCGATATTCGGAAGTGTGGAACTTCCAAAGCCGGAAGGAGAACCGGAAGTTCTGGTATTGTCTTCCGGTAAAACAGGAATCCCGGTCTACAGAAAACTTCAGAAAGCCGGGATCCCATTTGCCGCCGGAATCCTCTATCCGGGCGAGAGCGACTATCAGCTGGCACGGCTGCTGGCATCCGGGATCATCAGCGAAGAGCCATATGAACCGATATCCGATGAGACTTACCAGAGGGCATTAGAAGTTATGGAAAGATGCGGAAAAGTGATCAATGCAGGGGTGAAGGTTGGAAGTATGAACCAAAAGATGGGGGAACTGCTTCGGATTGCGGAGGAGAGAAGGATGTTGGTTTCTAGTTAATTCATCATCGTGGCTTACCCCGGTCCATGAGAAAGACTTGGTACTCTGTTTGTTGCTGGATGTCACGATGCAGAAGTTCTAAGGCAGTCCGCCTTCCCTAAG
>CAVBHX010000053.1:0-27366 GCA_963595255.1 bacterium
GGCATACGGATGCATCGATAAACAACTACTATGGCTTTTCCATTGATGATATTTCCTTTACCACGCAGACTGCCAGTACAGGAACTACGGCAACCTTGCCAACTTACACAGCTACAGAGACAAGCAAGGCATCAGATATCCAGACTGCTCATAATCCATATGAAAACAGTTCAAATCTGCTTTGGCATTATACTCACAGCTTTACGGCAAACGAGCTAAATCCTAAGAGATTTACGGTCGGCATGGTTACCGTGGAAGATTCTAATGCCAGTATTTACAGGTATACAAACTGGGAAACCACTCTAGATGATATCAACGATAAACTGGTAGATCGCCTTGGTGGGCATCTGCGAGTAAGGCATGTGGAAACGACAAGGTATCTCGATTATCTGGAAGATTATGACAATACCAATACGCAGGTTATTTCCTTTGGGGAGAATCTCTTGGACTACACAGAGGATGCGGATGCCACAGAGATTGCAACAAGGATCATTCCCCTTGGAGCAAGACTGGAAGAAAGTTCTATTGAAGGCCTGGAGGAATATACTACCATCAAATCAGTCAATAACAACGTGGCTTATGTACAGTCAGATACAGCAATCGCAAGCTATGGCATCGTGACAAAGACGGTGCAGTTTGATGATGTAACCGTTCCTGCTAATCTGAAAACCAAGGCAGAGAAATATCTGAAGGATGTGCAGTTTGAGAATATTTCCCTTACTTGCAATGCTATCGACCTCAACATGGTGGATGTGGATATTGAGCGGATCAAGCTTGGAGATTCCATCCGTGTGGTATCAGAGCCGCATGGCATGGACCGGTATTTTCCTGTTACGGCTCTTAGCATCGACTTGCAGAATCCGCAGAATAATACCATCACTCTTGGGACGAGCGTGAAGTCAGGTATTTCTGAACGGACTACAAGCCAGAATGACTCTTTGGTTCAGCAGATTGAATCCCTGCCACCGCAGTCCGATACCCTACGGATGGCGATTGAAAATGCTACGGCTTTGATCACGGCAGCTACCACAGGTCATGTAGTTACTCGTCCAGAAGAGATTCTTATCATGGATACTGCAGATACTGCGACAGCAAAGAAAGTCTGGAGATGGAATTTAAATGGTTTGGGATATTCCAGTACGGGTTATAATGGGACATTTGGAACAGCCATAACGATGGATGGAAAGATTGTAGGAAAATATATTGCAGCGAGGAGTATTTATGCGGACTCCTTTATTGCGGGGGAACTGCAGACTGCCTGGAATGGTATCACAGACTATATCCAGTTGAAAAATGGTGAGCTACAAATATATAACACTTCCAATAAGCTGGTCTCAAAGTTCAACTATAACGGAGAGCATTTTTATCGGGACAGCGTGTATGTCGGGAAAATCGGTACAAACCAGTGGAGTGGAAACAATTCTCATAAAGGATTAGTCTTTGACCTGGAATACACCGGAAAATATATGGCCTGGTGCTATCAGGAAAGCAGTACGGCATCCAGTTACACTACAATGCTCTGCTTTTCTCAGGCAAATAGTATTTACACTGAGAAAGGTCTGCACCTTGGTTGTGATCTTTATGGAGAATACCATACGCTGCATGACGTGAAACTGGATGGCGTTTCATCCGGTGGCTACACAGCCTATACCGGAACAATCCCCATCATTATGAGCATCACAGATAAAGGCAGTGGCTCGATTAGCTGGACTTACAGCAAATTGCAAGTAAAGAACGGCATCATTGTCGGCTATTGGAATTAAGGAGGAAACCATGGAAGAAGAAATGATTTTACAGATATCTCAGGGGGCAGCTGATGAGGAAGGCAGAACAGAAACTGCTGAATCCTCTGCTGATATGATCATAGGCTCTCCCTTGGAAGAAAAGGTAGAAGAAATCCTGACAAAACTAACATCGATGGAAACTACGATGACAAGAATGACGGGCTTATTTGGAGGTGTGTTCAATGGAAAATCCGACGAATAAAGAAACTCAGGCACCTATGCCGCTTGGCATGATTTTGGATGAAGCTAGAGAAGCTATGACCGTATCTATTGTGGCTTTGCAGAAAAAATACGGTCTGCCCGCAAGCCTGATTGATGTGATCCTGACAGGAGTGCTTGCCGAGGTGCGGGGACTGAAATGCAACGAGTACAGACAGATAAAGGAGGCGCAGGAAAATGGCGAATGTGACAACGTATCTGAATAAGATCAAATCTGCGATTTACGGCAAGGATGTGCGTCAGAGTATCTATGATGCCATCTCTGCAATCAATACGCAGGTGGAAACTTACAGTTCTGCTGAGAGCAGCCGTGTTAGTGCAGAAAAAACAAGAAATACAAATGAAAACAACCGTAAATCCGCAGAAACAAGCAGGGCAGATACCTTCTCTGATCTGGAAGAGGCAGCAGAAGAACTGATAGAGGAAATGCAGTCTATTATCGATGAAGGAATGACGTTCTCAAAGATATATCCAGTGGGTAGTATTTATATCTCGGTGAAAAGCACCAATCCATCTACCTTATTTGGAGGCACATGGGTAGCCTGGGGGTCTGGCCGTGTACCTGTCGGTATCAATACTTCAGATACAGACTTTGCTACAGTAGAAAAGACAGGCGGCAGTAAAAATCTACAAAGCCATACCCATACTTTTACCGGAACGGCAGTAACCGTAACAGGTGGTGAACACAGCCACGATCTGCCATTTCCAGTGCCGGCAGCACCGGATGGTGATTCGGAAGGACAGTCTTATAATGCAAAATTTGGGTGGTATGATCCTCAGAGCGAGGAAGTCACAGAAACCGAAAGTGCCACTCACAGCCATAGTTTTACAGCCAAAGGTACGATCAGTTCATCTGGATCTGGCAATGCTCAGAACCTGCAGCCGTATATCACCTGTTATATGTGGAAACGTACCGCTTAAATATTATATTTCGATTTGTGAATCAGCGATTGCCCATGATGGGTGGTCGCTTTTTCTATACAACTTTATGAAGAAGGAGGACAAGGAACATGAAGGAATTTTGGAACGGAGTGCAGTTTGTGTTTACTGCGATTGGAGGCTGGCTTGGATATTTTCTGGGAGGCTGTGACGGACTTTTGTATGCATTACTTGCATTTGTCGTGATCGATTATCTGACAGGGGTAATGTGTGCCATTAGCGATAAGACATTGTCGAGTGAAGTGGGATTCCGTGGTATCTGCAGAAAAGTGCTGATCTTTCTGCTTGTAGGGATCGCTAATATCCTTGATGTACAGATTATCGGTACAGGAAGTGTACTGAGGACGGCAGTGATCTTTTTCTATCTCTCCAACGAAGGTGTGAGCCTTCTTGAGAATGCTTCTTACCTGGGACTTCCGGTACCGGAAACAATCAAGGACGTATTGGAGCAGATCCATGACAGGGCACAAAAGGGGGAGTGAGGCAAATGAAGAAGCAGGAATTTATTGAGAAGATTGCGGATTACGTAGAAAAGTATGCTTACGTTTATGGTATTCTCGTCCACTCGCCTGTCATTGCACAGGCAATCCTGGAATCCGGTTGGGGTGAAAGTACCCTGGCCAGTCAGTACCATAATTATTTCGGATTGAAATGTGGAAGCAAGTGGAAGGGTGGTTCTGTAAATCTTACGACCAAGGAAGAATATACTGCCGGAGCACTTACCACCATCAAAGATAACTTCCGTACTTATCCTTCCATGGAAGAAGGGGTAAAGGGATATTTTGAATTTATTCAGCTTTCCAGATACCAGAACCTTCGAGGAATTACGGATCCGCAGAAGTATCTGGAAACCATCAAGGCAGACGGCTATGCGACCAGTTCAGCTTATGTGAAGAACACGATGGCACTGATCACTCAGTATAGCCTTACAAAATATGACACAAAGGAGAATACGAACATGAGTAAAACAGCAGCAAGCCTGATCGCTCAGGCAAAATTGTGGATTGGGTGCAAAGAATCCGATGGCAGCCACAAGAAGATTATTGATGTTTATAATTCCTATAAACCTCTGGCAAGGGGATATACAGTGAAGTACACGGATGCTTGGTGTGCTACCTTCGTATCTGCTTGTGCAATCAAAACAGGAATGACAGATATTATTCCAACAGAGTGTGGATGCTCTAATATGATCAAGCTCTTCCAGAATCTTGGAGAGTGGAACGAGTCTGATTCCAGGACACCGAATCCGGGAGATATTATATTTTATGATTGGGATGATACGGGTTCTGGAGATAACAAAGGGAATCCAGATCACGTTGGTATCGTGGAGAAGGTATCCGGTTCTACTATCACGGTGATCGAGGGCAATAAGAACGATGCTGTCGGTTGCAGAACCATTCAGGTGAACGGAAGATATATCCGTGGCTATGGTGTCCCAAAATACAGTGTATCTGCATCTGGCGGCAGCACTTCGAACAATTCTTCCGGCGCATCAAGTTCCGGAGGTGGACTCAACAAAACTCCACAGTGGGTTGGCAAGGTCACAGCTACCTGTTTGAATGTACGTTCATGGGCGGGTACGGAATATGCCAAAATCAAATCATGGCCTCAGCTTGGAAAAGGAAACCTGGTTGATGTCTGCGATAGTGTAAAAGCATCGAACGGAAAAATCTGGTACTATGTCCGCATTGCTGGTAAATATTATGGATTCGTATCGTCAGATTATATTACAAGAGCATAAGGATATGGAAATTGGCTGGCAGGAATGTCAGCCTTTTTCTTTTTTGCAAAGACGATTCATCAAAAAATAAAACCCTCATTTGGTGGATATTTTACTGGACTATTGTTCGGTTTAGAGCGATATATAGACTACCCAAACAGGAAGGAGGATTAACGATGAGGATAACAGCGATTGCACCGAAAGACATGAGCCGGAAGAAGCGAAAGGTTGCGGCATATTGTCGTGTTTCCACAGAGGCAGATGAACAGGAAAATTCATTGGAGAATCAGAAAGATTTCTATGAGAGGAAGATACGATCAAATAAAAAATATGAATTCGCAGGTGTCTATTATGATTTTGGAATTTCCGGCTTTAAAGAAAAGCGGCCGGGCTTCCAGCAGATGATCATGGATGCCATGAATGGCAAGATTGACCTGATCCTTACAAAGTCCATATCGAGATTTGCAAGAAATACCGTCACGATGCTTAAGGTTGTACGACAACTGAAAAGCGTGGGTGTCGGTATTTTTTTTGAACTGCAGAACATTAACAGTCTTTCGGATGAAGGGGAACTGATGCTTTCTATCCATGCTGCCTTTGCCCAGGCTGAAAGTGAAGATAATAGCATGAATGCTTATATGACGGTGCAGCGGAAATTCAGGGAAGGGATTCCGGTTGTCCGTGTAGACGAATGCTACGGATATCGAAAAAATGCAGAAGGGGAAACGGTGCCTGATGAGATTCCAGCACAGGTGGTGAAGATGATCTTTGATCTTGCTCTCCAGGGTATCTGGCCGTCACAGATCAAAAAATATTTAAATGACAGTGGTTTTTTATCACCCAGGGGGAAGAACTGGAATGACAGCCAGATATTCCGAATTTTAAGAAGCGAGCTGTACAAAGGTGACGTGATGATGCAGAAAACCTACCTGGATGCTGATAGGGTACGGCATAAGAATACCGGGCAGAAAGACAGATTTTATATTGAAGATCATCACCCGGCTATTGTGGAACGATTTGTGTGGGATGAGGTGCAGGAGATTCTTGATATCCGATCCATGCAATTAAAGCAGAAGATGCCAGAACGCAGCATGGGAGGCACATCGCATAACCAATATCCGTTGACCGGAATGCTTTATTGCCAGCACTGTGGCAGAAAACTGCATCATCGGGTATACAACGGAGGCAAGCAGATCTTCTGGGTTTGCGCTACAAAAGTAAAAGAGGGAAAGGAAGCCTGTATTGGAGTTTCCGTACCGGATATTGTGACAAGAGAATGGCATATTACAGAAGAAACGACAGTCTTTGTGAAAAAGGATGAGTTTGGAAGGAAGCAGTACAATACCATGCCGAAAGCAGAGTATGAGGCATCAGGAAAATGTCCTTACAGACCACAAATAAAGAAAAAACGGGACTCTCATAGTACTTATCCATTAAGCGGAAGACTTTATTGCGGATTGTGTGGAAGTGTTATGCATCATCAGCTTGCATGGAACGGAAAAGAATTTTGGTGGTGTTCCAAAAGGGTAAAACAAAGAGCCTGCGAAGGTGTCCGTGTTCCGGCAGAGATTGCGGATTCCTGGAAATTTGAAGGAAAAATAATAGTCTTAGAAGGAGTTGATGAAAATGGCGAAAAAAATTACAGTTATCAAAGCAGATCCGAAGGTGACAATGAAGTCAGCCACGAAGGTTAAGAAACTAAAGGTAGCAGCATATTGCCGTGTATCCACGGATGCGGAAGAACAGCAGAACAGTTTTGAAAATCAGGTCAGTTACTACACAAACTATATCAATAACAAGGAAGAATATGACCTTGCTGGAATCTATGCAGATGAAGGCATATCGGGCACTTCCACAAGGAAGAGAACAGACTTCAACCGCATGATTGCAGACTGTGAGGGTGGGAAGATCGATCTTGTGATCGCAAAGAGCATCAGCCGATTCGCACGAAACACGCAGGATTGCCTAAGTTATGCCAGAAAACTTAAAAATATGGGCATAGGAGTTTATTTTGAAAAGGAAGGGATTAATACGTTGGATGGCGCAGGGGAGCTGCTTTTCACGATTTTAAGTTCACTTGCACAGGAAGAAAGCCGATCTATTTCGGAAAACTGCAAGTGGGGCATTCGGAAGGGCTTTAGTGATGGGAAAATGCATCTGAATGCAAACAGATTCCTTGGATATGATAAGAATGAGAAAGGGGAACTTGTCATCAATGAGGACCAGGCTGCCATTGTGAAACGGATCTACACGGAATTCATGGATGGCATCAATCCTGATGTAATTGCCAAGAGACTGAATGACGAGCAGATTCCAGGAGTCATGGGCGAACCGAAATGGGTGTGTGGTACAATCTGGGGGATTCTGAAAAATGAAAAGTATATGGGGGACGCATGTCTGCAGAAAACCTATACGGCAGATTTTCTTACGAAGAAGACCAGCAAGAACGAAGGACAGGTTGCACAATACTATGTAGAGAATGACCATGAAGCGATCATAGATAAGCGGTTCTGGGAAGCAGTCCAGGGAGAGATACAGAGAAGGAAAGAATTCATGGAGAAATATCATCTTCGTACATTGGGGCGGTATACAGACGAGCAGCCTTTTTCTAACCGAGTAATTTGTGGTACTTGCGGACACATCTCATGGAGAAGGACGCTTACCAGAAGCAACGGAAAGTTCAAAGTCTGGATGTGCGGAAAACGGTACCGGGAAAAAGGCGTGAAGGGATGCAAAAGTAAATCTGTATATGAAAAGACCATCCATGAAGCGTTTGTCCGGGCATGGAACGGGATTCTGGAACGAAGGGATGAGTACCTTCCAACTTGGAAGGAAAATTGCAAGGCAGAAGATGCCCTAAGAGCATTCCGTGCAAGGCAGATGATTCTACTTACATCGGGCAAGCCAATAAAGCGGATCAGCCTTCCACTTGTGGGGAAGGTGTTGGATCACTGTACCCTATACGAGGACCAGATAGAATTTATCCTTTTGGATGGTACAGTGGTCTCAGAAGGTATCTGATAATATGGCAAGAATGCAAAGAAAAAGACATTTTGCATTCTTGCTTTTCGTGTTAAACAGTGATCAAAATGGGATTTTTCGGTAAGGATGCAAGGGTGCAATGACTTATTGAAAAACGCACTCTTACTTCACTATTTTTAGATTGGTTCTTAGGCGAGTTTTTCTTTTTCCTTTTCAAGAGGGTGGGAGAGTAACGTATTCAGAGCGTCTTCTCTTGCCCGGTTATCAGCATTTCTGTAAGCCATAAGTAATTCATGTTCTTCCTTCGAGATAGAAAAATCCACTTCTGTATGATTTCCAACAAGATAGTCAATAGACTTTTCAAAGATTTGTGAAAGATGAATCAGAACTTCTATGGACGGCTGCCGTTCTCCGGTCTCGTATCGGGAATAAATATTTGAACTGCATCCTAACTGATCTGCAACATCTTTTTGTGTCATGTTTCTATCAAGTCTGATTTTCTTTAAATTCAATAAAATCACCTCCACGGTATTATTATAGTACCGAACTGGTACATAGAATATTACCGAATAGGCAAATAAACTTTCCAAAACGGTACATTTTATCTTGACGATATACCGAAACGGAAATATAATAGTACCAAAGCGGTACATAAAATGAGGTAGAAACCATGAATATGTTAAAAAATATTAGACTTGGAAAGAAAATGACACAGCATGAGCTTGCCATGGAAACAGGCCTGACACATACCAGTATCAGTCGATACGAATCTGGGAAAAGGACGCTCTCAGTGGAGACCGCAAAAAAGCTGGCTACGGCATTGGATGTTGAGTGGACAGACATATTTGAAGGTGAAAGTCATGAAGGAACAGACCTATGAATTCTTCTCTAGCATTCAGACAGCAGAAATAGAATGGCTCTGGTTCCCATATATTCCATATGGAAAGCTTACGGTACTTCAGGGAGATCCCGGAGAAGGAAAATCAACATTTATATTGGATATAGCGGCAAGGTTGACAACGGGAAAACCGATGCCAGATGGATTTCAAAACTCCGATAGATTTCCAGTTATTTATCAGTGTGCGGAAGATAATCCAGCAGATACGATAAAACCAAGACTTCTAGCAGCAGGAGCGGATTGTGAAAAAGTAGCATTCATCGTAAATTCGGATATGAACATTACTATGGAAGACTCAAGAATTGAAATGGCAGTCAGGGAAATAGGTGCAAGGCTTCTGATTTTGGATCCGATTCAAGCTTTTATGGCACAGGATGGGGATATGCATAGTGCCTCCCGGATAAGAAGCGTACTTGGAAAACTATCCATGATAGCGGAAAAGTACAAATGTGCAGTTGTCTTGGTAGGACATATGAATAAGGCCACTGGTGGCAAGAATTTATACCGTGGGCTTGGCAGTATAGATATCGCTGCAATTGCACGAAGTGTTCTGATGATTGAAAGGGATCTGGATGAGCCTGAAATCCGGTATATGTATCCTATCAAAACAAGTCTTGCAAAAGAGGGATCTGGTGTGGCATTTCGTTTTTTAGCTGGCGGCATTGAGTACGTGGATGGTTATCAACACAAAGCTGAATACCGGGAAGAGAAGGATAGGATATCGAAAAGGGATCATTGCATTTTTGTGCTTTCACTTCTGCTTAAGGATGGGGCAAAGAAAAGTACGGATATCTTAGAGTTGATGGAAGCAGAAGGAATATCCGCAAGAACTGTCAAGACTGTAAAAAAGGAAATGGGAATACGTTCGTTTCGGAAGAAAGATATATGGTACTGGGAGTTGAGTGAAGGAGAGATGAAAGATGGATAAGATAAAGGTTGCCGGGTATGTAAAACTGGCAAAATGGTGGGAGAAACAAAAGAAAAAGGCTGTCCCATATCATCAGGAGTATTACCGGAAATTGTTTGAAGATTCTGAGGTATTTGAGTTTGTCGGTGTTTATATAGACATAACCGATAATAAGGACATCTATCGGAGAAAGGAAATGCTTCGGCTGATATGTGACTGCAAGGAAGGAAAAGTGGATTGCATAGCTGCTCTTACCAAAGGGTATCTTGCACGGAATATGCAGGATTTTTCGTATCTCTTTAAATATCTGATGGATGCGAGGAATGGTCACATCGATTTTATCACAGAAGATGAATATGACGAGGAAGATCATAGTGGTTTTTACATAGATACGATAAAAAACGAGGATGACCAAAAAGGTGCATTAAGAGAAATGGTGGAACAGCTTACGAGCCTGTATCCGGAAGACTATCAAGGATGGAAGGAAAAGGTGGATAAAGCAATCTGCAAGTTACAGGAAGGACGTGAATTAGATGGATAGAAAACTGGAAAAACTCATTGCTGAAGAAGGTGTGAGCGAGGCAAGCATTTTGCAGGAAATGGCCACAAAGCCATGGAAACAGAGAAAGGCAGATGTTATCGAGCGGAAAGATGAAACAAGAAGCCGAATCAGGAATACATCTGTGCCGGAAGGGGCAGTTTTGCGAAAGCCCAGACCGCAGCCGACTATCAACGATGAGGATTATAAAAAAGTTGCAGTATATGCAAGGGTAAGTACACAGAGTGAGGAACAGGTTTCATCCATAGAGAATCAGACAAAGTATTACACAGAGAAAGTTGCGGAAAAGGAGAACTGGGATCTATATAAAATCTATGCTGATGAAGGAAAATCCGGCACTTCTATGAAGCGCAGAACAGAATTCAGACAGATGCTGCAGGATGCCGCTGACCAGAAATTCGACACCATTCTTTGTGCCAGTGTTTCCAGATTCGCCAGGAATGTTACGGATTGCATTGAGCAGGTAAAGCACCTGAAAATAGACAATCCAAAGCATCCAGTCGGTGTATATTTTGAGACGGAAGGTCTGTATACGCTTGATCCAAACAGCAACATGGCACTTTTTATCCATGCGATGCTTGCAGACTGGGAATCCGATAATAAGAGTAAGCGTATGATACTTTCGTATGATCAGCGTATCAGCACTGGGCAATATCCGGTTGCAGATCTGCTTGGATATCGTCATACGAAAGATGGAAAACTCATCATTCAGGAAGATGAAGCAGAGACTGTGAAATACATATTCCTCGCTTGTATTGGTGGTTACACTCTGCAGGAGATTGCGGAAACTCTGACTGAAAAGGAACGTCAGACACTGAATGGAAGAACTGAATGGAATGCCGATATGGTCCGTGCAATCATGAATAATGAGAGACGGTGGGGAGATCTGGAAGCAAGGAAGAATATCGTAATCGATTACAAAGAAAAGAAAGTAGTCAGAAATGATGCCATGCGTGTTTCAGCATTTGTGCCGAATCATCATGAGGGTATTGTGAGTAGGGAGATTGCCAATGCTGCAAGGATGGTACTTGCCAGTGGTGGGAAACTTGCCGGAGTACCTGACATCTGTGTAGTTGAGGAAGGTGGACTGAAAGGCTTTGTTACGGTATCCCCTTCTTGGAGCGGTGTGGACAGACAGCTTTATCTGGATTTTTGCAAAAGCGCCTATACCGATGCAGAGTATGAGCAGATTGAGCATGAAGCGAAGATTATCAGTGGAGAGGAACACAGCAAGATTGTATCAATGCAGTTCGCAGGATATGAAGTGCCGAACAGTGCATTCTTCATCAGTTCTGGAACACCGAATCTGACCTTCGACAGAAAACATATTCGATTCAACAAGAAGTGCCTTGAGAAATTTAAAAACTATGATTATGTAGAAATGCTATACCATCCGCTTTTGCAGTCTATTGTCCTTAGAAGCTGTGATTGTTATCGGCCGGGTGCAATTCAGCTAAGAAAAGCAGACGGAACAGATGTTAAATCATTTTATGCGGATGCCTTCTGTCAGGTGGTATATGAACAGATGGACTGGATCGAGGACTATGGCTTCCGTTTCAGGGGAGTTACAAGGGTAAGAGGAAAACAGACCGCCATGCTGTTTTTCCTTGATGAACCGCAGATTCTGGTAGGTAAAGCCGGAGTGAAAGGTGGAGATACTGGAAGTAATTATATTCCATATCGGAATTCAGAGATGGGAGAGAAGGCTGAGCAGGAGAAGGTTGGTCAGCTTGGAATGTCGTTTGATATGAAAGAACGTAGAAACGGAATCATACGAAAATTGACCGAGCGGGATATGCGTTTATATGGGAAAGAACGTGTAAATCCGCTGATCGGAAAAATTCCTTCAAGAGCAGAAATTTATGCAGAATTAGATGAATTGATGATGTCGATGTAAGAGAGGAGATGTATGCTAATATGGACAGCGGACAGGAAAACAATAAACAAAACGGGAATGCAGACAGTTATAACTTTAATGATCAGGACCTTATCAGACAATTGATTCAATCCAGAATGTCACAGGGACAGAAACTGGAGGTGGAAGATTTATCCGGATATGAGCTGCCACCGAGATCGCAGTTTTCTATGTTAAGCAAGCCAGCAGTAACTTTTAAATATGGACAGATGACTTTTAGTATGGCAAGTGTCCGATTATTTGAGGCATGTTCCTTTATCTTGACACCTGTACACCGTGGGAAAAAGCGTATGAGCGTTGTTCCGTGTACAGAAGAGGAAGCATCCTCTCTCCAATGGTCGAGAAAAAGACAAGCCGATGGTATGGTTGTAAACCGTGGCATTACATCGAGAGAGTTTATTGCTAAGATTTATAGGATGATGGGGTGGAGCGTAAATTGTCGATATAAGGTTATGGGCAGACTTGCCATTGGTAAGCCGTATGATATACCAATCCTTGTATTTGACCTGGAAGAAGCGATTATGTTTGATTCAAAACCTGTGGAAATCGTAAACGAAGAAACCGGGGAAATAAAGAAACAGCAGGTTATGTATTATCCAGACAGATACAAAGATTGCATCGGAAAATCCTATACGGATTACATGGAAGGAAAGCAAATGACCATGTTTGAGTACTTGGATGAATATACGGGAAAGAGTTATGCCGATTTGCCGGATGAGGATCCGTTGGAGAATAAAGCGGAGCAATCGGAGGATCACTTAAATGCGGAGAATAATGTAGCAGAACCGGAAGATGAGGTGTTCCTTCCAAACCAGTCGGATTCTGGTAAAAGCAGTGGAATAGGTGGAGGTGGTTATTTTGGCGGATAGATCATGGCGATCCAATAAAACCAATCCTTTTTTAAGAATATCGTTACAGGGAAGAAATAACCGATTGCAGGTGGGCAAAGATGTGTTGCGGGTGCTCGGCGCACCAAGGTTTATCACATTCCGTGTAAACAAACAGATGGATTCCATCCTGATCGAATGCGTGGAAGAAAGGCATAATCTTTCGTTTAAAGTTCCAGCAGCAGTGATGGAAGGCAGCGAAAAGCAGATGTATATCACAAGCGAATCGTTTGTAATGGGACTGATGGTGAGAAATGGGCTTGATGTCACCAAGACCTATGAGATTCCGGGGTTATACTCTGAAAAGCATAATGCTGTTGTGTTCAAGTTTTCAGAGTGTGAGATGTACATAGATGATAATAGTCAGGAGTGTGGTGAGGATGTATCAGGTTGAGGAGTCGTATGATAGTAAGACGAATGAATGGATCTTAACTGTGACCATGCCAACGGAAGACAAAGAAGAACTGGAAAAAATATGTGGAAAAGCAGGACTTACGATAGAGGAAGCAACGGTTGAATTTATTAAGTGGTTGATTGCACAACCAGGAAAAGCAGTGGCATGGCTGAGAGGAGATGTCCAGTAGTTCAGCATCAGAATACGGATATCTGATATGTAGACTATATTATATAGAAGAAACTAATTACATAAGGTATTGCTATTAACGAAAACTATGGATGATAGCAATGCCTTTTTGTAGTGCTGTAAAGGTGCAAATTCCATAGGTCGTAAAAGTGCAAAAGGGTATGAAGTAGGATTTTCGTTTTAGGATTTCTTCCTATTGATACGGATGTTCGTGTCAGTTCGGTGTGTTATTTTTGGATGAACTGGCAGAGTTCCCGAGAAATGTACTGGAAGTGTTGAGACAGCCTTTGGAGGAACATCAGATACATATTGCCAGAAATTATGGGAATTTTACATTTCCGGCAGAATTTATGCTGGTAGCAGCCATGAATCCGTGCCCATGCGGTAATTATCCGGATATGCAGAAATGTTCATGTACGCCGTCACAGATCCAGAAATATCTTGGAAAGATAAGTCAGCCATTTCTGGATCGTATGGATCTGTGTATTGAGACACCGAAAGTGGAGTACCGGGAACTGGATATAGAAAGGATAGGAAAAAAAGAGGAGGAGTCATCGGAGGCAATACGAAGCAGAGTAGTAGAAGCCAGAAAATTACAGAAAAAAAGATACGAGGGAACGCAAATCCGTACAAACTCTATGCTTGGACCGGGAGAAATCAGGACCTATATTCCATTAGGCAGTGCGGAAAGAAAGTTGATGGAGAAGGCATTTGAAAGGATGGGGCTGACAGCGAGAACATATCATAAGATTTTACGAGTTGCAAGAACGATCGCTGATTTGGATTATAGTGAAAAAGTGACGGAGAAGCATTTAAAAGAGGCAATCGCTTATCGGTCGCTGGATAAAAAATATTGGGGACGTTAAGAAAGGAGAAAAGCAGATGATCTACGAATACTGGCTGGCAGGAATAAAGGAGATTACAGATCTGAAGAAGCAAAAACTAAGAGAGGTATATGGATCTGGAAAAGCCATATATTATATAGAAGAAACTAAGTTAGATAAACTGCGCTTTCTAAACGAGAAGGATGTGGCGATATTAAAGAATGCAAAAAAAGATACAGAACTTGAAGAAAAATGGAGAAGGACAGAAGAAAAAAGAATACAGTTTATTCCGTACTTTTTAAAGACGTATCCGGAAAAACTGAAATATATTACCGATCCTCCGTATGCATTATATGTACTCGGACAACTTCCAGATGAAAAAAGAAAAAGTGCGGCGATTGTTGGGGCGAGAAACTGTACGGCGTATGGTGAACAGATGGCATTACAATATGGAAAAAGCCTTGCAGAAGCAGGAATACAGATAATAAGTGGTATGGCAAGAGGAATTGACGGTGCAGGACAAAGAGGAGCGTTAAATAGCAGTCGGGCTAAAGAAGGTGGTGTGACATATGCGGTACTTGGATGCGGAGTGGATGTCTGTTATCCAAGAGAGAATATAGGATTGTATATGGATATACAGGAAAAAGGAGGAATAGTATCCGAATTTTCACCAGGAACCCAGCCGTATGCGTGGAATTTTCCAAGAAGAAATCGAATCATCAGTGCGCTGGCGGACTGGATACTTATTATGGAAGCAAAAGAAAGGAGCGGATCATTGATTACTGCGGATCTTGCACTGGAGCAGGGAAAGGATGTATATGCTCTTCCGGGACCGGTGAACAGTGTGTTAAGTCAGGGGTGTCACAGACTGATCCGGCAGGGAGCAGGGATACTGATTACCCCGGAAGAATTGATGGATGAATGGAACATTAATCCGGTGGAAATCGGGCAAAAAGGAAACAAAAGTGAAAAAATGCTTGAAAGTCCTGAGTTTATGGTGTATAGTTGTCTCGATTTGTTTCCGAAAGGGACAGATCAGCTGATGAAAGAAACAGGACTTTCAATTACAGAGTTAATGGAAAGACTGATTACGTTAGAATTAAATGGATATGTAAAGGAAGTATCCAGAAATTATTATATAAGGCTGCAGTAAAGATACAGCCGCTATTATGGAGGAAATTATGGCACGCTATCTGGTAATCGTGGAGTCACCTGCGAAGGTGAAAACAATTAAAAAGTTTTTAGGAAGTAATTATGTAGTGACCGCATCGAATGGTCACGTAAGAGATATGCCCAAGAGCCAGATGGGTATCGATATTGAAAATGATTATGAACCAAAATATATAACGATCAGAGGAAAGGGAGAAATCCTTGCAAAGCTTCGCAAGGAAGTGAAGAAAGCTGACAAGATTTATCTGGCAACTGACCCTGACCGTGAAGGAGAAGCAATATCCTGGCATCTGAGTAAAGCGTTAAAATTAGAGGATAAAAAATTTTATCGAATCAGTTTTAATGAGATTACCAAGAATGCAGTAAAAGCGTCGCTTAAGAATCCAAGAGAGATAGACATGGATCTGGTAGATGCACAGCAGGCACGTCGTGTCCTGGACAGAATTGTAGGCTACAAGATCAGTCCGCTTTTGTGGGCAAAGGTTAAGAGGGGATTAAGTGCCGGCCGTGTACAGTCTGTTGCACTTCGAATTATTGCAGACAGAGAAGAGGAGATAGATGCATTTATACCGGAAGAGTACTGGACACTTGATGCGAATCTGAAAGTGAAAGGCGAAAGAAAACTTCTTACGGCTAAATTCTATGGAACAGAGAAAAATAAGATGACGATTTCATCAAAGGAAGAACTGGATGCAATTGTCAAAGAAGTAGAGAATGCAGATTATTCTGTTGCAGACATAAAAAAAGGAGAAAGAACAAAGAAAGCACCGGTACCTTTTACAACCAGTACACTTCAGCAGGAAGCGTCTAAAGCGCTGAATTTTGCGACGGCTAAGACAATGCGTATTGCGCAGCAGTTATATGAAGGTGTTGACATCAAGGGCAGTGGAACGGTAGGTCTGATCACATATCTGCGTACTGATTCTACCCGTATTTCAGAGGAAGCAGATGCAGCAGTAAGAGAATATATCAAAGAAGGATTCGGAGAAGAATATGTAGCGGAGGGTGATGCAAAGAAGACTTCTGATAAGAAAATCATCCAGGATGCGCATGAGGCGATCCGTCCGACTGATGTAACCAGAACTCCGGCAGCAGTGAAAGAATTCCTGAGCAGGGATCAGTTCCGTCTGTATCAGCTTGTATGGAAACGCTTTATCGCAAGCAGAATGCAGCCGGCGAGATATGAGACCACTTCTGTTAAGATTGCAGCAGGACAGTACCGTTTTACTGTTGCCGCATCCAAAGTTTCATTTGAAGGTTTCAGAAGTGTGTACACAGAAGAGGGAGAGGCAAAAGAAGAGAACAATGTATTATTAAAAGGTCTCGATAAGGATTCGGTTCTTACGAAGGAAAGCCTTGATACGAAGCAGCACTTTACGCAGCCGCCGGCTCATTATACAGAAGCAACACTGGTTAAGACACTGGAAGAACTCGGAATCGGCCGTCCAAGTACTTATGCGCCGACAATTTCCACAATTATTGCAAGACGTTATGTGGCCAAAGAAAATAAAAATCTCTATCTGACTGAGATTGGAGAAGTTGTAAATCATATTATGAAGCAGTCATTCCCAAGTATTGTAGATGTGAACTTTACAGCTAATATGGAAAGTCTTCTTGATGGAGTCGCAGAAGGCAAAGTCAGATGGAAAACAATTATTGAAAACTTCTATCCAGATCTGGAAGCAGCAGTAGAAAAAGCTGAAAAAGAACTGGAACAGGTGAAAATAGAAGATGAAGTTACAGATGTAATCTGTGAACAATGTGGACGTAATATGGTAGTGAAGTATGGTCCGCATGGAAAATTCCTGGCTTGTCCAGGATTCCCGGATTGCCGTAACACCAAACCATATCTGGAAAAAATAGGAGTACCATGCCCAATCTGCGGAAAAGACGTTGTAATCCGTAAAACGAAAAAAGGAAGAAGATATTACGGATGTGAAGATAATCCGGAATGTGAATTTATGTCATGGCAGAAGCCATCAACAAAAAAATGCCCGAGATGTGGCGCATATATGCTTGAAAAGGGAAATAAACTGGTCTGCAGTGATGAACAGTGTGGATATGTAGAAAATATTGAAAATACTAAGGAAAATTAGGAAAATTCGTTGAATGTTTCAGAATTGTATGATAATATACATTCATAAGGATGGAGGAATGTAAATGGGCGTACAATTGTTGGATAAAACCAGAAAAATCAACAAATTACTGCATAACAACAGTTCGAGCAAAGTCGTATTTAACGATATCTGTGAAGTCCTTACAGAGATTCTGGATTCGAACGTATTGGTGATCAGTAAAAAAGGAAAAGTGCTTGGCGGAAGCAAATGTGAAGGTGTGCCTTATATTACCGAATTGATCGAGAGAGAGATCGGAAAGCATGTAGATGATATGCTGAATGAGCGTCTGCTTAGTATCTTATCAACAAAAGAAAATGTAAATCTTCAGACACTTGGGTTTTCCGAAGAAACTGTCAAAGGTTACCAGGCGATCATTACACCTATTGACATTGCCGGAGAACGACTTGGAACACTTTTTATTTATAAAAAAGATAAGGTGTATGAAATTGACGACATTATTCTGAGCGAATATGGAACGACGGTCGTTGGCCTTGAGATGTTAAGATCCGTGAATGAAGAAAGTGCAGAAGAGACCAGAAAAGAGCATATTGTACAGTCTGCGATCAGCACATTGTCTTATTCGGAACTGGAGGCGATCATTCATATATTTGATGAACTGGATGGAGCCGAAGGAATCCTTGTCGCAAGTAAGATTGCAGATCGGGTAGGAATTACAAGATCCGTTATTGTAAATGCTCTTAGAAAATTCGAAAGTGCAGGGGTAATAGAATCCCGCTCTTCAGGAATGAAAGGAACGTATATTAAAGTAATCAATGATTACGTATTTACTGAACTGGACCGCATTAAAGCAGAACGTACAAAATAATAAGAATTATAAAGGGTATCGGGCGACTGATACCCTTTTCATACTATAAAAGGAGGATACAGGCAGTGGGATATGAAGGATGTACAGCAAAACTCCGAATGGAACGTGTGATTCTGGAGGACAGTTTTTTTGATGAAACGGAATATTTATGTAAGATCATAGCATATGATGAGGAAGAAGAAACGTTGTATCTGGTATCTGAAGAAGCGGAACTTACATCATATTCATTGGACGGTATTTATGAATGCAGCATTGAGAATTTAGAAGATCCGGTGGTATGTAAAGGAATTATAAAAGAACGTTACTGGAATAAGGCCGGAAAAGTGATGAAATTCAAAATACAAAACGGATTTTATAAAAAAGTTCTAAACTAAATAGAAAGTGTGTTGACAAACCAAAAAGAGAGTGCTATTTTATATCTAGAATCTTTCAGCACTCTCTTTTATTGAGTGCTAATAATACAGAAAATGATTTAAGGAGGAATAGATATGAAGTTAGTACCATTAGGTGACAGAGTTGTATTAAAACAGTGTGTAGCAGAGGAGACTACAAAGTCAGGAATCGTGATCCCTGGACAGTCTAAAGAAAAACCACAGCAGGCAGAGGTTATCGCTGTAGGACCAGGCGGAATGGTGAATGGAAAAGAAGTTGAGATGCACGTTACAGCAGGTCAGCAGGTAATTTATTCCAAATATGCAGGAACAAATGTTGAAATCGATGACGAAGAATACATCATCGTAAAACAGGATGATATTTTAGCCATCTGTGAGTAATTAAGCAAATCATTTATATATTTCAGGAGGTAGATACCAATGGCAAAAGAAATTAAATATGGTGCAGAAGCAAGAAGAGCTTTGGAAGAAGGCGTTAATAAACTTGCTGATACAGTAAGAGTAACAATCGGACCAAAAGGACGTAATGTAGTTCTGGATAAATCATTCGGAGCACCACTGATCACAAATGATGGTGTTACAATTGCAAAAGAGATCGAACTGGAAGACAGATTTGAGAACATGGGAGCACAGCTGATTAAAGAAGTCGCTTCCAAGACAAATGATGTAGCCGGAGACGGTACTACAACAGCAACCGTACTTGCACAGGCAATGGTTCATGAAGGTATGAAGAACCTGGAAGCAGGAGCTAACCCAATCATTCTCCGTAAAGGAATGAAGAAAGCTACAGATGTGGCTGTTGAAGCAATTGCAAAGATGTCAAGCAAAGTAAAAGACAAAGACCAGATTGCAAAAGTAGCAGCAATCTCAGCAGGTGATGCTGAAGTCGGACAGATGGTAGCAGACGCTATGGAAAAAGTATCTAATGACGGAGTCATCACAATTGAAGAATCTAAAACTATGAAGACAGAGCTGGACCTTGTAGAAGGTATGCAGTTTGACCGCGGATATGTATCTGCATATATGGCAACAGACATGGACAAAATGGAGGCTAATCTGGATGATCCATATATCCTGATCACAGATAAGAAGATTTCTAACATTCAGGAAATCCTTCCACTTCTGGAGCAGATCGTTCAGGCGGGAGCAAGACTTCTTATCATTGCAGAGGATATCGAAGGAGAAGCTCTTACAACACTGATCGTTAATAAACTGCGTGGAACATTCAATGTTGTTGCAGTTAAAGCACCTGGATATGGCGACAGAAGAAAAGAGCTGTTAAAAGACATCGCTACACTGACAGGTGGTCAGGTAATTTCAGAAGAGCTTGGCATGGAACTGAAAGATACAACTATGGATCAGCTTGGACGCGCAAAATCTGTAAAAGTACAGAAAGAAAATACAGTCATCGTTGATGGTATGGGAGACAAGAATGCAATCGCAGACCGTGTTGCACAGATCAAGGCTCAGATCGAAGAGACAACATCTGATTTCGATAGAGAAAAACTGCAGGAAAGACTTGCAAAACTTGCAGGCGGAGTAGCTGTTATCCGTGTCGGAGCAGCAACAGAGACTGAGATGAAAGAAGCAAAACTTCGTATGGAAGATGCTCTGAATGCTACAAGAGCAGCAGTAGAAGAAGGCATCATTTCCGGTGGTGGATCAGCTTATATCCATGCATCAAAAGCAGTCGCTAAGGCAATCGAAGAACTGGAAGGCGATGAGAAGACAGGTGCCAAAGTTGTACTGAAAGCCCTGGAAGCTCCGTTATTCCACATTTCTGCAAATGCAGGACTCGAAGGTGCTGTTATTATTAACAAAGTAAGAGAGTCAGAAGTCGGAACAGGATTCGATGCCCTGACAGAACAGTATGTAGATATGGTTGAAAACGGAATTCTTGATCCGGCAAAGGTTACAAGAAGTGCGCTTCAGAATGCAACATCTGTTGCTTCTACACTCCTTACAACAGAGTCTGTTGTGGCTGATATCAAAGAAGATGCACCAGCTGTGCCGGCAGGAAATCCGGGCATGGGTATGATGTAAATCATAAACGGTATATATTAAATTTTTGAGAACTCCTCGTCAGAGGAGTTTTCTTTTTACTGCCAGGTGTGCTACAATAGACATAGCTTAAAGCAGACTTGGAGGAAAGAAAAATGGATGATTTTTACACAGAGCAGCTGATAAAAAAACAGGCGGACTCAAGGGATACACTTAAGAAAGTGGGACTGATAGCATTAACTGTTGTGTCAGTGCTTTTGGTTTTTGTTATACCGGTGGGAATTATATTACCAGTTGTGATGATCGTGATCGATGTGCTGATGTTCCGCAACCTGAATGTGGAGTATGAGTATGTATTTGTAAATGGTGATCTTGATATTGACAAAATCATGAATAAGGCCAGAAGAAAAAGGATGTTTTCTGTAGATGCAGATCAGATGGAACTTCTGGCACCGGTCGGGGCGGTAGAATTAATGCAGTATAAAAAGATTAAAACATATGACTACACATCTGGAAAAAAAGATGCGAAAATTTATGCGCTGATCGCTTCAAATAAAGGCGAAGTGTGCAAGGTTTTGTTCGAACCAAATGAGACAATTGTTGAAGGATTCTTTGTTAAAGCACCTAGAAAAGTAATCAGAAAGTAATCAGAAAATTGATCAAAAACTGAAGAAAATATTGTATTAAAATAAAAACATTTCAAAAGATGTTGACAAATGTAGGTGTGATTCGCTAAGATAGCTGTTAAATATGAATAAACAAAAGAAAGAGAGGTTCAAATCATGGGAAAGATAATTGGAGAAGGTATTACATTTGATGATGTGCTTTTGGTTCCGTCATATTCAGAAGTAATTCCGAACCAGGTAGATTTATCTACTTACCTGACTAAAAAAATTAAGTTAAATATTCCGATGATGAGTGCTGGAATGGATACCGTTACAGAGCACCGCATGGCAATTGCAATGGCCAGACAGGGGGGCATCGGAATTATCCATAAAAATATGTCAATCGAACAGCAGGCAGAAGAAGTGGACAAGGTAAAGCGTTCCGAGAATGGCGTCATTACAGATCCATTTTACTTATCACCGGATAACACACTGGAAGATGCGAATAACCTGATGGCGAAATTCAGAATTTCAGGTGTGCCGATTACTGAAGGAAAGAAATTAGTTGGTATTATTACAAACCGTGATTTGAAATTTGAAGAGGATTTCTCTAAAAAGATCAGAGAATCGATGACTTCCGAAGGACTTATTACAGCACCGGAGGGAATCACATTGGAAGACGCAAAGAAGATTCTTGCAAAAGCAAGAAAAGAAAAGCTCCCGATCGTAGATAAAGATTTCAATCTGAAAGGTCTTATTACGATTAAAGATATTGAAAAACAGATTAAATATCCGTTATCTGCAAAAGATGCTCAGGGACGTCTCCTTTGTGGAGCAGCAATCGGAATCACAGCAAATTGCCTTGAAAGAGCACAGGCACTGGTAGATGCAAAGGTTGATGTAGTTGTTCTTGATTCGGCTCATGGACATTCAGCAAACGTGCTTCATACAGTAGACATGATCAAGAGTAAATTCCCTGATCTGCAGGTGATCGCAGGTAATGTTGCTACAGGAGCTGCAACAGAGGATCTGATCAAAGCTGGTGTCGATGCTGTAAAAGTTGGAATCGGACCTGGATCAATCTGTACAACACGTATTATCGCAGGTATCGGTGTTCCTCAGATTACAGCAGTTATGGATTGCTACGAAGCAGCAGATAAATACGGAATTCCAATCATTGCAGATGGAGGAATTAAGTATTCGGGAGATATGACAAAGGCAATCGCAGCCGGAGCAAATGTATGTATGATGGGAAGTATCTTTGCAGGATGTGATGAGAGCCCGGGAACATTCGAATTATTCCAGGGTAGAAAATATAAAGTATATCGTGGTATGGGATCTATCGCAGCAATGGAGAACGGAAGCAAAGACCGTTACTTCCAGACAGATGCGAAGAAGCTGGTTCCGGAAGGTGTAGAAGGACGAGTTGCTTATAAAGGAAGCGTTGAAGATACAGTATTCCAGTTGATGGGAGGCCTTCGTTCCGGTATGGGATATTGCGGAGCAGCGACAATTGAGGATCTGAAACAGACAGGTAAATTCGTAAAGATTTCTTCTGCTTCATTAAAAGAAAGTCATCCACATGATATTCACATTACAAAAGAAGCACCAAACTACAGTGTAGATGAATAAAGAAAGATTGAGGCGTCGTGAAAACGGCGCCTTTTTAACTACATATTTGAAAAAATTGGAAAGATCTGGCATATAAAAATATAATAAAATTTTCTTTGCATCAAGGTTTTCAGCGGTGAATATATAGAGTATAATAAGATTTAGATAGTGTACTTGGTATATAAATGAAAATAATAAATATACAAGTAATATTAAAAAATATAAAGAAAAAAGGAGATACCTGGACATGAAAAAAGAATTTGGAGCAACAAAGAACGGGGAAAAAGCAAGCTGTTATGTACTGAAAAACAGTAAAGGAATGGAGGCAGTGGTATCAGATTTCGGAGCTTCTTTACTGAAGCTTTATGTACCGGATAAAGATGGAAAGACGCAGGATGTTGTGCTTGGATATGAGACACTGGAGGATTACGAGAATGGAGGAGATTCTCTGGGGGCTACCGTAGGCCGTGTGGCAAACCGTATTGGAACGGCCGAATTCGAACTGAACGGAAAGAAATATGAGCTGACAAAGAATGATAATGGGAAAAATACACTTCATGGAGGAATTGATTTCTATAATAAAAGAATGTGGGATGTAAAAGAAGAGGATGATACACATGTAGTATTTGCACTTGTAAGTCCGGACGGGGATCAGGGATTCCCGGGAGAAGTGAAAATAGAGGTATCTTATACAATCACAGAAGAAAATGAATTAAAGATTCATTATCATGCAATTCCGGATCAGGATACTCTTCTGAATATGACAAATCACAGCTATTTTAACTTATCAGGACATGCTTCCGGAACGGCATGGAACGCAAAGGTGTGGATAGATGCAGATGCATTTACTGAAACAGATGCAGAACTGATTCCGACAGGAACAGTAGTTCCGGTAGAAGGAACACCGATGGATTTTAGAAAAGAGAAAGTCGTTGAAAAAGAAATCGGAGCAGATTATACACCACTGAAGCTGGCAGGTGGCTATGACCACAACTGGGTATTAAATGGAAAAGGATTCAGAAAAGCAGCCTCTGCTGAATCCGAAGAGACAGGCATTAAGATGGAAGTGTATACTGACCTTCCGGGAATACAGTTCTATTCCGGTAATTTCCTTGCAGGATCAAAAGGAAAAGAGGGAGCTGTGTATGAAAAAGGATATGGTATATGCTTTGAAACACAGTACTTCCCAGATGCCATTCATAAAGAAAATTTTGAATCTCCGATCACAAAGGCCGGAGAAGTATATGATACGACAACTGTATACAAATTCTGCTAATTTCATAAAAATATAAGAATCTCTTCAAAAGACATTTAAAAATGAATGATAAGATAGATGAAAGTGTACTATATATGGAGAGATAAAAAAGAGATAAAAATGAAACGAAGCAGGAAAAGAAAAAAGAATAAAACGCTGAGCCGTTCTAAAAAAGGATTGATTATTCTTATTATAATAACGGTTTTGCTTTGTGTGGTGACAACTTTAAAAAAACAGGAGCAGTCGAAAGAATATACGGAAAATAAAAGTGATTACATAGATTCGGTAAAGCCGGATATAGACGTAGAACTGCTGACACCGAATGAATATTCCCGACCTGGGATTGCAACAAATAAGATTACCGGAATTGTGGTTCATTATACAGCGAATCCCGGTGCCACAGCTATGAATAACCGTGACTACTTCGAGGGACTGAAAGATAGCCACATTACGAAAGCAAGCAGCAACTTTGTTGTAGGACTGGAAGGAGAGATTGTTCAGTGTGTACCGACGTGGGAGATAGCATATGCTTCAAACAGCAGGAATATTGATACAGTATCAATTGAATGTTGTCACCCGGACGAGACGGGAATTTTTAATAAAAAGACATATCAATCCATGGTGGATCTTTGTGCATGGCTGTGTCTGAAATTTGATCTGGATGAAAATGATGTTATAAGACATTATGATGTGACCGGAAAGATTTGCCCTAAATATTTTGTGGAAAATGAGGATGCGTGGAGAAAGTTCAAAAGTGATATAGGAACAAAACTGAAAAAATTAGAGGAATATCAATAAATCTCCTTACTTTTATCACAGATTAAACACAATTGAGCTGTAAACTACAAGCATAAGATATGAAAGGGGCAATCAGATATGGAAAATCAATATAATTATTATACATCCGATCAGAATATGAATACAGAAAATTACAGCACGGGTGGAAACCAGGATCAAGGTCCGAAGAAAAAACACGGAAAGGGCGCCTCAAGATGGGCAAAAGTGGTATGTACAGGACTGGTTTTCGGAGTGGTTGCAAGTGCGGCATTTCAGACAAGTAATATTGTGGCTGGAAAAGTTTTGGGAACCACACAGACAACAAACAAAACTGCAAAAACAACAACGACAGCCAATAGTGCAAAACTGACAACATCTTCTAACAGTTCTTCGGGTACGGCTAATGTAACAGAGGTCGCAAAGAATGCAATGCCATCCATTGTTTCTATTACAAATATGAGCGTGCAGGAGGTACAGAATTTCTTCGGAGGTACACAGAAACAGAAAAGTGAGAGCGCGGGTTCAGGTATTATCGTAGGTCAGAATGATTCAGAATTATTGATTGTAACGAATAATCATGTTGTAGAAGGAAGCAGTACATTGACTGTAACATTTATAGATGAAGAAAGTGTAGAAGCTGATATTAAGGGAACGGATTCGGATAAAGACCTTGCGGTAGTAGCAGTTCCTTTAAGTAAGATCAAAGATTCAACGATGAATAAGATTGCGGTAGCAACCTTGGGTGATTCGGATAAAACCCAGGTGGGAGATCAGGTAATCGCAATTGGTAATGCGCTTGGATATGGACAGTCAGTAACAACCGGTATCGTATCCGCTAAAGACCGTACAATGGACAGCTATGACGGAAAACTTCTTCAGACAGATGCGGCTATTAACCCTGGAAACAGTGGTGGAGCACTTTTAAATGCGAACGGAGAAGTGATTGGTATTAATTCTGCAAAGATTGCAACCGAGACAGTAGAAGGAATCGGATATGCAATTCCTGTATCAGATGTAAGTGATCTGATCACGAATCTTATGAACCAGAAGACAAAAACAAAAGTTGCAGAATCCGAAAGAGGCTATATTGGAATTAAGGGTGTAGATGTAACATCAGACAGTGCTCAAATGTATAATATGCCGACGGGTGTATATGTATCAGAAGTTATTTCCGGTGGCGGTGCAGAAAAGGCTGGTATTACAAAAGGTGCTGTTATTACAGGAATTGAAGGAACAACAGTAGATGGAATGGATGCACTTCAGGAGCAGCTTCAATATTATAAAGCCGGAGAAAAGGTAAAAATTACAGTTCAGACACAGAGTAAGAATGGCGAATATGAGAAAAAAGATGTTGAAGTAACATTAGGAAAACAATCTGAATAATTTGGATAAAAAATTGATATTTGCAAATTGATGTAGTATAATGTCAATGTATGTAAGATATACACAGCCGAAAGGTCTGAAAGCACAGTTTGAAATAATACACTATGGGGAGGGACAGATTCATATGAAGTGTCCAATATGTGGTCAGGAATTAAGACCAGGAAAAAAAGATCCGAATTATCTGTTGTGCTATAATTGCAAAAAGAAGTTCAAAATTCCACAAAGTGCTCACAAAGTACAGAAGAGAGCAGAAAAGCCGGAGCCTGAAGAGCAGAAGTATTCGAATATACCGCCGAAAGAGGTACGTGAAAAACGCGAACAGGAAATGCGAGATGCATATGATGAACTCCTTGCAGTAGGGGATGGAAGAAAGAAAAAGAAGCCAACTCCAAAACCGCAGCGCAGAGAGGAATTAGAGGATGATTTTTATGATGATATTGAGGAAGAAGAAGAGAAGATGTCAAAAGCACCAATCATTATTCTTGCAATTGCTATCATCGTAGTAGCTGGATTAATTGCATTCATGCTGCTGAGATAATTAATTAAGGGAGTATACCGATAACGAATTATCTAAGATAAACAAAAATACTGACTTGTCAAATAGGCAGGTCAGTATTTTTTTGTGAGTATTTTATTTGGAAACATTAAAATGCAAAAGAACTTGTTCCTTATAAGAAAAGGAAGATTATGCAAAAGATAATTGTCAGAATTATCTGAATTGCAGAAAATATAAAAACAATGTTGACAATTCGAATCCTGTTGTGGTATATTGATCTAGCTGTCGCGAGAGACAAGGCCGTGAGGTAACAGAGTCAACGCAGAAGACAGTATTAGAGATATATAAATAGAAGATATGCATGAGCGGGAATGCAAGATTGTATATTAGATAGTTATATATTAGAAAAATGATTCGCTGTGAATTGTTTCGGAAGTTTCAGAATTGATACAAATCAATTTTGAAAAAAGAATAAAATAACAGTTGACAAACACAACTGATTGTGATATTCTTAAT
>CAVBHX010000054.1:0-27210 GCA_963595255.1 bacterium
GTTGGAGTCAGCACAGGCTGGGACCTTGTAGTTTTATTCCGGTCGGTGACAGCCGTTATAATCAATTAAATAGAAATTATTTTGATAATATATGCTTAACCAGTACATACATCACAATCGCAAACGCAAATAAATACCCGATCACACCGATTGCAGGTATTCCCCAGATCTTCGGTTTCATATCTGTGGTACAGATAATACTCGAACTGATCAGCAGCGCCATTACCCATAATCCCATTACTACATTCCGCACCAGACGTCTTAACAGGTGCGCCAGATCATTGGATACATGCAGATCCAGGTTGACTCTTGTCTGACCTTTCATCAGGCCATGCAGTGCATCTGCCGCAAGCCCCGGTACTTCTACTGCTTTATGCATCGAGCGGTAAAGATTCTTTCCTGCATGTTTTAATTCTTTTTTCCAGTCCAGATCTTTCCACATCATTTCTGTGATATGTCTCGATGCGATCTCGATCATATTGATCTGCGGGGCAATGTCTGCAAGCACGCCTTCCATGTTGGTCAGTCCTCTTGCCAGCATCGTCAGGCCATGCGGCATGCGGATCTTATTCTCTTTCATGACTTCCATCAGATCCATCATCACTTCCGCAACGTCAATCTCTCCCATATCCAGAGAACCGTATTTTGACATCAGTTCACTGATATCTTCATACAATACACTTTGGTCTGGTTTTTCTTTGAATTCTCCCAGTGCCATAACTGCTTCCTGGATCATACCGATATCATTCTCCGCAATACCACGGATGGCTTTCCCGATCAGTTCTTTGTCACGTTCGGTCAGTCTTCCCATCATGCCCATATCAATCCATACGATCTTGCCATCCTGAACCTTTACATTTCCCGGATGTGGATCGGCGTGGAAAAATCCGTCTTCCATCACCTGTTTGATATAGTTATCGATCAGCTTGACTCCTATCTCTTCCAGATCATAGCCGTCTGCAAGAAGCTTTTCTTTGTCATCAATCGCAGGTCCTTCGATGTATTCCATGACCAGCACATGCATGGTCGTATATTCCTGATATAATTTTGGTGTTCGTACATATGCAACTTCCTCATTCCGGCGGGCGAATTCTTCCATGTTAGAAGCCTCGGTGAGGAAATTCATTTCTTCTCTTGTTACATTCCAAAGTTCATCCAGTACCTGGTCAAAATCAGCCATTCCCTTCAAACTGATCGGCGGCATCAGCTTTACTGCTTTGCGAAGTAGACCGATGTCTCTTGCCATAATTTCATAGATTCCTTTTCGCTGGACTTTTATGACAACCGGTTCGCCACCTGTCAATTCTGCTCTGTGTACCTGTGCAATAGAGGCTGAGCCAAGTGGTGTCTCGGAAATAGAGGCAAAAATCTCATTCCACGGACAACCATATGCCTGCTCGATCACTTCTTTGACTTCATTAAATCCCATTGGAGTTACTTCCGAACGCAGACGCATCAATTCATCACAATACCTTTTCGGTAAAATGTCCGAATGTAACGACATAATCTGACCGATTTTTATATAAGTAGGCCCCAGATCCTCCAGTATCATCCGGAGTTTCTGAGGCGTAACCCCACGGGTAATTCCATATTTATGAAGTACGGATGTAATCTCTTTTAACCTGGTACGGTATTCTTTGGATTCTTCCTTACTCATGAACCTGTTCCTCTTTATACTTCTTTGTTCTCAGCTGCCCCGTCTTCTTCTGCTGCATCCGCTGCTTCCTCTTCACAGGCAGACTCTTCCGCTGCGTCTTCTACTGTCTCAGCAGCTTCAAATTCTTTCTGCTTTTTTTCCATCTCATCGATCCGCTGCTTTAACAGTGCCATCTGTTCCGGAGTCATCTTATCTAAAAGCTCATCCAGTTCTTCCGGCGAAGATGTCTTTACTTTTACATTCACTTTTTCTTTTACGGTCGACTTAATGTTATGCTTGAGTTCTTCATTCAGCGCTTTGCCCTGTTCAACAGTCAGTTCACCCTTTTTTACCATTTCATCCAGAAGTTCCTTTGACTTCTCTCCTGTGACTGCAACTGCTCCGATTCCGGCAAGTAATACTTTCTTTAATCCGTTTCCTAATTTTTCCATAGGTCATTCTCCTTTCGATGTCTATATAGACAGGCTTTCCAAAAGCTTTGGAATAAATATAATCATTCCTGCAATTGCTGCCATGATTGCCGCGATCAGCACTGCTCCGGCCGCCGCATCTTTCGCAAGCTTTGCAAGCGGCTTTCTCTCTTCTGTGACCAGATCGACCACTGCTTCCACTGCCGTATTCACCATTTCCAGTGCCATAACCAGACCAAACAATGTCAGGCAGATACACCATTCGATTGGTGAAATGTGAAATACAAGCCCTGCAATCACCACGCATACAACCGCTGCACAATGAATCTTCATATTCCGTTCTTTTGTTACCACTGCAAATATTCCGGCAAATGCATAGCCGAAGCTTTTGTACAATGGATCTTTCTTTTGTTTCTTCATCTTTGCACCTGTCCTTTGTTTTCTTACATTTTAACATATTTTGTGTGAATTAACACAAACATTATGTATTTTTTGTTTTATTTTCTATATTTTCAGATTGGATATTCTGTTTTATAAATTCAATACCCGTAAATTTGACACTCTCTTTTATTGCAATCCCAACAATTTTATGTTATCCTGTCTTCACGCAGTAATCATTCGAAAAGCTGCAAAAGAATCTATTAACATATCGGCAACGAATCTTACAGGCTCAGATAATCGAGCTGATAATCCGATGACACACAAAAAGCTGAATATCGTTTGAAGGATTTTATCAAACTGTACCTGGAAATTTCTACAATAATTTTGGCTTTTCTGATAAAAGAATCTGTGCTAAAATATATACAGATAGAGAATTCTTTACTTCCTGCGATAGTTCATCTTGCAAGCGAAAGGAGAATTCTCATGAGAAAAACAAAAGCGAAACAAACTTGATACAATGGATGCATTTTCTGAGTGGAAAAAACAGCAAGGATCTGAAACGAATGGCTGAAAAAACCTTCTGCATCTTGCATAAATTTTCCGCCAAAATAAACGACTCAAAAATAATAACAGGGATTCTGATCTCTATTCCAGAATCCCTGTATTTTTATTACCATATGTTCTACAGAACCTATATTCTATTATGCGTTTTCCGCATCCATTCCTTTGAGAATTCTCTGATTCTTCTCTTCCACACCCAGCTTTTCTGTAAATGTTTTTGTTTCTTTCACTACAACTTTGCTGAGTGCAAGTAAGGCTACCAGATTCGGCAGTGCCATCAATGCATTGAAGATATCTGCAATATTCCATACTGCTGCAACCGTCATATATGGTCCGATGAATACACATACAATATATAACCATCTATAAGCTTTTACCGCTTTCATATTTTTATTGAATAAGTATTCCAGACAACGTTCTCCGTAATAATCCCATCCAAGAATGGTTGTGAATGCGAAGAATACCAGACAGAGCATCAATGCAAATGATGCTACAACCGGAGGGAACGGAAGTCCTTTCTGGAATGCGGCTGTTGTGATTGCCACACCTTCCAGTCCTGTATTCCAGGTTCCTGTGATGACAATAGAAAGTCCTGTCATTGTACAGATTACGATTGTATCAATAAATGTTCCTGTCATTGACACCAGTCCCTGTCTTGCAGGTTCATTCGTCTGCGCTGCTGCTGCCGCGATTGGTGCACTTCCAAGTCCGGATTCATTCGAGAAGATTCCTCTTGCAATACCTTTCTGCATTGCTACAACCATGCTTCCCATAGCACCGCCTGCCAGTGCACTTCCGGTAAATGCTGATTTTACGATAGTTACTACAGCTGCCGGAATAGCTGTAATATTGGTCACCATAATAATAAGTGCCAGTACGACATACAGAACAGCCATGAATGGGACCACGATTTCAGATACTTTTGCAATTCTTTTGATTCCTCCTAATACAACCATTCCGACGCATACCGTCAATACCAGACAGGATATCACCGTTGCCCATGAATAATCATTTCCAAATAATGCGACTGTATGTACCATGTCCGGATCAAAGAAGTTGCGGACTGCGGATGAGATACCATTTACCTGTGTAAATGTACCGATTCCGAATAAGCCGACTCCTGCCCCGAAGAAGGCAAATATCTTCGCAAGCCATCTGAATTTTACACCCATTCCATTTTCAATATAATAGAATGGTCCTCCAAGTACATGGCCGTCTTCATCAATTGTACGATATTTTACCGCCAGAAGGCCTTCCGAATACTTTGTCGCCATTCCTAAGAATGCCGTCAGGATCATCCAGAATAACGCTCCCGGTCCGCCTGCCGAGATCGCAGTTGCCACACCGACGATGTTACCGGTACCGATCGTTGCCGATAATGCGGTACAAAGAGCTCCAAAACTGGTTACTTCTCCGTGTCCGTCTTCTTCATTTTTCACCATGAATTTTAACGCTTTTCCAAGATACCTTACCTGAAGAAGGCCCAAGCGCACAGTCAGAAAAATTCCTGTGACCAGAATTAAGATGATCAGCGGAAGTCCCCACACGACTCCGTCAAACCATGTGATAAAAGTGTCAATACGTCCAAAAATTCCCATAATTCATTCCTCCATCCTTTTGCCTGAGAGATTTGCAGATAACAATCTGTCTTCTGCTTACACCTTCGGCGCTTTTCCTTCTAAGAAAAGACTCTCCTGAGTTTGATAACGTACTCGTGCTCCGACAATGTCCAGTAATTATGAGTATTTTAGAAATTTTCAGTATAACTGATCTCCCGCCATCACTTTATTACGTCTTTGCTTTAGCACGATACAGTAAAGGTTATCATGAATTCTTCTTTATGGCAAGAGTTTTTGTAATTAAAAATACAGGCGGGATTTATAAGGTACGATTATAATTCCCGTCTGTATTCTTCTGTATTCTTATTTTAGAATCCGAAATCTGCATAATCTTCCGGTAAGAACCGATGATAGATCATATGACATCCTTCATCTTTAAAGCAGTAATAATATTCATCTTCATTCCCTTCCGGAAATCTTACCCAGAAGTCAAATTCTCCGTTATCCATATCTCCGACTCTGATACCATCGGATTCTTTCTGAAATATATTCAGGATGTCCTCTTTTTTGATCCCGTGATTCATCAACAGTTCAACAAGTTTTTTAATAAATTCATTTTCTGCTGTATTTTCACGTACATATACACTTCCCTGCTCCGGAATGTGCAGGCAGAATCTGTCTTTTTTGTGTGTCACGCGGATATCTCCCAGTTTTTCTTTTACTTCTTCCGGAAACTGTTCCAAGCGTACCTGCATCTCATCTACATCATCTTCCGCCTCAAAAAAATGATTCAGCGAAATCAGTGGATAATACAAACGGATTTCTTCTTTTCGAAATCCCAGTTTTGCCTGTTCTTCTTTTATAATATCAATTAAATTCTTTTCCAAACGTTCAAATCCCATATCTATTCTATATGCTCCTTTTATCTTCTCATATATTTCATATTTTACAGAGCCCTGTCTCTGAATTGACAAGCCTGTTTCCAATACATTATACTACATTTATAACATTTACTGTATTTTAACATCAGATTTTTAAGGAGGAAATTTATCATGATCATCAAACATGGACTTGTGATGGATCCGGCATCCGGTCTGTCTGAACATATGGATATACTGGTAAAAGACGGAAAAATTGTCAAAATTGCACCTGAAATTACAGACAATACAGAGGATATTCTGGAAGCCAGAGGTCTCATTGTCGGCCCCGGCCTTCTTGATACACATGTACATTTCCGCGACCCGGGATTCACTTATAAAGAAGATATTCATACCGGAGCTCTTGCTTCTGCCAAAGGCGGATTTACAACTGTCATCTGTATGGCAAATACTTCCCCGACTGTTGATAATGTGGACACATTAAAGGACAATCTGGAACGCGAAGCAAAAGAAGACATCCGCATCTTTCAGGCTGCCGCCATCTCCCACTCCTTGAAAGGACAGGAAGAAGTAGATATGACTGCCTTAAAAGACGCCGGTGCATGCGGATTTACCGATGATGGTATTCCTCTTCTGAACGCCGAATTCTGTTATAAAGCCATGGAAGCGGCCGAAGCTTTAAATGTACCGATCAGTCTCCATGAAGAAGATCCTGCATTTATCCGTAATAACGGTATCAACCATGGTAAAGTGTCTGAAGAACTTGGCATCTATGGTTCTCCTTCGATTGCAGAAGAATCACTGGTTGCCAGAGACTGTCTTCTGGCACTTCGTTCCGGCGCAGATGTTGTAATCCAGCATATCAGTTCCGGCGTATCAGTAAAACTTGTCCGTACCTATAAAAGGCTTGGAGCTCACCTTCACGCAGAGGCTACTCCTCATCACTTTTCCTTAACAGAAGAGGCTGTTCTGGAACACGGAACACTTGCAAAGATGAATCCGCCGCTTCGTACCGAAAAAGACCTCCAGCAGATCATCGCCGGTCTTGCAGACGGAACCATTGACTTGATTGCCACCGATCACGCACCGCACAGCGCCGAAGAAAAAGCAAAACCTATTACCGAAGCACCAAGTGGTATCATCGGACTGGAGACCTCCCTTGCACTCGGTATCACAAACCTTGTAAAGCCGGGACATCTGACCATGCTGCAGCTTCTGGAAAAGATGACAGTCAATCCGGCAAAACTTTACCATCTGCCTTACGGAACCATCCAGGAAGGTGCTGCCGCGGACTTTGTTCTGTTCGATCCAGATGAGACATGGATTCCGACAGAATATGCTTCCAAGTCATCCAATTCACCATTTACAGGGAAGAAACTTACCGGGAAGGTGAAGTATACAATTTGCGGTGGGAAGATCGTGTATGCGGATATGAAATAATTTTCTATTTAGTTCATCATCGTGGCCTCTCAGTCCATGAGAAAGACTTGGTCTTCTGTTTGTTGCTGGATGTCACGATGCAGAAGTTCTAAGGCAGTCCGCCACCCCTAAGGACGAAAGGGACTCCACTCAAAACTCACCCCTACGGGGCTCAAACAGTTCGCTCCGTGTCTTTAACGGGAAGTCAAACTGCCTAAGAACTTCTACACATCGCGCCAAAATACGCATCAAACAGAAGACCAAGTCTTTCTCATGTCGTGATTGGCCAATGATAATGAATTCAATAGAGGGCCGTAACCTTTGCATGTAACCGGAAAGTTATAGTGAAGACCTTGATTTCCCGTTTTTTGTCACCACATATCCCTAAGAATCGTCTTGTAGATAACGGGTTCTGTAAGCAAACTTTCGGTATCACAACGGTTACGGTTCCACTATTGAATCATTACAGCATGCGATAACGTGAGGAAGAAAAGTAAGAGTGCCCAGCTGCGTGCATATGAGATTATGGTTAGTATTTCTTAAGTATAAAAATTGGCCGTTAGCAGTCAAAAAATCATTGTCTGAGCTTGCGAGTTTTGGTTTTTTGACTGCTGCTTTTAGGCCAATTTTTATGCTTTAGAAATACTCCATGATCGAATCAGCACGCAGCTGGGCACTCTTACTTTTCTTCCGGCCGGGTATCAGCCGCTTAATAGATTAAATAGAAACTTACTTTATCTCCTTTGTCTCTATAATAAACTTCACTTCCCCCTTCTGACCATCCTTAATCCCACCAAAGCTCTGGTAAGATTCATCTGCTTTCTTCACCGCTTTTACATTATGAAGCACATTTTCCAGATCATCTCCTGCAAGATCGCCGAGTTTCTGGATTCCTTCTTTGTCGAATTCTTTCATTGCTTCTGCCAGTGTATTGCCACCGGATGCAAGTGCCGTCATTCCGGTATTTAACTGGCCGCCGGCTGCTGAAAGCTTTTCTGTTCCTGCAGTAAGCGTATTCGCTCCGGCATAGATCTGACTGACACCGGATGTATATGCTTCCATTCCACTTGCCAGACTTTCACTTCCTGCCGATAATTTTGCAACGGCGGTATTGAGCTGCGCCAGTGCACCTTTCAGATACGCCACGTTACCGGACAGAGAAGCCAGCTGGCTTGTATATGCTTTTAACGCTGTAACACCTGTATTTAACTGTTCTAATGAAGTGTGTAGTCCTTCTGCATCAGTTGCAGTCAGAACGCCCTGAATGTCGGTAAGCTGTTTCTGGACATTTTGTACATATCCGCTAATGTCCAGTTTTGCCATGTCTGGATTATAGCTGCTAAGGATCTGCTGTTTCTGCTCTTCTGTAATCTTCCCGCCTGTTACCATATCATTCAGTGTTGTTTCAAGCTGAGATTTTGCAAGGTCTGAAGCTTCCTTACGGATCTGTTCATTTACAGAATCTGTGTTGATTGCTTCCACACTTTTTCTGGCATCCTCTACATTGCTTCTTAATTCCGTCAGTTTCTTTAAAGTATCTTCTGCACTCTTTCCTACTTCTCCGGCTGCTTCTGATACCTGTCCTGATCCATCCGGGATCTGCACTTTTCCAAGTGCTTCGGACAATGTTCCCAGACCATTTTTAATCTGTACAGAACCTTCTTTTAACTTTGATCCATTACTGTCCAGAGTTCCAAGTGCCGTGCCAAGTGCTTTTGCCCCGCTATTTAATGCTTCTACTCCGCTTGTATACTCTCCCATATAAGTCTGCATCTGAGAAAGACCACTTGCAAGTTCATCGGTTCCATCTGCCAGCTTAGAGGATGCATCCGTCAACTTATCCATACTGTCTGTCAGATCATCTGCATCCTTCAGATCATCCGTATCCATCTCACTGAACAGTCCGGATGACAGAATCGTTGCCGTGAAATCCAGTGAAAAGTCTTTGGCATCTGCTGTCACTTCTACATAATCCGGAAGGTCAATATCTTCCGTTGGTTCATAATCTTTCAGACCAAGGCTGTCCGCAAGCCCCGGGAATGCAAGCCCCAGAACAATGCTCTGCCCGTCCTGATCCATCACCTTTCCGTTCGATACCTCTACATTGGAAAATGTATCTGACGGAAGCATCAGGGCTGATAATGCTGTAAATGGTACTTTTACCGTTTCTTCTTTTCCGTCTGTCTCCACTTTCTGTTCTGTCTTATTCACATATTCAAAGCGGATCTTTACTTTTCCGGACACACCTGCCATGTCTTTTGCTTTCATTTCTTTTCCATCCAGATAATATCTGACCTTTACAGATACCGGCAGTTTTTCGGATGTTTCACCTTCATAGTTGATATCTTCTCCTTTATTCTGCCATACAAGATTTCCGTCACCTTTTTCTGTATAATTTTCTTCCCCGTCTGTATTTTTGATGTTAGAAAGCTTTGAATAATCTTCTATATCTGCATTGTTACCAGGATTCTTTAAAGTTTCTTTTACTTTAATTTTCTTTACAGAGCCATTGGCTTTTGCTGTTACATAGACACTTTCTGTCTTGCTTACTTTATTTTGATCCGAATTCGTATCTGCATATACAGTAGTTCCGGCATATCCGGCACTCGATGCCATCATTCCGGCAAGCATCAGGGCAACTACTTTTCTTTTCATTTTCTCACTCCTCCTCTTTTTCTATATTCACTTACTTCTATCATTCACTTCTGCCATTCACTCCTGTCATACGTTTCTATGCGTTCTTTTGATTATTCTACATTCTTCAACGCTTCATCCATCGGAACTTTCTTAATCTTACGGTATTCAAGAAGTGCTACCACGCCATAAGTAATGAATCCTGTCAGGAACATTTCCACATATATCTTCGGATCGATCCACAGTGTGATCCATCCGGTCATACTTTCCATCATCATTGCACGGAATATTACGTTCATAACCACCGTTTCGATCGGAAGACTTAAGAGCAATTCTATCACAACCACAACCATCGTTGACATAATATACAACCTGCTGATTTCTCCGTTGGTGTATCCCAGAATCTTTGTCATGGAAATAGACTGTGCATTTTTCTCAATGATAATCTTTGATAACAGATAGATGACGATCATATAAATCATAATCGCAAATCCATTGACGAGTCCCATCATATTTCCCATGGATACATCCAGCTGTCTTGATACCTTCGTCAGTGCTTCCAGATCAATTACAGATCCTATGTATTTTTCATCAATGTCCTTAATCTTTGTATTTGAAAAATATCCGGCACAATAATCATTTCCCAGATCAAATGTCTCATTCAACTTATCGCGGTCCATAAATACACTGATAGCTCCGCTGTAATCATAGATTCCATCTACTTTGAATGTGTAACGTTTGCGTTCGTATTTTTCTTTTAATGTAATTTTATCTCCCGGCTCTATCTGATATTTGTCTGCATATGCCGCTGAAATGTATACACCGTCTTTCAGATCCGCTTTGATATATTTGCTGTCCGGCTCTACTCCATACAGTACAACCTCTTCCGTTTTGGCCTGTCCCGGCAAAGTATTCAGTGAATAGGCGCTGAATTTTTCTGCGGTTTTATTATCTGTCTTGGTTCCATTGGAATACTGCATCAGCGACAGTAAACTTTCCAGTTTACTTCCACTAATTGCATCCGTCGGGACTTCCAGCATATACTGATATTTCGCCAGCATATTTCCCTGTATTTCTTCCTGATAATGATTCAATACCGATGGAAGCAGTAATCCAAAAAATAGTAACAGGTTGGCAAATATGATTCCTACAAACAGCACAATATAATTGCTGATATTCTGAAAAATAACTCTCAGACGAAATCTGTGGAAGATGCCGAGTTTTGTACTTAAATATACCGCTCTCTTCTGTTTTTTAGAAGAAAGATCTCTTCTTATGAACTTAAGCGGTGATAATCTTAATTTATAATGCAGGATACCATAGTTGATAACCAGCATGATGATAACCGGTACAACCGTTGTCATCCAGAACGCTTCTGCATTCCAGATTGTCACATATGTAGGAAGGCTGTAACTTCCATAATACATTCCCGCACACACCTGTTTTAATACTGTATATCCAAGAATATTTCCGACCAGTGCCCCGATCAGTGTAATCACAACCGGAAGCGACATATAATGCAGGATCAGTTCACGTCTGGTATATCCCGATGCACGCAGTGTTCCGATCACGCCCGCTTCTTTCCTGATCGTATTGCTGATCGTAATACCAAATACAAATGCAAGAATCGCCATTACAATATAAAGCAGCATAACGATCATCGCACGGTCGCTTCCCATATCATCCCCTGTAAAATGGATCGACTGATTCTGGTATTGTGGTACAAAGCTTTCCATCGTCACGATATCTGCCATGTCTTCCATCAGGTCTTCGGCCATCTTCTTTTCTTTTTTCTCTGTTGCAGGTTTTTTATCATAGATCCAGGCATAATTATACTGTATCTTTACCTGATTCAATGCTTCAAAGTCTTTGTCTGTAACAATTGCCACTCCGAACTTTACAGCATCAAACATCGTATCATTATTATTCTGGAATAATGCACTGTAATCGGAAAGTGCCACAAGCCCTGTGATCCGGAATGTCTTCTTTCCACTTTTCACTGTATCCCCGACCTTCAGCTCATTATTATCTGCATACATACGGTCCACAGCGATCTCACCGGACTTTTTCGGCATCTTCCCCTTCATCAGGCAGACCTTATCTACCTCTTTCCGGTTCTTGAAAAATCGTACGGTACTTCCGTTCGTAAGCTTTTGTTCTATATAAAAATTCTCATATACCTTTACATCCGATTTTTCAATATCATCTTTCTGTACCGGAGTCAGCTTCTTCTTCGTCTGGAAATATCCGTCTTCAATATTGTATTTCTGAAAGCTGTCATCATATGCCCGGAGCATACTTCCATCTGCTACCAGGAATCCGGATACGAAACCAATCGTTATTGCCATCATGATGAAGACAACTAAATACTTTCCAAATTCACTTTTTAATTCTCTCGGCAATCTTTTTCTTAAAGGACTTTTCATCTGTCATGTCCTCCTTACCATTCCAGATCGATTGCCGGAATCTTTACTTCATTTCTGTAATTCTTCCGGATCATTCCGTCTCTTAACTTTACTACCCGGTCGGCCATGTCTTTGATTGCATCGTTATGTGTAACCATGATGATCGTATTGCCATATCTCTGATTTACCGTCTCGATCAGTTTCAGGATTTCCTTAGACGTATGATAATCCAGCGCGCCGGTCGGCTCATCGCACAACAGGATATCCGGATTCTTGACAATTGCGCGTCCGATCGCAGTTCTCTGCTGCTGTCCTCCTGATAACTGATTCGGCAGTTTTCTCTGATGTTCATAAAGGCCAAGTGTATGTAACAATTCATCCACGTCTAACGGATGATCACTCAAATATGCCCCTACTTCAATATTCTCCCGTACCGTCAGATTCGGTATCAGGTTATACATCTGAAAAATATATCCCAGATGCTTTCTTCTATACAGTGAAAGCTTCTTCTCTGTCATATCTTCCAGACGTTCACCTTCAATCGTGATACTGCCCTCATCAGCACCATCGATTCCCCCTATAATATTCAGAAGTGTTGATTTACCCGAACCGGATGGTCCAAGCAAGACACAAAATTCTCCTTTTTCAATATCCAGATCCAGACCTTTCAACACGTTCACACGGCTGTCGCCTGTCCCGAATGACTTTTTAATTCCTCTTATTTCCAGAAACATAATTCTCCCCCTTCAGTTACCTTACTATAACCAATGTTAGTTTAAACTTATTTATTTGTCAACGAAATCCTCTTTTAGAATGTCTTCATCCGGAATTTTCGTCAGATTTTTCCTAATTTATCTTTAGATTTTTGCATACTTTGGTATTAAAAAAAGGATGACTCTCTACTTATGTCATCCTTTTCATTCTGAACTTATCTGAACCTATCCTGATTCTTTTTCTTATTACATTTTCTTATATCGTAACAATCGCTTTGAACTGATCACAGTCAATCTTAATATCAAATTCTCCTCCCAGTGCTTTCGCATAGGTACTTACGATTGCAAGTCCCAGTCCGTTACCCTCACTGGTTCTTGCCTTGTCGCCTCTTGAAAACCGTTCGATGATATCTTCTTTTTCAAAATCCATCTCATAGCCGGATGTATTCGTAATCTCCAATACCATTTTCTGATCTGTTCCCGCTTCCTTTTTATACGTCTTGACAAATACCCTGGTTCCTTTCGCCGAATACTTCAGCGCATTTTCGATCAGATTCTGACAGATCCTGTAAAAATAAGAATTATCGGAATAAATTGCCGTGTCTTCTCCGGTAAACTGAGTTACAAATTTCAGTCCGCTTTCTTTTATCCGGTCATCCATATCTGCAAATATCTGTTCCATCAGACGGTTAAGCTCAAAAGTTTCTTTGTGAAGTTCTACATTCCCACTGCTCGCTTTTGCCAGTGAGAACAGGCTATTGATCATCTCCCCAAGCTTTCCTGCTCTTGCCGATATCACGTCTACATAGTCCCTCACTACATCGCTTAATTCTTCTTTTTTGATCAGTTCCAGATATCCGACGATGGAAGTCAGCGGTGTCTTCAGATCATGCGATACATTCGTGATCAAATCTACTCTTAACTGGTCACTTCTCGATACCTTTTCCAGACTCTTCCGTTCAATCTCCAGTGCCTGTTCCAGACGTTTCTGAAAGAAGCTCTCAGTACGATCCATAATCTGGTCCAGTTCACTTTTCCAGAATCTCTGAATCACTTCTCTGCAGCAGATATATTCTATAAACACCGTTGCTACCATCATATATCCGGCTGCATAATTCCATCCCCAGCTGCTGGTGGCACTGATAAAGAAAAGATATACAACAGCTGCTGCCAGTTCTGCCACCAGTACATTGCGGAATCTTTTTTCCGACTTTCTTTCTTTCGTCTTCCATGTCTGATAATAGATACTATCCTCTGTATCCTGCAGATATGTCTCAGCAATCCCTTTCTGACTCCAGTTCTGATATCTCACTTTCATATACCTGTGTATGATCAGACAGATTCCCGGCTGCAACAAGATATTGCCGATTATTCCAATTCTCCATACCTGCCATGTACTGTAATAATATCTGTCCACTAATACAATAAAGAACAGGAAGCTTCCAATTATAAATAGTAATAATCCCAGTATGCAATCATAATATTCTTTTATAAACTTTTTAATTGCTTTCGCCATATTTTTCCATTTTGTATCCAATTCCCCACACCACCTTTACATATCTTGGCTTCTTCGCATCAATCTCCACTTTTTCCCTGATATGACGGATATGTACCATCACCGTATTCTCTACTGTATAATCTGCTGTTTCCTGCCAGACATTTTCATAGATCTGTTCTGCCGGAAATACCTGCCCGGGATGTGTCATCAGAAGCTCCAGGATCTTATACTCTGTTGCCGTCAGATGTACTTCTTCTCCCTCAACAAAGATGACTCTCTGCTTTTTATCCAGTACCAGACCTCCATTCACGATCTGATCCGGATCTTTCTTTTTCTCCGTTTCTCCGCCGCTCCATGCGCGGTATCTGCGTAAATGCGCTTTCACTCTGGCGATCAGCTCCGCCGGATTATACGGCTTCTCAATATAGTCATCTGCTCCGAGTGTAAGTCCCGACACCTTATCACTTTCTTCCGTCTTGGCCGACAGGATGATTACCGGAATCCTGCTTTTCTCACGCAGCTTCATCAGTGCCGACAGACCGTTGAGTCTTGGCATCATCACATCCAGAAGGATCAGGTCTACATTCTCCCGCTCCATAATATCCAGTGCTTCCATACCGTCATATGCTTTCAGAGTCTCATACCCTTCATACTTTAACAGTTCACTGATGGAGTAGACGATTTCTTTGTTATCATCTACTACTAATATTTTTTCTGCCTCCATTTCTTTCGTCTCTCCCATCTTTTTTCTTTGCATGCTTACTATATCGTTCATGATTTAAATATTTCCCGATACAATTCTTAAAAATTTCTTATGATTAATCTTCGCTATGCAAAGACGAATAAAATGCGATTCCAAGTATCACTGCACCTCCGACCAGTTCTCTGACCGTAGGGATTTCTCTTAAGAAGATCAGTGCAAATACGATCCCGTATACCGTCTCCATACCGGAAATGATTCCCGCAGTCTGCGCTTTTACCCCTTTCTGCGCCGTTACATATAAAGAATAGGCAATCGCCGTACATAAAAAACCAATTGTTGCAACACCTGCGAAATCCACCGGACGCCATTCTGCTTTCACCAGTACCAACGCCGGAAGCAGTGCAATTGCTGCTGTCCCCTGTTCATACAGACAGATGGTACGTCCTTTGTATCTGCTGGAAAAATACCGGTTTGATAACGTCATTACTGCATAAGTAAAACTTGCCAGCATTCCCCAGAGAATTCCAATCGTTACTTTATTCTCTACTGAAAATTCCGGAATCGTGATCAGTACTCCCAGCAAAAGGATCAAAGCATTCAAAATATTCTTACCACGTATCTTCTCATGGAATAATAAAGGTTCCAGAAATGTCAGAAACAGCGGGAAAGTTGAAAATGTAATAGTCCCGATTGCCACAGACGATGTCTGGATCGATTGAAAGAAACTAGACCAGTGGATTGCCATCACAATACCTGTCAAAATCATAAGTCCGTAATCTTTCTTCGAATCCAGTGTCAGCTTGTCCTTACACACCAGCGATATTGCTAGTAAAAGTAACGACGAACAGATGACTCTTCCCATTGCCACCTGTACTGCCGGAACATGTACATACTGACCGATCACGCCGGAGCAGCTGAAACACATAACCGCAATATGCAGCAGTATCACATTCTTTCTTGTATCTTTGCTCATTGATTTCTCACTCATATCTTTCTCCCATGTATCTCTTGTGTATTTTTATTTATTTTCATTCCCGACCAGTATAACACATTCTCACCAGTCTCCGCTCTGTCTATTTATAATTCATCACAAGTTCTTCCTTCTCTTTCCGGCAGATCAGATGATACGTCACATCCGCCTCCGGATCCGTCAGCGGAATGATCTTTCTTCCCTCCAGAAGATGATTCACATCCGTTGCAAAATTCGTAGTGAAACAAAAAAGTGTCGATGCACGGATCAGTTCTTCAAATGCAAATTCGTCCGTCTGAACCAGGAATTTTGAAGCTGGCATCTTCTCATGGCAGAGATCTGTCCAGAATCCGATCTGATCCCTTAACAGGCAGTTGAATCCGTTAATCTGTGCCATTGTCAGCTCTTCTTTTTCCGCCAGTTCGTGGTCTTTGGGAATGCAGACATTCAGTTTTTCTCTGAGATAACTTACATCCACCAGATCTTTTTCTGCCTTTTCCTCTTGCATTTCACATTCTGCATTCTCATATACTTTAAGCGGGCCCGGAAGAATTCCTATATCACATTCTCCTTCCCGCACATGTCTCACAATCTCTTTTATCGCTATCAGTCTGGACGAGATCATGTTCTCGTGAAATCTTGCCGTCAGATCCGGAAGCAGTGTCCAAAGTGGCGCAGGCGCACAGGATTCTACCTTTATCGTGTGCATATTTTTATCAAATGTCTGAACCGTCTGTATCGCATTCTTAGCTTCTCTTAATAATTTTTCCGCACACTCTACCGCTTTTTCCCCGGTTTCATTCAATGCAATCCTGTTTTTTCCCCGTTCAAACAGCGTCACTTTGAATGCCTCTTCTATATGCTGCATCGTTCTGGTGATCGTCGGCTGGGAAATGTTCAGGATCTCTGCCGTTTTAGATAATGTCCCGTATTTTGCAAATGTGACAAACTGTTCTAATTCATTCAGATCCAACATCGTTTCTCCTCCTGTTTTCTTTCTAATCCACTATTCATTTTATGAAATCTACATTTCTTATTTTCTATTGTACATTTTTTATTTTCCGTTGTAAATTATGAATTGTAAAGACAAAGAAACAACCAATTATACTACATTACATTTCAAATTTTTATCACAGGAGGTTATCATTATGGAATATGTAACTTTGAATAACGGTGTTAAAATGCCAATCTTAGGATATGGAGTATATCAGACTCCGCCGGAAGATACCGAGCGTTGTGTTCTGGAAGCAATCCGGACCGGATACCGCAGCATTGATACCGCACAGGCCTACGGAAATGAAGAAGGCGTTGGAAATGCCATCGAAAAATGCGGACTTCCAAGAGAAGACCTTTTCATCACTACAAAAGTATGGATCACAAATGCCGGATACGAAAAAGCCAAAGCTTCCATCGAAGAATCTTTAAAGAAATTAAAATCCGACTATATTGATCTTCTACTCATCCATCAGCCATTTGGCGACTATTACGGAACTTACCGTGCAATGGAAGAGGCATACAAAGCAGGAAAAGTAAGAGCGATCGGAATCTCCAACTTCTATCCTGACCGTTACCTGGATCTGGTACATTTTGCAGAAGTAACACCTGCTGTCAACCAGGTAGAGACACATCTGTTCCAGCAGCAGAAAGTCGCCAAAGAATACATGGCAAAACACAATACACAGATCATGTCGTGGGGACCATTTGCAGAAGGAAGAAATGATTACTTTAATACACCTGCTTTAAAAGAAATTGGTGAAAAATATGGAAAGACACCTGCACAGGTTGCTCTTCGCTTCCTGATCCAGAGTGGCGTTGTTGTAATTCCAAAATCCGTTCATAAAGAACGTATGGAAGAGAACTTTAATGTATTTGATTTTACACTTTCTGAGGAAGATATGAAGACACTGGAAGCTCTGGATGGCGGAGAGAGTCTGTTCTTCTCACATCACGATCCGGCTACGGTGGAGTGGTTTATGAGTATTGTTTAGATTCAAAAAGAGTTAGCTTGAAGGCTGTGTAGCCCCATGAAAAAAATATAATAGGATGCTGGTTCCGTTCACTTCGTTCAAAGTCACCTGCATCCTATTATATTTTTTTCATGGGGCTGCGTAGTTTTTTGTGTAACTATTTTTTGTATCGAAAAATAGCTGCTTTATTTTTTTAGGTTATTTATGCAACAACTTTTTTACATGAAATAATAGCTCCAATTTGGTATATGTTAATTGCATAGGTTTTTGGAATTTTTTTATCATGTTCTTTTTTCGGAGAATACATCCAGGAATTTTTTTACGGTCTCTGACAGTACTTCGTTTTTGCGCCAGATCAGGACGCATCCGCTGTGTAATGTCGGTTTCATTGGGACGAAGGTGAGATTATCATAGTGATTGCCTACTTCGAAGCAGATGGCTGCTCCGATTCCTTTTTGGACGAAGATTGCTGCGTTGTTCAGGAGATTATAGGTTCCGGTTACATGAAGTTCCGGATAATATTCTCCGAACCAGCTTTCCAGTTCATTTTTTACCAGATCTCTTTTTACCATAATAAGTGGTATCTCTGCAAGATCTTCCGGTGTTGCAAAGCCTTTTTCTGCAAGAGCTGAATCTGTTCTTACCAGAACGCCCCATTCTTCTCTTCTTTTCATCCGGATAAAATTATATCTGGAAATGTCTACCGGTTCTGTGACCATTCCAAGATCGAGTAAGCCTTTGTCCAGTTTTTCTTTTACATCATCTGCATTCGCTGTATAAAGTTCATACTGCACCATCGGATACATTTTTTGAAAATCTGCAATACTTTCTGCAAGTTCATCCATGCTCCGGCTCTCGCCGCAGCCGATGATAATCTCTCCCGCCAGTTCTTCTTTCTGTTCTTTGAATTCTCTTTCCGTACGATCGGCAAGTGCTACGATATCCTGCGCACGTTTTTTCAAAAGCATTCCATCCACTGTCAGATAGATGTTATGTTTTCCTCTTTTGAATAATTTCGTACCCAGTTCTTCTTCCAGCTGCATCAGCTGTCTTGACAGTGTCGGCTGTGTAATATGAAGAAGCTTTGCTGCTCTTGTAATATTCTCTTCACGCGCTGCCATCAGAAAGTATTTTAATACCCGAAGTTCCATACTTTTTTTGCTCCCGTTTATCCGTTTTTCTTTTCATATGCTCATTGTAGCTTATTTTAGTTCGTACGAAAAGCAATTGTCATGATTGTTCATATATAAATTTGATATTTTCATAGATCAGTGAAAAATCGACCACACATTTTCCATCGAATATCCGCACAGGTACCTGATCTGTAAATCCATATATCACCGGTATCTCAGCTTTCTCCAGATCATACACAATCACTTTTTTCTGTCACAGACAATCATAAGATCCGGCTGTACCATCGTTTTATCATCCTGATCCAGTTGTACATCCACCGGCGCAAACATTGGAATACAAGCGCCTTGTTTCATCGCTTCATCTCACCCTCGATCCACGTCATGATGACATCCACCAGATATTCCTGCTGCACCTTACTTAACTCTCTGCCCGGATGCATCTTATGCCATTTATATATGCATCCCCTGCAGCATGTCGCGGTTGCGTGCTGTGCTATGAATACCGGGTGTCCCCGCATCGGCGTCTGCTTTCCGTCATTGGGGATCACTGCAGGTGCTTCTCTCTTTGCAATAAAATCTTCGGCATGACGCCGGATGGTATCCATACCCTTTTCACGTATATATGCCTTGTCCTTTTCTTTCAGATGAAAACTGCTTCTGAATTTGGACTGTTCCAGACGGGAAAATAATTGCTGATACCATTCTTCCTTTGTCATCTTTTTCATGCCTCTTTTCATTTGTAAATGTGTTTCAACCTATCTTAGATACTATATTAACATATACTAGGTGATTTTTCTACTTTATAGATCTAACATATATTACGTTTCATATATAAAAGCGGATACGGATTACCTTCCTCATCACAATCCGTTCTCTTATATGTCTGAAATCCCAGATGTTCATAGAATCCAACAGCCTGTGGATTCTGTTCATTGACCGTTACTTCCTGAATTCCGTATTTTTCGATGCCATATTGCATCAGCTTTCTTCCCTTCTTTTGTATACTTTATTATAAAACATCTGTCCGGAATATCTCTACATTATTTTCAACATATTCATACTTTGCTGGAAAGATTCTCTATATAAGTCTATGAAACACACTATCAATATCATCATCTATACAAATTGCCTGCCGCTCTATGTCTTCCGGACAAAATGTTTCGCCGTCATTGATACAAATATATGTTGCATCTGGATTCTTTGCTGTCATCTGCCAAAATGGATATTTTATTATAACCGGCGTGTTATAGCCCACGCCTAATTCAAGAAATACCATTTTCAGACCTTTATGTCTTTGTAAGAACTGATCATAACACATAGCTGCCTTATTCCAGCCCGTGTCCTCTACGAATGTATCATCTGAGCGAAGATTCATCGTAAGTGGTTTGCCACAGTGAGGGCAAACAGGCAATACCGATGATGATACTGTCATTTTCAATTTTCCCTGCTCCGGTAATTTCAATGTACCATCTGATTCTATAGAAAAGCCCTGCTCCATTAACATATTTATGATGATTTCTTTATTATCGAACGTCTCTTTACAGCAAGGCCCGCTGCATTGAAATAATCCATAGTCTCCCTGGGTATAAAATAATCTTTTATGATCAAATCCAGCTTTCTGAAAACAATGATCCACATTTGTTGTCAGAACAAAATAATCTTTATTTTTTACTACTTCTAAGATATTCGCATAAGTATTGCGGGGATCATCCAGATAACGGTTGATATAGATATATCTGCTCCAATATGCCCAATGCTCCTCTAACGCATGATACGGATAAAAGCCACCTGTATACATGTCATGAAATCCGTATTTTTCTTCAAAATCAAAAAAATATTTATGAAATCTTTCTCCTGTATAAGTAAATCCGGCAGAAGTCGAAAGCCCTGCACCTGCTCCAATGATCACTGCGTCTGCTTCCGCCAATGCACTCTGAATTTTTTTAATTTTATCTGCATCATCTACAACCTGCTTTTTCGTAAATAAATTTTGAAACATCTTTTACTCCCGTCATCTGATCCTATTGTTACTTTTCTTATCGTATATCTGTAATTAGAACTCGTACGGTGGATTTCCAGAGAAATCAGCAATCACACCATGTGGCTCGTCAAGGTAAAATACCTCAAAAATCGGATTATCTGATGTCTGATACTGTCCTTTAACGATAGGATTGCTCATGCATCCTTCCTTCACACTCATGTTGTTCTCAAATACTGCCTTGCCGTGAAGACGAATCCATGCGTATTCCGGAGAAGAAACTGACACCTCAATCTCAGGATTTGCAATGATATCTTTGTAAACCTCCTTGGTGTTGTTCGTACAGAACCAAAGCTTTCCATCCTGCTCAAAACAGAACATGAACGGACGGCATTTTGCCTTTCCGTCTCTTCCGACCGTTGCCAAATACTGTACCGGGTTTTTCTGTAAAAATTCTACTACTTTCTGCATTGTAAATACCTCCTTAAATTTGTTGTAACATCGTTTGTTACATCTTACAGTTGTAATATACCACCCATTTGATGTAATGTCAATAGTTACATCAAAAAAAGACTCCGGAATATCTATCCGAAGCCTTATCTTTTATTCTTTTTCTGTATATACAGCAATATCTTTTTTCACATCAGCTAATGTCATTTCCGAAAGCTTTTCTTCCATTGCCCTTTGTACTTCCAACAGTCGTTTGTCAAGCACATGATGAATATTCTTCCCTACCGGACATTTCTGATTCGGATGCTCATGAAAATGGAACAGTTCTTCGTCCGGTGCACATTCCACTGCTTTATACACATCAAGGAACGTAATCTGTTCAAGCGGTCTGGTAATCGTAACACCACCCGTTCCTCTCGCAACTTCAATCAATCCGGCTGCTTTTAGCTGCTGTAATATTTTTCGCACAATCACAGGATTGGTCCCAATACTTCCTGCCATAAAATCACTGGTCATCTTTTGATCCGAAAATGTATCTATACAGGCAAACATATGAATTGCCATTGTAAATCTGCTTGAAATCTGCATTATCAACACCTCTCTTCAAAAGTAATCATAGCAGATAGCCGATGTAGTTGCAATGGTTACATTACTGTAAGCCCACAAATGATCCATGGTCACATTTCACGAGATCACTCCGTAATACTTCAAAAGTGCAATGCGTTCTTTTGCCAGATGAAGGCTGTCGGATACACTGCTGGAATCATCTTTCCTGATTTCACATAAGTAACCCCAGATACGGCTTCCCCAGGCAATCGGGAGCAGCAATGGATATTTGCCCGCATAGGGATAACGTCCCGCCATATACTCCCATGTCGGAAATATGCTGCGCAATATGCCGGCTTTCTCTCCTGTACGGTCTTTCCGGATAGCATTCAGCGTTACTGTAGCGGTATGCAGCCGTGTCAGATCACTTGCCCCATGAACACCACCTGCAAACATATCCTCCAACAATGGTTCCACATCCACATCAATCCGCATAGGGCCTTAATTATCATACAATAAAAGCAGTTTCTTATGAATGCATGACAATTAAAAAAGACCAAGGATCGATAGTGAATCCTTGGTCTTCTTTTATTGTAATAAACGGCAAAGCCAGTACACGCTAGCGGACACTGCTACCCCATAGACTCTTCCACTGGCTCAGCTGCTCCATGCTAATTCATTGTACTGATCGCATATATATTCCTTATAATTTACGATAGTAAACATAAAACATAGATGCTGTAGTACACACTGCGATGGTGTCCGCAATCGGTTCCGCCAGATATACCCCCATTGCTGCATCGGGCATAAAATGCGGTAAGATAAAGATCAACGGTATAAGTATAATAATTTTACGCCAGACAGTAAGAAAGATTGCTTTTCTCGCCTGGTCTAATGCTACAAAACTATACTGACATGCAACCTGTATTCCATAGATGAAAAGCATTGCCAGATATACTCTCATGGTTTTATTCGTATAAGTGATCAAAGCAGCATCGCTGGTAAAAATGGACGCAACAGCTGCCGGCAATGTCATACATATAAGCCAGATGAGACATGAACCACTTACACAGCATACAAGTAACAACCGGAAAGTTTTCTTTACTCTGGAAATATTCTCCGCTCCAAGATTATAACTTAACAATGGCTGTGCTCCCTGCACCAGTCCCGGCAAAAGCAGCATAACGAATTGCATAACGCTATTAAGGATGCTCATAGATGCTACAGCCATATCACCGCCATATTTTTGCAAAGATGTATTAAAACTGATTGCCACCATATTTTCAGTTAGCTGCATCAATGCCGGTGAAGCGCCAAGTAAAATACAGGACCAGATAAGCTGTCTGTCAAAACGAATATTTTTTAACCGTAAATGTAATCTGCTTTTATCCGTTATAAGATAATGGATAACAAAACATGCCGATACTCCTTGTGAAATAACCGTTGCCAAGGCAGCCCCCTTTACGCCCATACCGATAACATTGATAAATACTGCATCAAGAATCATATTCGTTACCGCTCCCACAGCTACATTACACATACTGATCAGTGTTTTTCCCTGTGCAGTTATAAAAGCATTTAGTCCCAACGTCAGCTGTGTAAACAAAGTACCAAGGCAATAAATATTCATATAATCAACGGCATAAGCAATGGTATCCTTGCTCGCACCGAATAACATTAAAATGGATTTGCCGAAAATCATCATAATTCCAGTCAACACAACAGACAATATGATCAGCAGCCATGTACAGCTTCCCATAACTTTTTCTGCCTGTTCGTTATCGCCTTTTCCCATAAAAATAGATGCTTTCGGCGAACCTCCCATACTTACAAGCGCCGCAAAAGCTGAAATGGCCAGAATTACAGGTGCTGTTACACCAACTCCTGCCAGCGCCTGCTTTCCAACACCGGGAATGCGTCCAATAAACATCTTATCTACTAAATTGTATAATATATTAATGAGCTGTGCTGCAACAGCCGGAATTGCAAGCCTGAAAAAAGCACTCAGTACCGGCATATCAGCCAACAGCTCATTATTATTTGTACACATAAGTATCATCTGCCTCCTGCTTTTAATAAAACTCTTTTTCAAATTTAATATACTATTATTATATCTTCAATATCTAACTTGTTACAATGACTTTCCAAACAAACTCACTTATTCTAAAAATACAGAGAAAGCTACCAGACTTTTATTCTGATAACTTCCCCTTCTATTCTTCAAACAATATCCTTGCAAACATTCATTCTTATTCTGTTGGGAACATCGCTGCTTCCAGCTTACTCATCTCTGTATCCGAAAGACCATATTTTCCCGAATTATCTTTTTCCACTGATACGTTTACAGTAACAGCTTTCCCATAACTGTTCTTTTCAAGACTCTTCTGGACGCTTTCTGTTAATACAGATGCAAAGACTTCTGGATCATTTCCATCCAATCCCTGCTTTATTTTTTCATTGCTGGTCTCTGTAGAGCTTTGTTGCAATGTCTGAAATACATTGGATGGTTCAACTTGTACACTTACTGTATAGACTCTATCCTCTTCTTTCACATCCTGTACTTTGTATTTTGCCAGTTTCTTTACTTCTGCCAGTTTTTTTGCATAATCAGCAATTCCTTTGTCCGTAATGTTATCGGAATCATCAAATTGTTGTTGGATGCTCTCATTAAAATCCTCTTCGATTTCTTTCTTGGCATCTTTTTCTGAGATTTCTAACAGATTTGCATAATCTTTATAATCTCCATGATAGTATGCATCAAGAGAACTTTGGACATAGGATTGGGCATCGAAGTCTGGTTGTTTAGAGCACGCACTAATCCCAATACTTAACATTATCGTTCCCAAAATCATTAGATACTTTTGTAAGTTTTTCATTCTGTTATCCTCATACTTTTACTTTACGAAAAAATCCACAAATTTTTCGGCCTTTGATGGTAATTTAAATTTATATTCTTGTCCTTCATAATTGAAAGAAAACTTTCCACCGAATAATCCGGCTTTTCCTTGGATATTTTTCATATTTGGAATATAAATTTTCGCCAATCGTTCATCATACGAATTATCAATATTAGCATGATGAATATATAATATATTTTCATTTATACTTAATAATACTAAACCTCTGATACTTCCTATAGCACCTTCTATTATATTTTTTAGTGATGCATATACATATATCTCGTTTTCGTCAATAAACTTTTTGTCTTTCAAATCTTCTATAACATTTTTTACTTTCATCAAATTTATACCTATCTGCTTATAAACTATATTAATTTCTTCCGGTAATACTTAATCAGTGAGATACTACATCAAGTGTAATATCTCACTGTTTTTTCTTATCTTATCTCAAATAGTCCTGACATGCCTATTTTCTTAGCTATTATATCTGCTTTCGAACTTGTAATGTTTGATAATAATTTTGTTGGCAAATTTTTAGATTTTTGCAATAACTCTCCCGTACTCATTTCTAAATTGAAAGCCCTTTTTATTGTTACCAACCCTTTTATTCCTTCTTTTGGCATTTTTATTAAATATAACTCACCATAGTCAACTCCTCTTATATCTTCCCCATCTATATCTTCGATTTCACATCCTTTTTCCATCCATTCATTAAAATCTTGGATAATTTGATATGGAGTTTCTAAATCATAATCACCTGCATCCACTAGATAAATAGTTTTCGTTTCTTTTTCCTGTTTCATCAAAAAAACCAAATCACCACCATCATTTCCAATAGCAACAGTATTCGGCTGGTATATATCTACTTGCAATTCCTTATTAACATCATCCAATTCTTCAAGAGAATAAAATGTACAACCATTATCTAAACTAAGTCCATCATATTTACACAAAAACTCTTTATATACTAATGGCAACTCATATTTATATTCTCTTTCAAAAGTATTTATTTTTTCTACTTTCATTTTTCAAATGCTCCTATACCATTAAAATATTTATATGATTTTTTTATTGCTTTTTGTGCCGTTTTGGAATCAACACCAGCATTTATTAAATCTTTATAGCTTTCTCTAAATTCTGTATTTATATCTGTATCATACCCAACTTCCTTTCGTCTTTGACGTTGTGAATTAGTAACGCTTGTATGTGCTTTTCCCGTTCCTGTTTCCAAAAGAAGTGCTGGAGCTTTGTTTCTTTTATACTTTGTAGTATCGAGATTTTCTTTTGCCCATTTATCTTGAATAATATGGTGTGCTTGGACGTTATTATCTTTAGCAATATTACGATTTCCTTCAGCCCTATTGACACCTGGACTTAAGTGTCCGTAATCATCAACATCTCCAACTTTATATCCTTCTGGATTTTTACTAGTACTGTGACCGGAAGATTTCAATGCATTATTTTCCGAATATGAATTCTGCTTTATTCCATCAGAAATCATGCCTTTTGCAAAATCAAGAGCAACATCTTGTGCAGTCACATCTCTACCATGTGCTAAATCGTCAATTGTTCCAACTGCCGTATCTGCCGCATTTTCAAGTGCACTCTTGGCTAACGGATTTTTCATAATTGAAGATGCAGATGAACTTGCAAGTGAACCTGTTGCTGCTCCAACACCACCTGATACGGCTCCACCAATTGTTCCCCACAAGAATCCATCGGCTGCACCTTGAATAAATCCATCACCATTTGCTGCACTAGATAAGCCACCAAGAACAGCTCCAGTTCCACCTCCAATTAAGGCTCCACTGAATGCTCCGGCCGCAATCACTCCTGCTGCTCCACCTGTTACTATTGTTGCAATTCCAAGACCAGCTAAGATTGCTCCACCTGCTACTACTTTCTTTACGACATTCCAATCTACTTTTCCAAAAGCTGAAGAAATTCTATTTGTCGTAGTACACATTTCTCTTTTAATTGTCTGGCGAATTTCTTTTGTTTTTTCTGATGCATAGGATTTGAAAGAGCTATATATTTTCTTAGCACCATTTCCGATGTAACTAAGACCGCCTTTTACTCCACCTTTGCTTACAGCTCTTATAAAATTCGATCCACTGGATACAATCTTCTGAGAAGCCTGTTTTGCTTTTTGTTTTACGGTATTTTTAGCTTTCTGTATTACCTGTTTTGGATGGGATACTGCATTTTTCACCCATTTAGCTGCCGCTTTTACGCCTTTTGCAACCGTTTTAACAACTTTTTTCGCTGTATTTACGACTGTTTTAACAACCTTTTTTGCTGCTTTCTTAGCTGCACCTTTAATTCTACTCCACAATGAATGTCCTGTCGGATCACTGTAATTCAACGGATTATTGGTTGTATAATCGTAGCGGTTTCTGGTTAATGGATTTTCTGTCGTTCCAAGGTCACTATCTTCAGTTGTAAAGG
>CAVBHX010000055.1:0-25642 GCA_963595255.1 bacterium
GTAATTATGCCATAATATACTCAAAGGAAAAAGGTACTTATGTTCTACCGTTTACCAATAGCGGAGCCGTAACTGTAGTTACATGATCCTCATCCATATGATTTGCGGCAGACTTTTACGGACATGTGGTGAAAAAAAGGACGGAAAATCAAGGCTTCCACCAAAACTTCCCGGCTACACAAAGGTTACAATTCCGCTGTTGAATTCATTATCATTGGCCAATCACGACATGAGAAAGACTTGGTGTTTTGTTTGATGCGTATTTTGGCGCGATGTGTAGATGTTCTTAGATAGTCCGACTTCCCGTTAAAGACACGGAGCGAGCTGTTTGAGGCGCATGCCGAGTTTGAGCGGAGTGTCTTTCGTCCTTAGGGAAGGCGGACTGTCTTAGAACATCTGCATCGTGACATCCAGCAACAAACAAAACACCAAGTCTTTCTCATGGACCGAGAGGTCACGATGAAGAGCTTAAACAGTAATTTTATAAGTAAATATGCCCGACAAAATGCTACAAGATTCCGCATTTGTACCTAAAAATGAACAAAATAACCAAGAGAATAACTAGACTTTTCCATAGACAGGAGATATAATAAAACCATACACGTCAATATATGATTTGTACTATTATCAAGGAGGAACAACGAAAATGGCAAGAAAAATGAAGACCATGGATGGTAACCAGGCCGCAGCTCATGCTTCATATGCATATACAGAAGTTGCAGCAATTTACCCTATTACACCATCATCAGTTATGCCGGAACATGTAGATGAATGGGCTACAGAAGGAAGAAAGAACATATTTGGACAGACTGTTCAGGTAACAGAGATGCAGTCAGAAGCTGGTGCTGCAGGTGCAGTACACGGATCTCTTTCCGCTGGTGCTCTGACAACAACATTTACAGCATCACAGGGACTTCTGTTAATGATTCCTAACTTATATAAAGTAGCAGGAGAACAGCTTCCTGGAGTATTCAACGTATCCGCTCGTGCGCTTGCAAGCCACGCACTGAATATCTTCGGAGATCACTCTGATGTTTACGCCTGTCGTCAGACTGGTGCAGCAATGCTTTGCGAATCCAGCGTACAGGAAGTTATGGACTTAACACCAGTTGCACACTGTGCAGCATTAAAAGGAAAACTTCCATTCATCAACTTCTTCGATGGATTCCGTACATCACACGAGATCCAGAAGATTGAGACATGGGATTATGAAGATCTGAAAGATCTGGTAGATATGGACGCAATCGATGCATTCAGAAATCATGCATTGAATCCAAATCACCCATGCCAGAGAGGTTCAGCTCAGAACCCGGACATCTTCTTCCAGGCAAGAGAAGCATGTAACCCATACTACGACGCTATGCCGGCTATCGTACAGGAGTACATGGACAAAGTTAACGAGAAGATCGGAACAGACTACAAACTCTTCAACTACTACGGAGCAGCAGATGCAGAGAAAGTTATCATCGCTATGGGTTCTGTATGTGACACAATCGAAGAGACAATCGATTACTTAACAGCAGCTGGGGAAAAAGTTGGTGTTGTTAAGGTTCGTCTTTACAGACCATTCTGTGCACAGGCATTAATTGATGCAATTCCTGACACAGTAAAATACATCAACGTACTTGACAGAACAAAAGAACCAGGAGCTCAGGGAGAGCCATTATACCTGGATGTTGTTTCTGCATTAAAGGGATCTAAGTTCGATGCAGTACCGGTTAACGGCGGACGTTACGGATTAGGATCTAAAGATACAACACCTGCACAGATCGTTGCAGTATTCAACAACGCAGACAAAGAAAGATTCACAATCGGTATCAACGATGATGTTACAAATCTTTCACTTGAAGTTGGTGCACCACTGGTTACAACACCAGAAGGAACAATCAACTGTAAGTTCTGGGGACTTGGAGCTGACGGTACTGTAGGAGCTAACAAGAACTCTATCAAGATCATCGGTGACAATACTGACATGTATGCACAGGCTTACTTCGACTATGACTCTAAGAAGTCTGGTGGTGTTACAATGTCTCACCTGCGTTTCGGTAAGAAGCCAATCAAATCTACTTACCTGATTCACAAGGCTAACTTTGTAGCATGTCACAACCCATCTTATGTAAACAAATACAACATGGTTCAGGAATTAGTTGACGGAGGAACATTCCTTCTGAACTGCTCTTGGGACATGGAAGGTCTTGAAAAACATTTACCAGGACAGGTAAAAGCATTCATCGCTGATCACAACATCAAGTTCTATACAATTGATGGTATCAAGATCGGTAAAGAGATCGGACTTGGCGGACGTATCAATACAGTCCTTCAGTCAGCATTCTTCAAACTGGCATCTATCATTCCGGAAGAAGAAGCAATCGATCTGATGAAGAAAGCTGCAAAAGCTACTTACGGAAGAAAAGGTGACAAGATCGTACAGATGAACTACGACGCTATCGACGCCGGTGCTAAACAGGTAGTTGAGATCGAAGTTCCGGAATCTTGGAAATCTTGTGAAGACGAAGGATTATTCACACCAGAAGTTAAGGGTGGAAAAGACGATGTTGTAGCATTCGTTAAGAACATCCAGGCTAAGGTTAATGCTCAGGAAGGAAATACTCTGCCAGTATCTACATTTACTGACTATGCAGATGGATCTACACCATCAGGTAGTGCAGCATATGAGAAACGTGGTATCGCAGTAGATATCCCTGTATGGCAGTCAGAAAACTGTATCCAGTGTAACCGTTGTGCATACGTTTGCCCACATGCAGTTATCCGTCCGGTAGCACTTACAGAGGACGAGCTTGCAAAAGCTCCAGAAGGAACAAAAGCTATCGATATGATCGGTATGCCGGGAATGAAATTCACTATGACTGTATCAGCTTATGACTGTACAGGATGTGGATCTTGTGTAAACGTTTGTCCAGGTAAGAAGGGTGAAAAAGCTCTTGTTATGGCAAATATGGAAGAAAATGCAGCAGAGCAGGATATCTTTGATTTCGGACGTGAGATCGAGGTTAAACCAGAAGTTGTTGCTAAATTCAAACCAGAGACAGTTAAGGGAAGCCAGTTCAAACAGCCATTACTCGAGTTCTCAGGAGCTTGTGCAGGTTGTGGAGAAACACCTTATGCAAAACTGATCACACAGTTATTCGGTGACAGAATGTACATCGCTAATGCAACAGGATGTTCTTCAATCTGGGGTAACTCTTCACCGTCTACACCATACACAATGAACTCTAAGGGACAGGGACCTGCATGGTCTAACTCACTGTTCGAAGACAACGCAGAGTTTGGATATGGTATGTTACTTGCTCAGAAAGCAATCAGAAAGAGACTGAAAGAAGAAGTTGAAACTGTTGCAGCATCAGAGCAGGCTTCAGCAGAGGTTAAGGCAGCTTGCCAGGAATACCTCGATACATTTACATGTGGTGTTACAAACGGAGATGCTACAGACAAATTAGTTGCAGCATTAGACGGATGTGACTGCGATACATGCAAAGACATCGTTAAGAACAAAGACTTCCTCGCTAAGAAATCTCAGTGGATCTTCGGTGGTGACGGATGGGCTTACGATATCGGATTTGGTGGAGTTGACCACGTATTAGCAAGTGGTGAAGACATCAACATCATGGTATTCGATACAGAGGTTTACTCTAACACAGGTGGACAGTCTTCTAAAGCTACTAAGACTGGTGCTACAGCTCAGTTCGCAGCAGGCGGAAAAGAGACGAAGAAGAAAGACCTTGCAAGCATGGCTATGAGCTACGGATATGTATACGTTGCACAGATCGCTATGGGTGGAGACTTCAACCAGACTGTAAAAGCAATTGCAGAGGCTGAGGCTTATCCGGGACCATCTCTGATCATCGCATACGCTCCATGTATCAACCATGGTATCAAGAAGGGTATGAGCAAAGCTCAGACAGAGGAACAGTTAGCAGTAGAATGCGGATACTGGAACAACTTCAGATTCAATCCTGCAGCTGAAAAGGGAAGCAAGTTCACTCTTGACAGCAAACAGCCTAAGGAAGAAGATTACCAGGCATTCCTTGACGGAGAAGTTCGTTACAATGCTCTTAAGAGAGCTAATCCGGAAAAGGCTGCAAGACTCTTCGCTAAGAATGAGGCAGAGGCTATGGAAAGATACGATTACCTGTCTAAACTGACAGACCTTTACAAAGTAGAGGACTAATCGTAATCTGATTTAGCAATCGAATAGTATAAATCATGACTCCCGCAGATTCGAAAGGATCTGCGGGAGTTTTGCGTTGCCATGCATTTGCCATATTGTATTGACAAAATAGATCAAAAATGATAAAAATATTATTATATGAATAATGAGACTAGATAGAGGCGCAGGTTTCATTAGTAAGGCAGAACGACAGATAAAGGGAAATCATTTCTGCCTGAAAGGGAAAACTGCCGAAGGAAGATATCATCCCTTAAGAGTTATATTCGAGATATACTTCCTGGGACGCAGCAGAATATGCTGCGGACTGTCACTTCAGTAAGTGGAGCGCTATCGGAGTATATAGAAGATATAAGAGTTTAATTATGTAATTTGTATTTAGAGATATATAGAGGACATAAAATGAAGTGTTGAATGATATGAAAATACGGATGTCCTGCTTATAAGATGATATATGCCATGAGCAATCCACGCAGAGGAAATTGTTCATGGTATTTTTTTGGAACAAAACGAAGGAGAGAGAGTTATGAGAAAAAGAAAAAAATTACTCTTTGCCGTACTCACCTGCCTCATGATCTTTGCATGCGGTGCAATTACCGTATTTGCGGCAGATGGAGGAAAAGAGTATGTACCAAAGATGTATTCATCATTCTGGGCGCTGGTACCCCCAATTGTGGCAATTGGTCTTGCACTGATCACAAAAGAAGTGTATAGTTCCCTGTTTGTTGGAATTGCGATCGGAGGAATCTTCTGGTCTAATTTCCATTTTGAAAAGGCAGTGTTGCATATATTTGAAGATGGAATCGTAGGAGTACTGACAGATAGCTATAATATGGGAATCCTGGTATTCCTGGTTATTCTTGGAATTATGGTCTGCATGATGAATAATGCAGGAGGTTCGGCAGCATTTGGGCGTTGGGCTAGTATTCACATCAAGACAAGAGTCGGGGCACAGCTTGCAACAATCGTGCTTGGAATCCTGATCTTTATTGATGATTATTTTAACTGTCTGACAGTTGGAAGTGTTATGCGTCCGATCACAGATAAGCACAATGTATCACGTGCGAAACTGGCGTATCTGATCGATGCGACAGCGGCACCGGTATGTATCATCGCTCCAATCTCATCATGGGCAGCGGCTGTAACAGGATTTGTAAAAGGTGAAGATGGATTTTCTATTTTTATGCGTGCGATTCCGTATAACTATTATGCTTTACTCACAATTCTTGCAATGGTTTTGATCGTAGTGCTTAAGATTGATTATGGCCCGATGAAATTACATGAAGATAATGCTGTAAAGGGTGATATCTATACTACACCGGACAGGCCATATGCAAATGCTGAGAATGAGATCGTAGAAGAAAAGGGAAAAGTGATCGATCTGGTATTCCCGATATTGGTCCTGATCATTTTCTGCATCTGCGGTATGCTTTATACAGGAGGTTTCTTTAGTGGAACAGGCTTTGTTAAAGCATTTTCGGCAAGTGATGCATCGGTAGGTCTGATGCTTGGAAGTTTCTTCGCATTGGTTGTTACGGTTGTATTCTATGCACTTAGAAAAGTACTTAAGTTCCGTGAATCTATGGAATGTGTTCCGGAAGGATTCAAGGCTATGGTACCTGCAATCCTGATCCTGACATTTGCATGGACATTAAAAGCAATGACAGACAGTCTTGGCGCAGCAGAGTATGTGGCTAATGTTATGCAGTCCGCAGCCGGAGGATTATTAAACTTCCTGCCTGCAATCATCTTCCTTGTAGGATGCTTCCTTGCATTTGCAACTGGAACATCATGGGGAACATTCGGAATCCTGATCCCGATCGTAGTAGCGGTATTCCAGGGAACGAACGAGACTATGATGATCATCTCTATATCAGCTTGTATGGCGGGAGCTGTATGTGGAGATCATTGTTCGCCTATTTCGGATACAACGATCATGGCATCCGCGGGTGCACAGTGTAATCATGTCAACCATGTAACGACACAGTTACCGTATGCGGCAACTGTTGCAGTTGTTTCCTGCATTACTTATGTAGTTGCCGGATTTGTTCAGAATGCATTGATCTGTCTTCCGATCGGTATGGTACTTCTGGTAGCAGCTTTACTGTTCATGAAGAAGAGAACAGAAAGCCATTCATAAATGATTTGTTAAAAAATTAAAATCAGCAGAGACTTCAAAGACTCTTTGCCTTGCATAAAAGTATGTGGTGCAAAAGTTGCTTTGGAGTCTTTTTTTGATAGGTGCAGAATAATAAGAAAGGTGTTATAATATCTTGCATGAGTGGCAATTATTCCAGTAGATATATTGCGGGGCAGAAGAATCTTCTGCTTTGGAAAAATGGAAGATTGCAGACGAAAGGAGAACATAGAAATTCATGAGTGTAAAAGACTTAAGTGCTTACGAATTAGTAAAGGAAGAAGAGTTAAAAGGGATCAAATCCCACGGAATGCTGTTAAAGCATAAGAAGAGCGGGGCAAGGATCTTACTGATAGAAAATGATGATGACAACAAGGTATTCAATATCGGATTCCGTACACCGCCGTCAGACAGTACCGGAGTACCACATATCATGGAACATTCCGTACTGTGTGGATCTAAGAATTTCCCGGCGAAGGATCCGTTCGTAGAACTGGTAAAGGGTTCACTGAATACATTTTTAAATGCAATGACTTATCCGGACAAGACGGTTTACCCGGTAGCAAGCTGTAATGATAAGGATTTCCAGAATCTGATGCATGTATATATGGATGCAGTATTCTATCCGAATATTTATCAGCATGAAGAGATCTTCCGTCAGGAAGGCTGGAGCTACAAGATGGATTCTCTGGAAGATGATCTGGCTTACAACGGTGTTGTATATAATGAGATGAAGGGGGCATTCTCTTCACCGGAAGGTGTGCTGGACAGAGTGGTATTGAATACACTGTTCCCGGATACCTCATATGCGAACGAATCCGGCGGGGATCCGGAAGTGATTCCGGAACTTACGTATGAGCAGTTCCTGGATTTCCACAGAAGATATTATCATCCGTCAAACAGTTACATTTACCTGTATGGAAATATGGACATGGAAGAAAAATTAAACTGGCTGGATCAGGAATATCTGAGCAAATTCGACTATGCGCCGGTAGATTCCAAGATCCGTTATCAGGAACCATTTGATAAAGTGATCGAAAAAGAAATGCCATATTCCATAGCAAGCGATGAATCAGAAGAGGATAATACTTACATTTCTTACAATAAAGTCATCGGAACAAGCCTGGATGAGAAGCTGTATCTGGCATTTGAAGTATTGGATTATGCATTGTTATCTGCGCCGGGCGCACCGCTTAAGAGAGCACTTACAGATGCAGGGATCGGAAAAGATATTATGGGATCGTATGACAACGGAATTTACCAGCCGATCTTTTCTGTCATTGCGAAGAATGCGAATGTAGAACAGAAAGAAGCATTTGTGAAAGTAATCGAGGATACATTAAAAGATATTGTTGAAAATGGAATGGATAAGAAAGCTCTCGAAGCCGGAATCAATTATAATGAGTTCCGTTACAGAGAGGCGGATTTCGGAGGTTATCCGAAGGGATTGATGTACGGACTGCAGATCATGGACAGCTGGTTATACGATGATGAAAAACCATTTATCCATATCGAAGCGCTGGATACATTCGAGTTCTTAAAGGCACAGGTCGGAACAGGATATTATGAAGAACTGATCCGCAAATATCTGTTAGAGAATACGCACGGTGCGATTGTGCTGATCAAGCCGGAAAAAGGCCGTACTGCAAGAATGGACAAAGAACTTCAGGAGAAGTTACAGGCATACAAAGAAAGTCTTACAGAAGAAGAGAGAAAAGAACTGGTAGAGCGTTCCAATGCATTAGAGGCATATCAGTCAGCACCGGATGCAGTAGAAGATCTTGAGAAGATCCCGGTTCTTTCAAGAGAAGATATTTCGAAAGAGATTGAGCCGATTATCAATGAAGAAAAAAGAATCGCAGATGTACCGGTAGTTTACCATGAGATTGAGACAAATGGCATCGGATATGTGGATGTGTTATTCGATATGTCAGGTGTGGAAGAAGCAGATCTTCCGTATGTCGGAATCCTGCAGGGAGTACTTGGAGTCATTGATACCGAGAATTATAAGTACGGAGAACTCTTCAATGAGATCAACGTGCATACCGGCGGTATCGGAACATCACTGGAACTGTATACAGACATTTCCAAAGTGCCGGAAAAAGAATTCAAAGCAACATTTGAAATCAAAGGAAAGGCATTATATCAGAAGCTGCCAGTCGTATTCCAGATGATGGAGGAGATCCTGACACGTTCGAAACTGGGAGATACCAAGAGAATCAGAGAGATCCTTGCGATGCAGAAGTCAAGACTTCTTATGAAATTCCAGTCATCCGGACATACAACAGCAGTGCTTCGTGCGATGTCTTATGCATCTCCGTCATCTAAGTTAAAAGACATGACAAGCGGTATCGAGTTCTATGATAAGATCGCTTATATCGAGGAACATTTTGAAGAAGAAAAAGACGTATTGGTACAGAAGCTTCAGATGCTGGCTCATAAGCTGTTCCGTGCAGACAATATGATGATCAGTTACACGGCTGCAAAAGAGGGCCTGAACGGCATGGAAGAGCTGGTAGAAGGTCTGAAGAAAGCAATGTTCGAAGATCCGGTGGAAGATACCAGATGCGTACTGCACTGTGAGATGAAGAATGAAGGATTCAAGACTGCTTCCAAAGTTCAGTATGTGGCAAGAGTCGGCAACTTTATTGATAACGGGGCAGATTATACGGGTGCATTGCAGATCTTAAAGGTGATCTTAAGCTATGATTACCTGTGGCAGAATGTCCGTGTCAAAGGCGGAGCTTATGGCTGCATGAGCGGATTCAGCCGTACCGGAGAGGGCTATTTCGTATCTTACCGTGATCCGAATCTGGAAAGAACGATGGAAGTTTACGAAGGCATTGCAGATTATCTGAGAAACTTTACTGTCAGCGATCGTGATATGAATAAATATATTATCGGAACTATGAGTAATATTGACCAGCCGATGACACCGTCTGCAAAAGGAGACCGTTCGTTCAATCTGTACATGAATAAAGTCAGTGCAGAGACAATTAAGAAAGAGCGTCTGCAGATCCTTGAGGCAGGACAGGAAGATATCCGAAAACTGGCGGATGTCGTAGAGGCAGTGATGAAAGCCGGACAAATCTGCGTGATTGGAAGCGAAGAGAAGATAGAAGAAGCAAAAGATATGTTTAAAAATGTGACAACATTTTAGAACGTTTCAACAGATAAAAGAACAGGAGAAAATATGAAAAAGGATTATAAATCAGGATTTGTAACATTGATCGGACGTCCGAATGTTGGAAAATCAACACTGATGAACCAGCTGATCGGACAGAAGATCGCGATTACATCGAACAAACCACAGACGACACGTAACCGTATTCAGACCGTACTTACAACAGATGACGGTCAGATTGTGTTCGTGGATACACCGGGAATCCATAAAGCAAAGAACAAGCTTGGGGAGTATATGGTCAATGTAGCAGAACGTACATTGAATGAAGTTGACGTGGTGCTCTGGCTGGTAGAGCCGACAACATTTATCGGAGCAGGTGAACAGCACATCATCAGCCAGCTTAAAAAAGTAAAGACACCGGTCGTTCTGGTCATCAATAAGATCGACAGCGTGAAGAAGGAAGAGATTCTTCCTTCGATCGCTGCGTACAAAGATGTCTATGATTTTGCAGAAATCGTTCCGGTATCTGCGAGAAACGGTGACAATACCGATGAGCTTGTAAAAGTGATCATGAAATACCTTCCGTACGGACCACAGTTCTATGATGAAGATACCATTACAGATCAGCCGGAGCGTCAGATCGTGGCCGAACTGATCCGTGAAAAAGCACTGCACTGCCTGCAGGAAGAGATCCCGCACGGTATTGCAGTTGCCATCGACAGTATGAAAGTCAGAAATAAAGTGATGCACATCGATGCAACAATTATCTGTGAGCGCGATTCACACAAGGGGATAATTATTGGTAAAAAAGGAAGTATGTTGAAAAAGATTGGAAGTACTGCACGTTATGAGATCGAGAAAATGCTGGATCAGCAGGTCAATCTCAAGCTCTGGGTCAAAGTAAAGAAAGACTGGAGAGACAGTGAATTCCTGATGAAAAATTTTGGATACCGCGAAGACGAATAAAAAGCAGTATCCATGGGAGAACCTAATCTTGGAGCATTAGAAAAAATATGCCCTGGCAAAGGATGAGGTGATCATATGGAAGAGTACTGGGACAGATTCGTCACAACGGGAAAGATAGAAGATTATCTGTATTATAAGGGAATGCGTATCTGTGAGGAGACGATGAACAGATACAAAGAAGGAGATACAATTGGTAAATCAGATTACACTGACTGGCATGATACTGACAGCAGCACCGATAGGTGAATATGACAGACGAGTGGTAATACTGACCAGGGAAAGAGGGAAGATCTCGGCATTCGCACGCGGTGCAAGAAGACCGAACAGCGCACTGATGGGAGTGACGAGCCCTTTTTCTTTTGGAGAGTTTACTGTATATGAGGGGCGGACATCCTACACACTGGTGTCGGCCTCTATTTCCAATTATTTCCAGGAACTACGTACAGATGTAGAAGGTGCGTATTATGGATTCTATTTTATGGATCTGGCGGGATATTATGCAAGAGAGGCGAATGATGAGACAGAGATGCTGAAACTTCTGTATCAGACGCTGCGGGCGTTGACGAATGTACATATTCCGAATGAACTGATACGGTGCATTTACGAGCTGAAGACGATTACGGTGAACGGAGAAGGACCGCAGGTGATGGAGTGTATCATGTGTGGGGACCGAGAACGGGAAAAGGTGTTCAGCATACGGCGGGGTGGTGTGATCTGTACGCAGTGCGCCGGACATATTTCAGATGGAATCCGGCTGCTTCCGTCGACATTATATACACTGCAGTACATCGTGTGTTCTCCGATTGAGAAACTATATACTTTCGTGGTAAAAGAAGATGTGCTGAAAGAGCTGAAGAAACTTACAAAAGCATATCTGGATGAATATCTGGGAAAACGCTTCAAATCATTGGAGATATTGGAAACAATTGTGCGATAAGGCTTGAAAACAAAGAAGTCAGACGCTATAATTAATTACAATTATGAATATTTTTAGAAGGTGAGGATAAAAAAATGGCAGAAAAGACTATGGATAAGATCGTTTCATTGGCGAAAGCAAGAGGATTTGTATATCCGGGATCTGAGATCTATGGCGGGCTTGCAAATACATGGGATTATGGTAATCTCGGAGTAGAACTGAAAAACAACGTAAAAAAAGCATGGTGGAAGAAATTCATCCAGGAATCTCCATACAACGTAGGAGTAGATTGTGCGATCCTTATGAATCCACAGACATGGATTGCCAGCGGACATCTTGGAGGATTCAGCGATCCTCTGATGGACTGTAAACAGTGTCACGAGCGTTTCCGTGCAGATAAAGTCATCGAAGATTACTGCGCAGAGAACAACATCGAACTGGATGGTGCAGTAGATGCATGGACACAGGAACAGATGAAGAACTTCATCGACGAGAAGCAGATTCCATGCCCGACATGCGGAAAGCACGATTTTACAGATATCCGTCAGTTCAACCTGATGTTCAAGACATTCCAGGGAGTAACAGAGGATGCGAAGAATACTGTATATCTTCGTCCGGAGACAGCACAGGGAATCTTCGTTAACTTCAAGAATGTACAGCGTACATCTAGAAAGAAACTGCCATTCGGTATCGGACAGATCGGTAAATCATTCCGTAACGAGATCACACCTGGTAACTTTACATTCCGTACCAGAGAATTCGAACAGATGGAGCTGGAATTCTTCTGCAAACCGGATACAGACCTTGAGTGGTTCGACTACTGGAAGAAGTTCTGTCTGAACTGGCTGTCTACATTAGGACTGAAAGACGATGAAGTACGTTATCGTGATCATGATAAAGAAGAGCTTTCTTTCTACAGTAAAGCAACAACAGACGTTGAGTTCTTATTCCCATTCGGATGGGGAGAACTGTGGGGAATCGCTGACCGTACAGATTATGACTTAACACAGCATCAGAATCTATCCGGACAGGATCTGACATACTTTGATGATGAGACAAAGGAAAAATACATCCCATACGTTATCGAGCCGTCACTTGGAGCAGACCGTATGGTACTTGCATTCCTTTGCAGCGCTTATGATGAAGAAGAGATCGGAACAGAGGAGAAACCTGACACACGTACGGTTCTTCATTTCCATCCGGCACTGGCACCGGTTAAGATCGGTGTGCTGCCACTTTCTAAGAAGCTGAACGAAGGTGCAGAGAAAGTATTTGCACAGTTAAGCAAGAAATACAACTGCGAATACGATGACCGTGGAAATATCGGAAAACGTTACCGCCGTCAGGATGAGATTGGAACACCATTCTGTGTAACATACGATTTCGATTCTGAAGAAGACGGAGCAGTAACAGTCCGTGACAGAGATACCATGGAACAGGAAAGAATCAAGATTGAAGATCTGGACGCTTACTTCGAGAAGAAGTTTGAGTGGTAAGATTCTGAGAATAAGAATAAAAAATTCCCCGGTGGAGCAAATCTGCCGGGGATTTTACTATATCAGAGAATATAAGAAAAGCTGCCATTGGCAGCTTTCTTGGATTCTGGTAAGATGTTGTATTATGGGCACAACAGCTTATAGGCGTAATAAAATTGTAAATAAGATTACTTCTGACCACGAAGTCTCTTCTCGCGGATATCAGCAATGGCTGTATAAAGTACGTCGGATGAAGAGTTCAGTCCTGTCTCACAGGAATCCTGGATAACACCGATGATGAATCCGACACCGACTGCCTGCATGGCAACGTCATTCGGCACACCAAAGAGGCTGCAGGCCATAGGGATCAGAAGTAATGATCCACCGGCCACTCCGGAAGCACCTGCGGCACTTAATGCAGCGAGTACACAGAGGACGATCGATGTAAGGAAGTCCACATGGATATCCAGTGTATGTGCAGTAGATAAAGCCATGACAGAGATTGTGATCGCGGCACCGGCCATATTGATCGTAGCTCCGAGTGGAATGGAGATAGAGTATGTATCTTCATCCAGTCCGAGTTTCTTACAGAGTTCCATGTTAACAGGGATGTTAGCAGCAGAACTTCTTGTGAAGAATGCTGTGATGAAACTTTCCTTCAGACAGGTAAATACCAGTGAAAATGGATTCTGCCTTGTGAAAATAAACACAATGATCGGATTGATGATGAAGATGACAACTGCCATACTTCCGACAAGAACCAGGATCAGTTTTCCATAAGAAAGTAATGCGTCAAGTCCCTGCTCTGAGATTGTTGTAAAAATCAGTCCCATGATACCGAACGGAGCACAGTTAATGATCCACTGAACTGCGGTTGCTGTCGCATCAGAGATGTTCTCCAGAGCATCTTTCGTTCCCTGATTGGCATGTTTTAAAGCGATTCCGAAAATAACTGCCCAGAAAAGAATACCGATGTAATTAGCATTGACAATGGAATCAACCGGATTCTTAACGAGGTTGGTTAAAAGGTTAGTCAGCACTTCTGCGATTCCACTTGGTGGTGTGATATCGGTAGAAGAAGCCGAATCTGTAAATGTCAGTGTTACCGGGAATAACCGACAGGCAATAACTGCGACAAATGCAGAGACAAGGTTACCAACCATGTACAGAATTATAATGAATTTCAAGTTGGTCTTCTGGCCGGCCTTCATGTGACAGAGAGCACTCATAACCAGGAAGAATACCAGAAGCGGAGCGATTCCTTTCAGAGCTCCGACGAACATGGTTCCGAGAATCGAGATTACGGATGCCTGAGGAACAACAAGACCAATGATCAGACCAATGATCAGTCCGCAGATGATTCGTTTGATGAGGCTGATGCTGTTCCATTTTTTGATTAAATTTTTCATAGCTTTTGTGGCAGGATCTTTTGAATCCTGCACCCCTCTCTTTCGTTTTTGCTTTTCGCAAGCATAGTTAAGATTATACAGGAAACAAAGAGGAAAGTAAATATTATTTTTAGTACAAAATAACAAGAAATAAGAAAAAAGTATGTGAAAAACTTGACATATTAAACAAAAAATATACGATTAGAGGTTGTGCATATGAAATAAGAGTGTTATAATAACCACTGTTAGTAAAGAGATTACCATCTGGGGAGATGGTGTGTATTGGGAGGTTATATAATATGCAATTGAATAATGATGGTCTGATGTGGGCACTGGTAAAGGAGAAACCGGAGGAAGGACTGTGGATGAAGCGTGTGCCGATTCCGGAAGTAGGGCCGAACGATGTGAAGATCAAGATCCATAAGACAGCGATCTGTGGAACGGATGTACATATTTACCAGTGGAATGACTGGGCACAGCATACCATTCCGATCGGCCTTACAGCAGGCCATGAGTACGTTGGAGAGATTGTAGAAAAAGGGGAAGGCGTACAGGGATTTAAGATTGGAGATCTGGTATCTGGTGAAGGACATATCACATGTGGAAAATGCCGTAACTGTCTGGAAGGACACAAGGAGAACTGTAAGGATGCCAAAGGTGTCGGCGTGAACCGTAACGGAGCATTCGCAGAATATCTGGTAATTCCGTCAAGCAACGTATGGCCATGCAATCCAAATATTCCGGAAGAGATGTATGCCATTTTTGATCCGTTTGGAAATGCAACACATACTGCACTTTCGTTTGAAGCGCTGGGAGAAGACGTACTGATCGCAGGCGCCGGTCCGATCGGATGTATGGCAGCAGCAATCGTGAAGTTCTCTGGTGCAAGACATGTTGTGGTAACAGATATGAATCCATACAGACTGGAACTTGCAAAGAAGCTGGGAGCAACAAGAACGGTTAACTTAAAAGAAGAGAATCTGACAGATGTCATGAAAGAGATCGGAATGACGGAAGGATTCGATGTAGGTCTTGAGATGTCCGGATCACAGGTGGCATTAGATGATATGATCCACAATATGAAGCACGGCGGACATATCGCACTGTTAGGATTACAGAGAACAGATGCCAAAGTAGACCTTGAGACAGTGATCTTCAACGGATTACATCTGAAAGGAATCTACGGACGTAAAGTATGGGATACATGGTATAAGATGTCTACGATGTTACAGGCAGGACTTGATATCTCAGATATCATCACACATCATTTTGATATCAAAGATTTCCAGAAGGGATTTGACGCTATGATCTCCGGTAATTCCGGAAAAGTCATCCTGGACTGGGCACATATAAATGACTAGGCGGAGTGCGCGGAACAAAGCAGGAAAAAGAGAGAAAAAGACAGAAAAAACGAAGACAGAACAGAATTTGAGAGGTTAAGAAAATGGCACGTAAAGACGATATTTTAAGTATTTATACAAAAGAAGTAGAAGGAATCAAAGAAGCAGGGCTTTTCAAAGGAGAAGCGCCTTTCGTATCTCCACAGGGAGCAAGAGTGAAGATGGAGGACGGAAGAGAACTTCTGTGCATGTGTGCGAATAACTACCTTGGACTTGGGGATAACCCGAGACTGATCGAGGCAGCAAAGAGAACATATGATGAAAAAGGATACGGAGTAGCATCTGTACGTTTCATCTGTGGAACACAGGACATTCATAAGAAACTGGAGAAGAAGATTTCAGGATTCTTAGGAACAGACGATACCATTCTTTATTCTTCATGCTTCGATGCAAACGGAGGATTATTTGAGACAATTCTGACAGCAGAAGATGCAGTTATCAGTGATGAACTGAATCATGCTTCTATCATTGACGGCGTACGTCTGTGTAAGGCAAAACGTTTCCGCTATAAAAATAACGACATGGAAGATCTGGAAGCAAAATTAAAAGAAGCAGATGAAGCCGGAGCAAGAATCAAGCTGATCGCTACAGACGGTGTGTTCTCTATGGATGGAATCATCTGTAACTTAAAAGGTGTATGTGATCTGGCTGATAAGTACAACGCACTGGTTATGGTTGACGACAGTCATGCAGTTGGATTTGTTGGAAAGACCGGACGCGGAACAGCAGAGTACTGTGGCGTAGAAGGACGTGTAGATATCATCACGGGAACATTAGGAAAAGCACTCGGAGGAGCATCCGGCGGATATACATCCGGACGTAAAGAGATTATTGATCTGTTAAGACAGAGAAGCCGTCCGTATCTGTTCTCTAACTCACTGGCACCAGCAATCGCAGGAGCCAGCCTGGAGCTGTTCGATATGTTAGAGGAAAGCACAGAACTTCGTGACCATCTGGAAGAAGTAACTGCATACTACAGAAAACAGTTGGTAGATAACGGATTTGATATCATTCCTGGAACACATCCATGTGTACCTGTTATGCTCTATGATGAGAAGACAGCAGCAGAATTTGCAAAACGCATGATGGAAAAAGGTGTATACGTTGTAGCGTTCTCTTATCCGGTTGTACCGAAGGGAAAAGCAAGAATCCGTACACAGGTATGCGCAAGCCATACAAAAGAAGATATTGATTTCATCGTAAAATGCTTCATCGAAGTAAGAGAAGAGATGGGATTAAATAAATAATCAGATATATAAAAGTTGAGAAAAAATGGTACGTAACATTTATGAAAAGTGGTGCGTACCATTTTCTTTTTTGTGTTATACTAAACACAGTGTGATCTTGAAAGGAGAGACTTAAAAAAATGGAAAGAAGAAATGCATGGAAGACATACACAGCCGAACAGTTAAAAGAACTGGATCAGATCAACGACAGATATAAGACTTGTCTGGATGAAGGAAAGACAGAAAGAGAATGCGTACGTCTGGCTGTAAAAGAGATTGAAAAGAAAGGCTATCGCAACCTGAAAGATATCAAAGGAAGCTTAAAAACTGGAGATAAAGTCTATGCAGTATGCATGGGAAAGAGTATTGCCATGTTCCAGATCGGAAAAGAGCCTCTGGAGAATGGTATGAACATTCTGGGAGCACATATTGATTCACCGAGAATTGATGTGAAACAGAATCCTTTATATGAAAACGAAGAACTTGCTTATCTGGATACACACTATTACGGTGGAATTAAGAAGTATCAGTGGGTAACTCTTCCTCTGGCACTTCACGGAGTGATTGTTAAGACAGACGGAACGGTACAGGAAGTCAATATAGGTGAAAAAGACGATGATCCGGTATTCGTAGTAACGGATCTTCTGATCCATCTGGCAGGAAAACAGATGGAAAAGAAAGCAAGCGTTGTGATCGAAGGAGAGAAACTTGACCTTCTGATTGGAAGCCGCCCTCTTGAGAAAGAAGAAGGGCTCGATGAGAGTGAGAAAGAGGCTGTAAAAGCCAATGTTATGAAGATCCTGACAGACTATTATGATATCGAAGAAGAAGATTTCCTGTCAGCAGAACTGGAGATCGTACCGGCAGGAAAGGCAAGAGACTGTGGAATTGACAGAAGTATGGTACTGGCATATGGACAGGATGACAGAGTGTGTGCATTTACCTCATTATTCGCCATGATGGATGTGGAAGGCGTGGAGCGTACTTCCTGCTGCATTCTGGTTGACAAAGAGGAGATCGGAAGTGTTGGAGCAACCGGTATGCATTCCCGTTTCTTTGAAAATGTAGTTGCTGAACTGGTGGCCCTGACAGACGGAGAATCGGAACTGAAAGTACGTCGTGCGCTTCAGAATTCCAGAATGCTTTCTTCTGATGTAAGTGCGGCTTATGATCCGATGTATGCAGAAGCATTCGAAAAGAGAAGTGCAGCATTCTTCGGAAAAGGTCTGGTATTCAATAAATTTACCGGAGCAAGAGGAAAGAGCGGTTCCAATGATGCCAATGCAGAATATCTGGCAGAAGTACGCCGTGCAATGAATGCAGAAGACGTATCTTATCAGTTTGCAGAACTTGGAAAGGTAGATTTCGGAGGCGGCGGAACGATCGCTTATATCATGGCAAATTATGGAATGGAAGTCATCGACAGCGGTGTGGCTGTCTTAAGTATGCATGCTCCGTGGGAGGTTACAAGCAAGGCTGATGTATACGAAGCATACAGAGGATACAAGTCGTTTTTACGTAATATTTAAAGGTTGGAGTCGGATAACCGCACAGAAATGTACTCAAATTTAGACAATTGTGCAGATTGCCCGAAATGCAGGGGAAAAATCGGCAGATTTATTGGTGAAAGTCTTGACGAAAACTGGTAAAAACAGTAAAATACTAAGTGCGACTTAGAAAATTTAGTTTTAGGAGGTCATGACAAATGGCAAAATGGGTTTATATGTTTACAGAAGGTAACGCAACCATGAGAAACCTTCTTGGTGGAAAAGGTGCGAACCTTGCTGAAATGACAAACTTAGGTCTTCCAGTACCACAGGGCTTTACTGTAACAACAGAAGCTTGTACACAGTACTACGAAGACGGCAGACAGATCAATGACGAGATTATGGGTCAGATCATGGAAGCCATCGATAAAATGGAAGGAATCACAGGAAAGAAATTCGGAGATAAGAAGAATCCACTTCTCGTTTCAGTTCGTTCCGGAGCAAGAGCTTCTATGCCTGGTATGATGGATACAATCCTGAACCTTGGATTAAATGAAGAAGTAGTTGAGACACTTGCTGAAGCTTCAGGAAATCCTCGTTGGGCTTGGGACTGCTACAGAAGATTTATCCAGATGTTCTCTGACGTAGTTATGGAAGTTGGAAAGAAATACTTTGAAGAGCTGATCGACAAGATGAAAGCTGACAGAGGTGTTAAGCAGGACGTAGAACTTACTGCTGAAGACCTGAAAGAACTGGCTAACCAGTTCAAGGCTGAATACAAAGAGAAGATTGGTGCTGATTTCCCATCTGATCCGAAGGAACAGTTAATGGAAGCAGTAAAAGCTGTATTCCGTTCATGGGACAACCCAAGAGCTAATGTATATCGTCGTGACAATGATATCCCATATTCATGGGGAACAGCTGTTAACGTACAGATGATGGCATTTGGTAACATGGGAGATGACTGTGGTACAGGTGTTGCGTTTACTCGTGACCCAGCTACAGGAGAGAACGGTCTGTTCGGAGAATTCCTTACAAATGCACAGGGAGAAGACGTAGTTGCCGGTGTTCGTACACCAATGCACATTTCAGAGATGGAAGAGAAATTCCCAGAAGCATTCGTACAGTTCAAACAGGTTTGTGAAACTCTTGAAAAACACTATAGAGATATGCAGGACATGGAGTTTACTGTAGAGCATGGTAAACTGTACATGTTACAGACACGTAATGGTAAGAGAACAGCTAAGGCTGCTCTGAAGATTGCTTGTGATCTTGTTGATGAAGGAATGAGAACAGAGGAAGAGGCTGTTGCAATGATCGACCCTCGTAACCTTGACTCTCTGCTTCACCCACAGTTTGATGCTGCAGCACTGAAAGCTGCTACACCACTTGCAAAAGCACTTGGAGCATCTCCAGGAGCTGCTTGCGGTAAGATCGTATTCACAGCTGATGACGCTGTTGAATGGGCTGCAAGAGGAGAAAAAGTTGTTCTTGTACGTCTTGAGACATCACCAGAAGATATCACAGGTATGAAGTCTGCACAGGGTATCCTGACAGTTCGTGGTGGTATGACATCTCACGCAGCCGTAGTTGCTCGTGGTATGGGTACATGCTGTGTATCTGGTTGTGGTGACATCGCAATGGACGAAGCTAATAAGAAATTTACACTTGCCGGAAAAGAATATCATGAAGGAGACTGCATCTCACTTGATGGTTCTACAGGTAATATCTATGATGGTATCATCCCAACAGTTGATGCAACAATCGCTGGTGAATTCGGAAGAATCATGGGATGGGCTGACAAATACAGAACAATGAAAGTTCGTACAAACGCTGATACACCACACGATGCTGTTAAGGCTCGCGAACTTGGTGCAGAAGGTATCGGACTTTGCCGTACAGAGCATATGTTCTTCGAAGGAAACAGAATCGATGCATTCCGTGAAATGATCTGCTCTGAGACAGAAGAAGAAAGAGAAGCAGCACTTGCTAAGATTCTTCCAGAACAGCAGGGAGACTTCGAAAAACTGTATGAAGCACTGGAAGGTAACCCGGTTACTATCCGTTTCCTTGATCCACCGCTTCATGAGTTCGTTCCTACAGAAGAGGAAGACATTAAGAAACTTGCTGACGCTCAGGGTAAAACTGTTGAGCAGATCAAGACAATCATCGACAGCCTTCATGAGTTCAACCCAATGATGGGACACCGTGGATGCCGTCTTGCAGTAACATATCCAGAGATTGCTAAGATGCAGACAAGTGCTGTTATCCGTGCAGCAATCAATGTAAAGAAAGCTCACCCAGACTGGAACGTAAAACCAGAGATCATGATCCCACTCGTTGGAGACATCAAAGAGCTTAAATATGTTAAGAAATTCGTAGTAGAGACAGCAGACGCTGAGATCGCAGCAGCAGGCAGCGACCTTGAGTACGAAGTTGGAACAATGATCGAGATCCCAAGAGCAGCTCTTACAGCTGATCAGATCGCTTCAGAAGCTGACTTCTTCTGCTTCGGTACAAACGACTTAACACAGATGACATACGGATTCTCTCGTGACGATGCTGGTAAGTTCTTAGACGCTTACTATGATGCTAAGATCTTCGAGAACGATCCATTTGCTAAGCTTGACCAGACAGGTGTTGGTAAATTAATGGAAATGGCTATCGAATTAGGTAAGCCAGTTAACCCAAGCCTTCACGTTGGTATCTGTGGAGAGCACGGTGGAGATCCATCTTCAGTTGAATTCTGCAACAAGATCGGTCTTGACTATGTATCTTGCTCACCATTCCGTGTACCAATCGCTCGTCTTGCAGCAGCACAGGCAGCAATTGCTCAGAAGAATGCATAATTAGTTCTTGTTGCAGGGGAAACTAAAATAGCCTCTTAGGGGGCAAAGTTCCCAACCAACAGAAAAATTGTTCAAACGTAAAAATTGACCTTGTAGGTCTGTAGCAATACAGACCGCAAGGTCTATTTTGTTACATGAAAATAGAGTGAAAACCTTGATTTTAAGCGATTTTTCGCACTTCAATAAAACACAAATTTTATTTAGTTCCTAAAATAAGGAAACGACAATGTGATGAGAATATGAAAGCTGGGAGAATGCGAGATTTGCCTTTTGGGAGGATGAGGAAGGTTGTCCCACAACATAGTAATTTTCAAAAATTCACTTTTGGGAAATGTTTTTTGGAAAATTCCCAAATTCAAAACGCCGGAAACCATTGATTTTACTGACTTTTCCAAATTTCTCCCAGAAATATTTCAAAAATGGGAGTCCCAAAAGTGTTTTTGGGAAAATGAAAAATTCGTTTTTGGGAGAATTTCCGATTTTTGGGAAACATTTTTGGGGAATTTGTGTTTTTGGGTGGTCGGAAAATTGCAACAAAAGACAGGAGGTGTGCGCTTATGCGAAAAATGGGATGCTTAATCTTGCATATGAGAAACGAATGCAGCTTTTACATGATTATATTCGTCCTGCTGCCACTGTGAAGAATACAGCAGCCAAAAGGAAAAAGAAAAGCATAGAAAAAACGGTAATATCATCAGAAGAAGAATACAGCATAGCCGATTTGGTGCAAAAATCAAAAGCAGAAAACCTTGATATTGTAGAAGTATTTCGGGAACATTTCACAGTGGAGGAAATAGCATTATGAGAATGTACTTCCCTGAAATTTATCCAGATGAGCTTGTTTACAGTTGGTTTGGTCGGTTCGCCGTACATTCAGGGTATATAAACTCTCAGTTGTTGCAATTTTTATACTGTAAACGATCAGATACACCGATTAAAGAGTTTATCGGCAATCTAAATCCAGAAGCGAGAGAGCATATCGAAAAAACATATCCGCTAAGAGATTTAGTATTAAATCACACTATGTACCCACAGTATGCCAGATTCGCCCCATTGGATCAGAGGCAGGATGCTTTATATAAATTATGCAATGAAAATTGTGATATGCACCATTTGTTTGCAGTTCTCCCCAGATGCGAAAATGAACGATATTTAAAGTATTGCCCTGCATGTGCAAGAGAAGATAGAGAAAGATATGCAGAAACCTATTGGCACAGGAAACACCAGATAAGGAATATGGGAATTTGCCCGAAACATAAATATAGGCTTCGGGACTCTAATGTTCCTGCCAAAAGCATGAGCTTGTATAGTTTTGTTACCGCTGAAGAAGTTATACCAGGTATAGAAGAAAGTCTTTCTGTAGACGATCCTTTACAGATAGCATTTGCAGAGTATGTAGAACAGGTTTTTGACTCTCCTGTAGATTTTGTGAGAGATATTCCAATTAGTGCTATTTTATATCATGGAATGAAAGACACTGAATATATGAAGTCAACGGGGAATAGCCGATACATGACAAAGTTCGTTGATGACATGACACATTTTTATAAAAAAATTGAACTGAATGAAATTGCAACTATGAGTAGAATCCAAAAAACCTTACTAACTGGACGTGGACATGATTTTTCCATTGCTTGTCAGATTGCTTTCTTTTTGGGGATGAAGCCGGAAGAATTAACTGATTCGCAATTATCTGAGGAACAAATACGGCAGGAAGCGGAAAGCCATTATATCAAAGGAAGCACTACGCCGGAATGGGAAGAATATGATGAAAAAATGTCCGTTGCTATAGAAAGTGTGGCAGCAGACATTTACAGTGGAGCTGCTGATAATCTGGGAAAGCCTGAAAAAGTAACGGGAAAAAATATATGTAAAATATTAGGGATAAAGGAGCATAGACTTGAAAATATGCCCAAAAGCAGAGCCGTGTTAGATAAATATGCAGAATCATACCCCGAATCGTGGGCGAGAAAATTGGTCTGGGCGTATGAATGGCTAGAGAACAATGAGGAAGACGTATTTTATTGGAAGCATCTTAGGAAACTTACAGGTGTAAAGAAAGCACGGTTTGATGAAGTCCTTCCATTTCTTGAAAAGTATGCGGATGAGGATGAAGTAAAGGCGATTATAGCAACAGTGAGAGGTGTATAGAATTAAAAGGGCTATGGGGAATCCGTAGCCCGTAGTTATTCAGTATATAAAAATACCACCGTAAACTGTGTACAGTCACGGCGGTTAGGAGTCTTTTGATGAATCATCCATATTTTCTAGCGCATATAAAATCATTTGGGAAATCAGTTCATTTCTGCTGATTCCAACTTGACCAGCTTTATTATCAATGGTTTTCAAAAGCTCAGAAGGAATTCGTAAAGATATTACTTCTTTTTCTGGCTTTTTTGCAACAAACTTTTTCACTTAGCCACCGCCTTTCATTGATAATTGTAGTTTATTTTGGTAAGATATAATATATTCAAAATCTGATATCGAAATATGAATACACGAAAGAGGGGGAAGAATGCTGACGGAAAGCGAGTTCAAGTTAAAGAAGTTGTTAAGTAAGAAGGAATTATCTGCATTCAATGGAGAAATTCCAATGAATCAATCGCTATTTGATAGAATTGTAAATAAGACGTTGGGGCGAAATCTGGGAAAGGATATCTTTGAAGACTTTCTTTGGAAATATCAAGAGTTTTTGCCAGAATATCACGAAAAAATAGAGAGTGATCGTTTCCTGGGCGAAGATCCAGAATGGGACATGATTCAAGAAAAGTGGGAGATTTATCAAGAAAAATATGGTGTTGATCCATACTTAGAACCGTAGATTTGAAGAAAGACCGTGTAAAGGAAATTAAACTCTTTACATGGTCTTTTTAAATGTAAAATCTAATATAACATGCCTATTTGCCTTTATATTGCATTTGAACACGTCGAGCGATAACTTTACTACTTGATATAAAAATCCGTTAAAACGGCGAATAACGGATTTGTGGGCGATGTTACAATAAACTGTGTAGAATATTCTCTTTATCTTTTACGTGTGAATTTGTTGCAGCTACTTCAACATCAAACTGTATCATAGCGTCCCGATGTGCAAGCATCTCTTGTGCCGGTGTCGCACCTATCAGCTCTTTTGAGAGCCAGTCGGCAGCAACCTGGGCATTTTCGCCGGTTATATGAATTTCACCGAAGTGTGGACTTTTAATCATCATTGTAAAAATCTCCCTTATGTTGTTTGCTATAATAAATATTATAACAGGTTATGAAATTATAAGTTGTGTGTAAAATAACCAAAAAACAATATAAATAAATGTGCAAAATAGCCAAAAATGCATTGACAAATTTGGAAAAAGTGATATATTAAAAGCAAGATAAATATAAAGGTTATCTACTTAGATAAATATGTGTCTCGTCCATAAGAACCGTGTTCTTGTGTCTAAAGTTGAGACGCTTACAGCAATTATTTTTTATTGAATACGCAAATTATTAGGAGTTCTTATTTCCATATTAAAGAACTTTTGTTTGTGTAATTCATTGAAAGATAATTGCTTTTTTTGTACCAAAAATCACGATTAAAAGGAGAAAGCATGAGAAAAAGAGGGTATAGTTCACCGAATCAACGAAGTGTCAACATCAATAAGGAAAGCTGTAATTCTGAAAAATTGTATGCAAAAATAAACATAGAAGCTATGAATTCTGCTATGAAAGATTTGAAGCCTAATTCATACAAATTATGGTGCTATTTTGCAGAAAATCAAAATGAATATTCTTTCTGGCTTTCGCCGGTAGATGTTCATAAAAAAACGGGAATGTCTGAATCAACATATCATCGGGCATTTGATGAACTTGTTGATAAATTTTATTTAATAAGAGATGCAGAAGATCGAAGTCATTATGAATTTTATGAGGTTCCACATGATGTAGGTCATAGGGATATCAAAGTGACGATAAATAAGTAAAATATGCCAACATTGTCAAAATGAATACATAACCTTATCAAAATGACAACTTTAAAGTAGCCAAAATGAATAGAGAAATATAACAAAAATATTACATATATAACATTATACGAAAAAACATCAATGTAAGAATTTTTGGTAATTAAATGACATTCATGTATTACTTGTTGCATTCATGCTTTCAGCATGAATGCGTAAAGCCGACCAGAAAAGAAATAAAGAATGGGATAGTGATTTCCCGGCTTTTACATTTTTTTCTGGCTGGTTTTAAGAGGAAGATGTAAAAAATATTGATTAGCCCCATTTTTTAGTAAATATGTTTTATTAAGAATTAGGGGGAATGTAATATAGAAATTTTGGTATTATAGCAGATTAAAAATCTGTTAAAATAATCTGCTGATTTGAAAATAACAAGAAAAATGAAAAAGGAGATATACTCAAAAAGTTCAATAAAAAGTTCACAGTATAACATTGTGAATCGAGATGATGTTTTATATGAAGCATGGAAAAGAGTGAAAGCCAATAAAGGCTC
>CAVBHX010000056.1:0-25355 GCA_963595255.1 bacterium
ACCCACGTATCCAGCTTGGAAGGCTGGTGTTCTACCATTGAACTACACCCGCATGGCATTTCTTACAAATCGGGGTGACAGGATTCGAACCTGCGACCTCCTGGTCCCAAACCAGGCGCTCTAGCCAAGCTGAGCCACACCCCGTTATTTGACGTGTTCTTAAGACAAGTAGTATAATATCATGGTAAAATGTAAAAAGCAAGTAAAAAATGAAAAAAATTGAAAAAAGTCATAATTATATAAAAAAACGACACAAATACGAAAAGTCAGAATCAATATTAAGGAAATGATAAGTTGTATCCGCTGTAATGCTGTTGTATAATTAAGAACGATGTCGAGAAAATAGATTATTATTAAGAGGACTGAATTGACAGATGAAGGAGACTAATAACGTAGAACAACGACCAAGAACTTCTCTTTCAAAAGGTGCAAGAAGAAATCAGATATTAAGGCGTATAACAGTAGTCGGTGTGATAGCAGCAGTAATAACTGCTGCTTTTGCTGGCTATTGTCTGCACCGTGAACGTGTAGAAGAAAAACAGAAAGCAGAAGAGCTCAGAAAAGAAAAGCAGGATAAAAAAGAGGCAGCAAAAGTAAAGTCAAAGCCGGAAACTGCCGAACAGAAATTGGAACGTGTACGAAAGCAGGCAACGGAACACGGATATCCGAAAAATGTGATCGAACTGTTGGATAAAAATGTGGAAACAGTAGATTTTGTGGCCGATTATGAAAAGAAAAAAGATAAGCCGTATGCAGATACGATAGGAAAAGATCTTTCGCAGGGAGGGATACCGGAACTCCTGCAGTGGGATGAACGATGGGGGTATGCTCCATACGGAACCAGTATAGTAGCGGCAAGTGGATGCGGACCGACCTGTATGGCGATGGTAGCAGCCGGACTGAATCAGGATGCGTCGATCACCCCGGCAAAGGTAGCTGCTTACGGAACGGAACATGGCTATGTGGACGAAGAGAATAACACGTACTGGAGATTCATGGATGAAGCCGGAGCAAACTGGAATCTTAACAGTACTGCAGGTCTTTTGTCAGAAGAGCAGGTAGCTTTAGAACTTTCGCAGGGACATCCGATCATATGCAGTGTCGGTCCGGGAGATTTTACCAAGATTGGACATTTTATCGTACTGACAGGTTATGAGAATGGCAATGTGAAAGTGAATGATCCGTTCAGCATAAAGAATTCAAAAGCAACATGGGTATTTGCCAATATCAAAGACCAGATAAAAGCGATGTGGGTATTTTCAAAAAAATAGCGATCAGACGGCAGGCACCGGTGGAAGATCGTTTTCAGGAAACAGGAGAGAAAGATATGAGATATGATTTTACAAAGATTATAGACAGGCATGGAAAAGATGCGATTGCAGTAGACGGACTTGGAAAGAATCCGGGATTTGCACCGGAACCGCCAAAAGACGGATTTGATGTGATCCCGATGTGGGTGGCAGACATGAACTTTGAAACTGTCCCAACGATTCCAAAAGCGATCATGGACAGGGCAGCACATCCGGCATATGGATATTTCAGTCCGGTGGAAGAGTATTATGATTCAATCATACGCTGGCATAAGATCCGCAATAATGTAGAAGGACTGATGCCGGAATATATCGGATATGAGAACGGAGTATTAGGCGGAGTAATCTCTGCTCTGACAGCTTTTGCCGCACCGGGAGATGCTGTACTTCTTCACAGCCCGACTTACATCGGATTCACCAAATGCATCACAGAGAATGGATACAAGATTGTACACAGTCCGCTCAAAAAAGACGAAAAAGGAATCTGGCGGATGGATTATGAAGACATGGATGCCAAGTTAAAGGCAAATAACATCCATGTAGCAATCTTCTGTAGTCCGCATAATCCGACCGGACGTGTATGGGAGCGCCGGGAGATTGAAGAGGCGATGGAAGTATATAAGAACAATGAATGTGTAGTGATCGCAGATGAGATCTGGTCAGATCTGATCTTAAAAGGCAGCCAGCACATTCCGACACAGTCGATCAGTCCGGATGCAAGAAACCGTACGATTGCATTGTATGCACCGAGTAAGACATTTAACCTGGCAGGTCTGGTAGGAAGTTATCATATAATCTTCAACAAAATGCTGCGTGACCGGGTGGAGGCAAAATCAAGAAAATCACATTATAATACAATGAATGTATTATCTATGCATGCGCTGATCGGGGCTTACGAGGCAGAAGGATATACCTGGGTCAATGAGCTTTGCCAGGTATTATCTGAAAATGTTGATTATGCAGTGAATCATATCCGTGACTACTACAGAGGAATTGAAGTAAGTAAGCCGCAGGGAACTTATATGTTGTTCCTGGACTGCGAAGACTGGTGTGAGGAAAATTATAAGTCACTGGATGAGCTGTTAAAAGCAGGATGGGACGTAGGCGTTGCATGGCAGGACGGAAGACCGTTCCATCAGAAATATGGAATCCGTATGAATCTTGCATTACCGCTTGGCAGAGTAAAAGAAGCATTCGAGCGTCTGGATGAGTACGTATTTCATGTGTAGATATCTGGAAAATATACAGAAATAAAAAGTATAATGCTGTAGATTCCAAAGGAAAATACAGCATTTATTAAGAATGAGAGAAGTGAGAAAATTTGGATAATATAATTGTATCGTTTAATGTAATTGCACCGGTATTCTTTCTTATGGTATTAGGATATTTTCTGGTCAATTATACATCTCTGGCGGATGGAAAGCTTACAAAACAGGCAAATGCCATTGTGTTTAAGATATTTTTACCATGTATGTTATTCTACAATGTCTACCAGAGTGATATCGGTTCTGAGATACATAGCAGGATCAGGCTGTGTATCTGGGCAGCAGGAGGACTGCTGATACTGTTTGTATTGTTGTGCCTGATCGTTCCAAGGATCGTAACACAGGAAAATCAGCAGGGTGTAGTTATCCAGGGGATTTTCCGGAGCAATTATGTGATCTTCGGAGTTGCAGTCGTACAGAACATGTATGGACCGAAAAGTACGACGACAGCGGCAATTTTAAGTGCCATCCTGGTACCGATGTATAATTTCCTTGCAGTAGTCGCGCTGTCGATCTTCGGTGAAAAAAGGGAAAATGACTGGAAAAAGATCATTCTGGATATTATAAAGAATCCACTGATCATATCTTCGATATTAGGGATTATATTTTCACTTCTTGGGATCAGACTTCCGACAGCTGTTGATACAACGGTTCAGGATCTGGCCAAATTATCAACACCGATTGCGTTTATGATTCTGGGTGGTGATCTGGACTTTTCAAAAGTGAAAGGAAACTTAAAAACAGCATCTGTGGTATTGACGATCAAGCTGGTAATCTTGCCGCTTATCATGATTCCGATGATCGTCACGATGGGTTACCGGGATGCGGACCTGTTGTCGGGACTGCTGGCATATCAGACTCCGGTTGCGGTATCCAGTTATATCATGGCGCAGCAGGCGGGAGCGGATGGACAGCTTGCCGGGCAGCTGGTTGTGTTCTCATCGGTGCTTTCGATATTTACGTTGTTTGTGACGATATTCATATTGCGGACGATGGGGCTGCTTGCGGTTTAGTACCATAAAAGTAATCACTCTCTTTCACAAAAATCTTCCTGAAAAGTTGACTTACCAGGTTAATAGGAATAGAATTATGAAATGAGTATTTCTAAAGACAAGGACGTTATAAAATGGAGAGAGATTTAACAACAGGGAGTGTATTTAAGACAGTCATTTATTTTTCACTGCCATATCTGTTATCGTACTTTTTACAGACGTTATACGGTATGGCAGATTTATTTATCGTTGGTCAGTTTGGCGGGGTCAGCAGTACGACGGCGGTATCGATCGGAAGCCAGATCATGCATATGCTGACAGTTATGATCGTAGGGCTTGCGATGGGAGCGACGGTTATGATCGGGCGCTGCATCGGTGCAAAAGATTATAAGAAAGCATCGGAGACAATTGGAAACACGGCAACGATGTTCATGGGAATTGCGATCATACTTATGATCGTATTACTGGCAGCAGTCAGACCGATCGTCAGTGTGATGTCGACACCGGCCGAGGCAGTAGAAGGAACGATTCGTTACCTGACAATCTGCTTTATCGGGATTCCTTTTATTACAGCTTATAATATATCAGTGCAATCTTCCGTGGAATCGGTGATTCCAAAAGTCCGATGTACTTTATTGCAGTAGCATGCGCAGCGAATATCGGTCTGGATTATCTGTTCATCGGAGTCATGGGACTGGATGCGGCCGGAGCAGCACTTGGAACGACCATCGCACAGGCAGTCAGTGTTATTGTTTCACTTACCGTGATCATAAAAAAAGGCACTGGGATCAAATTAAGAAGGTCTGATCTGCGGCCGAAGAGACACACGATGAAAAACATATTAAAAGTCGGTGTGCCGGTTGCACTGCAGGATGGATTTATCCAGATATCGTTTATTGCAATCACAATATTTGCCAACCAGCGTGGATTAAATGATGCGGCGGCGGTAGGTATTGTGGAAAAGATCATAGGGATCCTGTTCCTGGTACCGTCTTCTATGTTGTCAACGATATCGGCACTTGCTTCGCAGAATATCGGTGCCGGTAAGCATGACCGTGCACGCCTGACATTGCGGTATGTATTATGTATGACAGTAGGATATGGAGTAGTTGCGGCAACGATTGTACAGTTTGTATCTGTTCCGTTTGTTGGACTATTCACGAATGACGGGGCAGTACAGATACTTGGAGGACAGTATTTAAGAAGTTATGCATGGGACTGCGTATTTGCAGGAGTACATTTCTGCTTAAGCGGATATTTTTATGCATATGGATTGTCTATCGTATCATTTATCCACAATTCCATATCTATCATATGTGCGAGAATCCCACTGTCTTATTATGCGGCAACGCATTTCCCGGATACGTTATTCCCGATGGGCTGTGCGGCACCGGCAGGATCGATAATTTCAATCATTATCTGTGTTGGTGTACTGATATGGATGAACAGACATTCGGAAAAATACATGGGAAATAATAAGAGTGAAGTGTAAGAAGTGCTGCCTTCTTATCCGGTATATTGTAGTATAAAAAAATCTGGAGTATTTCATACAGATAGTTACTGTACGAAATACTCCAGATTTTCTTGCATAATGATCTCGAGTTTCGAGTAATATTTATCTTTTTTAATTTCTTTCCCGTAACAGAATTGTTCGAAAAGAAGTTTGCATGCCAGATAAGTCTGGGCCTCCAGATTCTGAAAGATGATCGTATCGATGGTATTATCCTTGATATAAGGCTCGATGGATGTGAAAAGATCCATTCCGGTGAGCTTGATATGCTTCATCTGCTCGCGCTGCAGTATCTTTGATACCAGATCCAGATGATAGGTCAGATCAAAGATGCCGCTGAGGTTTGGAAGGAGCTTTCTCATCATCTCACCGGCTGTTTTGCTGTGCGTTTTTTTAAGCATGAAGATATGGGTATTAGGGGGAGAGGATATAGAATATCTATACTTTCCAAGAATTCCGGTTCGTGTTAGAATATTGAATAAGAAAATGTACGAAAATCAGAATATAAGTGAGGTGAGCAGACACATGGCAAGAGTCATCGGAATCGGGCAGCAGGATTTTGCTGATATCAGAAGAGAAAATCTCTTTTATATAGATAAGACAACGTTTATCAAAGAATGGTGGGAGAACAGGGACAGTGTAACGCTGATCACAAGACCGCGCCGCTTTGGAAAGACGCTGACGATGAGTATGCTGGAGCATTTCTTTTCCATCAAATATAAAGATGAGGCAGAGATTTTTGCAGGTCTTGATATCTGGAAAGAGGAATCATACAGACAGATGCAGGGGACCTGGCCTGTGATCAGCCTTTCTTTTGCAAATGTGAAAGAACCGACCTATGAGATGGCAAAGAGAAGAATCTGCCAGTTATTGACAGATATCTATAATAAAAACCAGTTTTTACTTACAAGTGGTCTGCTTACAGAAGAAGAAAGTGGATATTTCCGAAGAATCTCTACGGACATGGACGAAATAGATGCAACGATGGCACTGCATAAGATGTCGGATTTTCTTTCCCGGTATTATAAAAAGAAAGTCATTATTTTGCTGGATGAATACGATACACCTATGCAGGAAGCGTATGTGGAAGGATACTGGGAAGAACTGGTATCGTTTACCAGAAGCCTGTTCAATGCGGCATTTAAGACAAATCCATTTCTGGAACGTGCGATTATGACGGGAATTACCCGTGTATCAAAGGAATCAGTATTTTCTGATCTGAACAATCTGGTTGTTATTACAACGACGTCGGCAGATTATGCGGAAAGTTTTGGATTTACAGAATCGGAAGTATTTGCGGCGCTTAAAGAATATGGAATGGAAGAAAAACAGAATGAAGTAAAACTGTGGTACGATGGATTTACATTTGGAAAGGTATCAGATATCTATAATCCATGGTCCATTCTGAATTATCTGAAAACAGGAAGAATGGCGGCGTATTGGGCGAATACTAGCAGTAACCGGTTTATCGGAACACTGATCCGTGAAAGTGGAAGAAATCTGAAGATTAAGTTCGAAGATTTATTAAAAGGAAAAGAATTATGGACGACATTGGATGAGCAGGTTGTGTTCAATCAGTTGAGTTATTCGGAAAGTGCAATCTGGAGCATGCTTCTTGCGAGCGGTTATCTGAAAGTGACGGGACATAAGTTGAATGAACGGACCGGAAGGGATGAATATTATCTGGCGCTTACGAACCGGGAAGTACATCTGATGTTCGAGAATATGATTCATGAATGGTTTGCAGAAGTGTCCGAGGATTATAATGATTTTATTCATGGATTGCTTCAGGGTGATGTAGATGCAATGAATCAGTATATGAATCAGGTATCAAAATATATGTTCAGTTATTTTGATACAGGAAAGAAAGGTTCGGACAGTGAGCCGGAGAGATTCTATCATGGATTTGTACTGGGACTTATGGTGGAGCTGGAGGGCAGATACATTATAACTTCGAACAGAGAAAGTGGATTTGGACGGTATGATGTGATGTTGGAACCGGTGGATAAGAGCGAAGATGCGATTATTATTGAGTTTAAGGTGAGAAATATAGGGAAAGAAGCTTCACTTGAGGAAACCGTGAAGACGGCATTGAAGCAGATTGAGAAAAAGGAATATGAGACGGAACTGATCAGACGGGGATGTGTACGAGAAAAGATCCGGAAGTATGGATTTGCATTTGAGGGGAAGCATGTATTGATAGGAGAATGTATATGACAATCGGAATCATAGAAGACGACACATTATTACATCAGGCACTCAAAACAGCACTGCAAAACGCAGGCTATCAGACCGTATCCGCATATACAAAACAAGAGGCTCTTACTGCAATTACAGGCGGTGAGAGCCTTCTTCTCATTGATATTGGTCTTCCTGACGGCAATGGAATTGCATGTTACAAAAAGATCCGGGAAAAGGCAGAAACACCTGCGATTTTTCTCACAGCAAGAGACGAAGAAACGGATATGTTGACTGCATTTGATACAGGAGCGGATGATTACGTGGTAAAACCATTTTCTATGAAGGTGCTTTTAAAAAGGATAGAAGCAGTGCTTGGCCGGAACAACAAAGAAAAACAATTAGTTTGCGGAGAAATTATATTGTTTCCTGATAAAAAGAAAGTATATAAAGCTGATAAAGAAATCAATCTGACTGCAAAAGAATATCAATTACTGGAATACTTGATGTATAATCAGGAAAATGTGTTGACAAAAGAAAATATCCTGGAACATGTCTGGGGACTGGACGGTCAGTTTGTAGGGGATAACACCGTCAGTGTTACGATTAACAGACTAAGAAAAAAGATAGAAATAGATGCAGCTTCACCGGTATATCTGAAAAATGTATTCGGATTGGGATACAAACTGGAGAGTGTCTGAAAAATAATTGTGGCTACAAAAAGGAAGAGAAAAGAATGAATATGATAATAATCGCAGTGGCAGTAACGGCAGGAGCAATTCTGGGCGGAACTGCCATATATGTTTATCAGGAAAAAAGCAGACAGAAAGAGCTTAAGTTATTGGCGGAATGTATGGAAAAGATACTGCGTGAGGAAAAGATTCATGAAGCAAAATCAGGGGAAGAGACGCTATATGCAAGACTGGAATCCAGACTGGTAAGGATTCAGGAGATGTTAAACGGCCGGACAGAAGCGGCGGAAAAAAGTAAAGATGAGATTCAGAAGTTGATCTCGGAGATTGCACACCAGATGCGGACACCTCTTGCCAATATCCGGACATATCAGGAATTATTAGAGGAAGAATGGAGTATAAACGGGGCAAAGACAGATGAAAATGTGGATAACTATTTAAGTGCAATGCGATCCGGAGAACAACAACTGGAATTCCTGACAGAGGGATTCGTGAAGATGTCCAGGCTCGAGCAGAACATGATTCAGATACGGAAAGAAGAGACAGACCTTTTAAAGACTGTGCGAAACAGCCTTGGAAGAATTCAGAAACGGGCAGAAGAAAAACAGATTGCATTCAGAATAGAGATGCCACAGGAAGTTAAGTGTCCACATGATGCCAACTGGATCGGGGAAGCAATCGACAATGTTCTGGATAATGCCGTGAAATACAGCCGGCCTGGCGGAATCATAGAAATGAGAATCCAGAAGAATGAAATGCATGCAAAGATTACTGTAAAAGATAATGGGCATGGAATTGAAAAGGGAGAAGAGCATAAGATTTTCCAGAGATTCTACAGAGGAAAGAATGTGACCACACAGAAGGGCTATGGAATCGGCCTTTATCTGGCGAGAAAAATTGTTAGTCTTCATGGCGGATTTATGATTGCAAAAAACAGATATCCGGAAAAAGGTCTGATGATCGAGATAAATCTTCCGGTTTGTTAGAAGTTTGTTAGATTTGTCCTGTATGCTTTAGAGAGTGTGAAAGTTCTGAAGTACCATGTGTATGAAAAAAGCTGCTACCTGCAAGAACTACCGCTGGCAGTTCCTTGTGGCTGATTTGGCAGATAGCAGATTATGGAGATATGGAATGGACACAATTATAAGTAAGGAGAGCCAAATCTTATGGAAATGATAAAAGCAGCAGGATTAAAGAAATATTATGTGACAGATAATTACGAAGTCCACGCATTGGACGGAGTAAGTCTGTCGGTAGAAGAAGGGGAATTCCTCGCGGTCATCGGTACATCAGGAAGCGGGAAGACGACATTACTTCAGATACTTGGCGGTCTGGATGAACCCACTGCAGGTGGAGTCTGGATACGTGGCAACAGTCTGAAAGACATGACGAAAGATGAACGCACAATATTCAGGAGAAGGAATATCGGATTCGTATTTCAACAATACAATCTGATCCCAGTCATTAACGTATATGAAAACATCGTTCTTCCACTCAGATTGGATGGTGCAGAGATTGATGAAACATTACTGGAAGATATTGTCAGAACGTTAAAGATTGGAGAAAAGTTAGAGAATCTCCCGGAAGAACTGTCCGGCGGACAACAACAACGAGTGGCAATTGCAAGGGCGTTAATGGTAAAGCCGGCAGTACTTTTGTGCGACGAGCCAACAGGAAATCTGGATTCTGTTACAAGTATGGAAGTAATTTCATTGTTAAAGACTTGTGCCGCAAGATTCCACCAGACGGTGATTGTTGTGACCCATCAGGAAGCAATCGCACAGATGGCAGACCGTATCATGCGCGTAGAAGATGGAAAATTATACAATGCGGAGGTGTAATGAAATGAATGGATTTACACCGAATAATAATACGAACGTGATCCGGCTGCTTTCGGAAGCAATCAGAAAATGTAATAAAGGCAGAAACCGGATCCTTATGGGAGCAGTCGTTTTATGCATTCTTACACTGACATTTGTCTTTGGCACGGCTTACGGGAAAATAAATGCAGAATATACGAAAAATATCCGGATGGATGGAACAACGGCATCCACTTACATAGAAGAGGGAACAAAGCAGCAATATGAAAAAGTCCGTTCGTTAGGATATGTAAAAGAAACTGGAAGAAGAATGAAAATGGGGGAAGCCGCAGAATCTGGGAAGAAAGAATCTATCTGTTCCATACAAGTGCTGGATCAGACTGCATGGGAAAAGATGATGAAGCCCGCCTATACCGGTATCCACGGAACATATCCGAAAAAGCAGCAGGAAATCATGCTTCCAGTAAAGGCGTTAAAAAAGCTTGGAATTGATCATCCGAAAAGAGGGATGAAGATAGCGCTTGATGTATCGATCAGCTTTTTTCAGACAGAAAAAGAAGAGTTCGAATTATCAGGCTGGTACAGTGCTTATACAGAAGGTAATGGAAGAAGCAAAGCAATCGGATATGTGTCAGAAAAGAAACTAAAGGAATGGGGCTATGATATCAAAGATGGTTCGGATATTCTGATCTGTCCGTCGAATGACATGGACTGGAAAGATACAGAAGAAAAATTATACGAAGATGTACCGATGAAAGACAATTCTCAACAGATCATTGCGACAGATACGGCAAAGAACAGGGCTGTAAAAGAGATGACGGGAAGTTATGGGATGGCAGCAGTGGAGGCGGTTGTGATTCTCTGCGGAATGTTTTTGCTTGTCTACAATGTGATGCAGATATCCATGGCAGGCGATATAAGGCAGATGGCGCTGCTTCATACGATCGGTACAACGAAAAAGCAGATCCGTAAGATTTATGTCCGGCAGATTATGCGGACAATCTTACCGGGAGGTATTGCAGGTATAGGTTTGTCGGTTGTGTTATTGCGATATCTGATACCGGAACTATTGGGAAGACAGTATCTGAACGGATATGGAGGCGCAGAAGAACTGCAGATTTTCCGTGTAGAAATATTGCTGTTAGCGGTGGCATTCACGTTGCTGGTGATCTTGGGTGCATCGGAACAGGTGATCCGGCAGACGGTAAACAGAACCTGTATAGAGGGAATGCATTATACGGAGAAGACCGGAAGAAAGAGGCGGTATCGTGGAAGGTCAGATCAGGAAAAAGCTATTTTTAATCATTCAGGCATTCGAAAGAAGACTCAAGGGGAAGGTCATGCAGATAAAAGAGCAGCCTTAAACAAGAAAAAAAGAAGTGAAACACAGGAACTGTGTTTCATGGCATGGAAGAACGTAACCAGATATCGGCAAAGGTTTGTAATCACAGTCATTTCACTGTTTCTGGGAATCGAAATGTTCCTGATCGTTATGGTGACCACCGATGGAAGCGATTATGCTAATATCATCAATCAGAGACCGGATTTCCTGATCGCAGGAGAATTCAGCGAGTTTGCACAAAAAGAGGGAAGCGGGACAGAATATCAGACACAGTCGCCGGATCAAGATCCTTTGAAATCCCAAGGGGATAATTTTGAACTTCTATATGACAATGACTATGATGAATTTTCACCGATATCCGAAAAGGTACGGAAGCGATTGTGGAATCTTGATGGTGTGAAGAAAAAGGAATCTTACATAACCGAAGGAGCCTATATGCTTTCGACTATATCCAGAGATGGAATCCGTCCACTGGAAAAGGATACTTATCTTGGTAAAAATATAGAATATGCGGAAGAAATCAGTGCTGATTATGAATCCGGGGCAAAGATGATCGAAGGACTGGATGCCGATACTGTCCAGATTGTCAGTGAAAATGAGTTAAAAGCATTAAAAACATATGTAGAGAAGAACAGACTGAAAGCCGATATGGACAGTCTGGAAAACGGAACAGGAGTAATGATCATCCATGATCATAAGCTGTCACAAAAGCAGGAAAAACAGGCAGAAAAAGCAGTGGGAGAAACGGTATGTTTATCTCCGTTAAAGAACAAAGAAGCATGTATCCGGTGGAATTCCATGACGTACAAAGAAAGAGACAAGGAAGATGAAAGAATAAAAGCAGAGACACCGTCTACACAATATACGTTAAGCGGCTATCTGGATAATCAGGCAGAGGGGTTCCCAGAGATTCATCAGACATGGCATGGAGCAGAAGGAGATATTTATTATCTGGTCAGTGAAAAAGGATTTAACCGGTTATCTACGAAGAAAAAGACATTCTGCATGGAATTAAATGTAGAGAAAAAGAAAGAAAAGCAGGTCATGCATGAAATTCAGAAGATTCTTTCGGAAGAAAACCAGCGGCGGAAAAGCAGTACACAGACAAGTCCGGACGGCGAAGGAGAAGCAGGGATTTTCTATATTGCCAGATCAGATCTTATGCAGAAAAATGCAGACTATATCCGCGGAAACAGGATTATGTTCGGAAGTATCAGTATGATATTGTTGTGTGTCGGGCTGGTTAATTATTTCAATATTGTATTTACGGGAATCGTGGACAGAAAAAAAGAGCTGGAGATTATGAGAAAGATTGGAATGACATACCGGCAGGAAAGAAAGCTGTTCCTGTTGGAAGGCAGCTATTATGTGCTGTTCATTGCAGGTCTTGTAATGTCGGTTGGATCGATCGTGTTAAAGGGAATCGAAGTATATATGAAAAAACAGCTTTCTTATTTTACATTTCATTATCCGGTTGGATGGATCATTGGAAGTATTATAATTCTGGAAATACTGTGCTTTGTAATTTGTAACCTACTTGTATTGAAAAAAGATAAAAAGTAGGTTAAAAAATTAAATAAACAATTTCACCAGCCGCGTTTTATCCAGTACAAAAATCGATACATCCATAAAAAGATGCGCCAGCAGCGTACTAAGGATGACACCATTGGAAGTCAGCAGGAATCCGCAGTGGAATCCATACCAGCATACGATGGCAGAATAAGTTCCCATCAATGCAAGAAGCGGCAGATTCCTTGCGACACCCTGCAGTGTGTCTTTGATGTCTTCTAGTGTAGAATCAAAGTACAGGAAACGACCGACTGCCAGTGTAATAAAATACATGATCAGTGAATCATAGTTCGAATCATGATAGATGAACTTGATATATAATAAGATCAGAATAATATAAAAGGCAGAGATCAGCCGTACGGAAGCCTTCTGTCTGGTTGGAATCGCTGTCAAAGGGACGAACAGGATATCGAACCAGTTTGTCATAAACACAGAAAATACCAGGAATAAAAGCAAGATAATGTTCTGGTATTTCTGCCAGTAAAAGGCAGCCTGTGGGATCCGCTCATCGATAATATAATAAAGTGATAGGAACAAAAGCACCGAAGTACTGGAAAATACCATCTCATAAAAGCTTTCAATAAGCGAGATCTCTTTTACTTTATGTATATGGTTCAGTTTCCGGATCTGCTTTGGCGTCAGATCCTGTGTGTTGAGTTTATAGTGTTTCTTAAGCTTCGCTGCCAAAATAACGATCGCAAGTACCGCAATCAGGCAGAGCAGGGAGACAAGCATGAAGCCTCCGGCATTCTTAAAGTTAAAATAATGAATCAGATAATATTGGAACATATCATACGCCTTCTTTGTTGTGATATTGATAAAAATATTTCGTTGCTGATGATTACGGCGGCGGAATATTTTTTTCGGTTATCTATTGTAGCACTTTGAAAAAATATTGCAAATTGGAGAAGCAGTAGTGGCAGGTCCTCTGTATGTGAAATTGAGTTAAGTGTCAAAAAAATTAAAAAAATTTAAAAAAGTGCTTGCATTTTAGAAAACATCATGCTATTATAAATGAGCATTGTTGATGCGGGTGTAGTTCAATGGTAGAACACCAGCCTTCCAAGCTGGATACGTGGGTTCGATTCCCATCACCCGCTTTTTTGCTACCCTTTTTTACGAAGGGAGTTAAGAAGCAGCAGAGGAAAGAGTCGGAGTTCAGTCAGAAGAAGAGGGCGGCACGGAGATGAAAGAAGAGAAGAAGCAGATTATAGGACATGTATTGGCTTGTGGTACGCAGATGATGTGGGGAGCAACGTTTGTGGCTACGAAGGTATTACTTGCCCATTTTTTACCGGTTCAGGTATTATTTACCAGAGTAGTGATTGCGTTCCTGATGCTGTGGATATTATTCCCGCATACGTTGAAAATTGTGGATAAAAAGCGGGAACTGGCATTTGCGGGAGCGGGTCTGTTTGGTATTGTGCTCTACTTTATGCTGGAGAATACGGCACTTACGATGACTTATGCGTCGAATGTCGGAATCATTGTAGCGTGTGCACCATTTTTTGTGGCAGTGATCGTGGGGATATTTTTCAAAAATGAAAAGCCGGGTGTGAATTTCTTCGTTGGATTTGTGATAGCGATTATTGGAATCGCAATGATCAGTATGAATGGAGCGAAGAGCCTGCATCTGAATCCGAAGGGAGATATGCTGGCATTTACAGCTATGATTTCCTGGGGCTTCTATTCCGCAATCATCAAGAAAATTGGTGAATGGAATTATCCGACGGCAGCAGTGACCAGGAGAATCTATTTTTACGGAATGTTATTCCTGATTCCGGTTCTGAGGTGGCAAGGGGTGTCATGGGATGTGACAGTATTTAAAAAGCCGGAGATCATACTTAATTTTCTGTTCCTTGGAGTCGGAGCGAGCGCGTTAGGCTTCTTCTTATGGAATCTGTCGACCAAATGGATCGGTGCGATCAAGACGAGTGTATATATCTATGTGTCACCGGTTGTGACGGTTGTGTTATCTGTGGTGATCCTGCATGAGAAGATGACGTTCGTATCTGTGGCAGGAGCGTTGTTGATTCTGCTGGGACTGATCGTATCGCAGAAGAAAATTAATCAGAATAAATAAAAAGAATACAGAGAACGATCTTGTATACTTTAGTATCAGGACGGAGAAAAACGCCTGTAGAGGAAATGGACAATATGAACAGAGTCCGGTTTCTTCTACAGGCGTTTTGCAAATTCGAAGAGAATATTGTATGATGAAAAAAATGCGTAAGATAAAGCGTGAACGAAAAAGAGGATAAAGAGAAAATAAAAGGGAGAGAAAGCAGCATGATAAAAGCAATTGTATTTGACGTAGATGATACCCTGTATGACCTTGCGGGACCATTTAAGAAGACATGCAGGGAAATGTTCGGAGAGGATACGAAGATGGATATGGATACGGCATTTCTGGCGAGCCGTAAATACAGTGACGAAGTGTTCGAACTTTCGCAAAAGGGCGGGATGACGATGGAGGATATGTATATTTATCGTTTTCAGAATGCATTCCGTGACGTAGATGTAGAGATAGACAGAACAACAGCAATGGAATTCCAGACACGATATGAGAAAAAGCAGAAGAATATCCAGTTATCAGAAACAATGAAAGAACTGCTTACAAAGCTGGAAACCAGAATCCCGATGGGGATCATTACGAACGGACCGGCAGAGCATCAATGGGAGAAAGTCTATACACTCGGACTTACGAAATGGATCCGCAAAGAATACATCTTCGTATCCGGAGAGATGAAGGTATCAAAGCCTGACCGGAAGATCTTTGAAGCTGCACAGGAAGTACTGGGGGCAGAACCGCGCGAACTCTTCTATGTAGGCGATTCCTTTGCAAATGATATCGAAGGGGCAGAGAATGCCGGATGGCATACCGTGTGGCTTAATAAGAGAAAGCATGAGAAGAACAGCGGGGTGGAACCGGATCATATTGTGACCACGGAAGAAGCACTTGCGGAATGTCTGATGAACATTGTGGGGGATGTGCAGATTTTGTAAAAAAAACTTACTTTTCTTTTATCTTATGGAATTCCGGAGATTGGATTATGATACAGATGTAGCAAGGAAGTAACCAATCAAGGATGACAGACAAAGGGCCGGCCAACGTCTGACAGATAAGAAAAAGGAGTTTATATTATCATGAAAAAGAATGTAAGTATTACAAAAGCAGTACAGTTTGTTGTGAACGCAAAAGATGAAAGATACACAATGCTTGGTATCGGTCCTATGTCCGAGAATTTCTTAAGAGCATCTCTGGAGATCTCAAAAGAAAAAGATTTCCCACTGATGTACATCGCAAGCCGTAATCAGGTAGATGCTTATAAACTTGGCGGTGGATACGTATTCAACAGTGACCAGAAGCTGTTCCGTGAAAAGATCGAATCCATCTGCAAAGAGATTGATTATGATAACGTATACTACCTCTGCAGAGACCACGGCGGACCATGGCAGAGAGATAAAGAAAGAAATGATCATCTTCCGGAAGACGTGGCAATGGAACTTGCAAAAGAGTCTTACAAAGAAGATATCCTGAACGGATTCGATCTTCTTCACATTGATCCGACCAAGGATCCGGATGAGATGTGTAAAGTGGTTGACATCGATATCGTATTCAGAAGAACCGTAGAACTGATCGAGTACTGTGAGCAGGTTCGTAAAGAGTACGGAATCGAGAAAGAGATCGCTTACGAAGTAGGAACAGAAGAGACAAGCGGCGGACTTACATCACTGGATACATATGAAGGATTCATCAAGAGAATCAAAGAATACACAACAGAGCACAATCTGCCAATGCCGATCTTCATTGTAGGACAGACCGGAACACTGACAAGACTTACAAAGAACGTAGGACACTTTAACTATGAAAACTCTAAAGAACTCAGCAGAATCGCTAAGAAATACGGAGTTGGATTAAAAGAACATAATGGGGATTATTTGAGTGAAGCAAAGTTACTTGCACACCTTCCACTGGAGATCACAGCAATGAACGTTGCACCAGCGTTTGGTACGATTGAGACAATGGCTTTACTGGAACTGTTAGACGTGGAAGACAAGTTCAAAGAACTTGGAGTGATCAAGGATGCTTCTGATCTGAGAAATGTAATGACACATGCAGCAATCTATTCTATGAAGTGGAAGAAATGGCTGACAGACGAAGTTGATATGTCAGACCTTACCGCACTGGATGACAAGACAAAACTTCAGATCACAGAGTTATGTGGACACTATACATTCTCAAAACCAGAAGTAGAAAAAGAGATCAACAAATTATATGACAATCTTGCAACGATCAAGATCGACGGAAGACGCTTTGTCATTGAGAAACTGAAAGAAGAGATGGAAAAACATGTAAGATGCTTTAACATGGAAGGTCTTACAAGCAAGATTGAAGCATCATTATAAGCAGGTAAATGTGCTTTAAGTTCCTCATAATTTGAAAGAAAATTTCACTTTGGAGGAAATGGGAAAATGGTAAAAGGAAGAATGCTGGAAATCGTCCGTTATCTGGAAAAAGAACGGATGGCGAGCTACAAAGAGATTGCGAGTGTTCTTGGAATGAAAGAGAGGACGGTTCGTTATGATGTGGATTGCATCAATAACGAGCTGTCACTCAAAAAAGCACCGCAGATCGAAAAATATGCAAAAGGAATGCTGTTTGTTCCGGATGATCTGGACTTTTCTGTGATCGCCGAAGACGGTGAATTCGTATTTACACCGGAAGAAAGACGCAAGATCGTAAGAATGTGGATTCTGTTTCAGACAGAAAAGCTGAATCTGCGTGCGTTAAGCGAAAAGATGCAGGTATCAAGAAGATCCATACAGAATGATGTAGATGCCGTGCAACAGGAACTTCTGGAACACGGGATGGTACTGGAGTATGACAAGGGCTTCCATCTGACTGGAGAATCGGAGAAAAGCTATAAGATCAGAAGCCATGAGATATCTAAGATCACAGCCTTTCTGGATCCAAAGAGACGCCGCGGTACTTATGAGAAATACATCGGACAGATGATGGAAGAGATGTTCCTTCCGGTTGCATTAAAAGATGTATTACGATGGGTGGATGAGATTGCGGATCTTATGAACTGGGTGTTCAGTGACGAATCTTACCAGTGGTATATGGCCAATGTGATCGTATTTACATGGTATATCCTGAGTGAAAGAGAACTGCCGCAGGAGAAATGGAAAAAAGACGGTGAAGACAGCAAAGGACTGAAACGGTACGAAGAAATCGTCGGAAAAAAGTTGACAGAGAAAGAAAAAAGTATCTTATCCGGATTTGAAAGATATACAAAACGATATGTGAATCTGGATGTGAACTTAGACCTGGTCGAGACAGAAGATGTTGCGATCCGTCTGGTGAGAACGATGGAGCAGAGACTTCAGATCAGATTCTCGAAAGACGGTATCCTGTTAAAGGGACTTCTGAATCATATCGGACCGCTTCTGGAAAGATTGAAATCAGGTGTGATGTTTCAGGATGAGGCGATATCACTGATACCACAGGAATATGATTATGTATATCGTGCAGTAAAAGAAACGATTGAAAAAGATACTATATTGTGTAATCTGACGGAAAATGAAGTGGTATATCTCGTTATATATTTTCTTGGAAGCATCAGGAGAATGCAGCAGGAACATTATAAGACAGTCCTTCTGGTATGTGGATTTGGATATGGAACAACAGCAGTTGTAAAGGATGCCCTGCTGAACGGGTATCAGGTATATATCAGGGAATGCCTTCCGGCGTACAGAGTGGAGAGCTATCAGAACTGGGATGATATAGACATCGTTCTCTCGACAGTGCCGCTCGAACTTCCGGTAAAGAAACCATTTGCCCAGGTGCATGTGATCTTTGAAAAAGAAGATTATGTAAAATTAGATCTTCTCGGAATTCAGAGAAAGAACGTGCTCACGAATTATTTTGCAATAGAAAGAAGACTGGATTTCTTAAAAGACGAAGACCGGGTACGGGTCATGGATGTAATAAAAGAGGAGCTTGGATATAAAGAGGTGCGGATGCCGGCGAAATATTATAAGCTGACAGACCTTCTGGCAGAAGAGGATGTGTGCTGTGTGCCATCGGAAGCTGCATGGCAGGATGCCGTAAAAGAAAGCACCGGGATACTGATCCGGCATGGAAAGATCAGTGAATCCTATTATGAGAATATTATCCAGGGAATAGAGGTAAAAGGATTCTATTCGGTGACAGACAACGCATTTGCCTTATTGCATGGGAATGAAACGGCAGGAGTAAATGTAAGCTGTATGAGTCTTGTAATATCAAAAGAACCAGTCTGGTTTGGGGATAAGAAGGTCAATATCATCTTCTGTCTTGCCAGCCGGGATAAAAAAGAACATGTGCCGGCAATTATACGCCTGATGCGGATGGTTGCGGCGACAGGATTTATAGAAGAACTGAAAAAATGCACAACGACAAGTCAGGCATATCGTGTAATTGAAGCGTGCGAGAAAGAGGTGGAATCATGTTACCAATTATAAATAAGAATCTGATGCTGTTCGACATTGAAGCAGAAGATAAGATGGACTTGATTAAGAAAATGGTAGAAGCCTTTGAACAGGAAGGCTACTTAAGTGATAAAGAACAATTCACTGCAGATGTTCTGGATCGTGAGAAAGTATTTTCCACATACATTGATTATGGAATCGGGATTCCTCACGGTAAGAGCAGTGGCGTAAAAGAAGCCGGTGTCTGTATTGCCCGCCTCCCGGAAAAGATTCAGTGGGGAGAAGATGAGGAAGAACAGGCAGATCTGCTGATCATGATCGCAGTAAGAAATGAGACAGATAACAATCTGCATATGCAGATTCTGGCACAGTTATCCAGAAATCTGATGCATGAAGACTTCAGGGAGAAGATGAAACACGGTGATAAGGAAAGCATCTACGAAGTACTGGCAAAAGAGGTAGGAGGAAACTAGTATGAAAAAAGCAGCAAAAGAATTACAAAAACATCTGATGACTGCAACTTCCTACATGATACCGTTTGTAGTTGCAGGTGGTATTCTCTATTCATTATCCATTCTCCTTGGTGGAGAGGGAGCTGTACCGACAACCGGATGGCTGGCGAAGATCAATGAGATCGGTGCAGGAGGACTTGCTTTATTCATTCCGGTACTTGGCGGATATATCGCTTTCAGTATCTGTGATAAACCGGGACTGGCACCTGGATTCATCGCGGCATATCTGGCAAAAGAGATTGGAGCAGGATTCATCGGTGGTATTCTTGCAGGATTCATTGCAGGATACGCGGTAAAGATGTTAAAGAAGATCAAGATCCCGGCAGCATACCGTACACTTGGAACAATTTTCCTGTATCCTTTGGGCGGTACACTGATCGCCGGAGGAGCCATTGTCTTCCTGCTTGGTGAGCCGATTGCGGTATTCATGAACGCAATGACTACAGCCCTGAATGGAATGTCAGGAGCAGCCAAAGCACCGCTTGGACTGTTACTTGGTTCTATGGTAGGTGTAGACATGGGCGGACCGATCAACAAAGTCGCATACACATTCGCACAGACACAGGTAGATACACTGCCGTATCTGATGGGAGGTGTAGGAGCAGCAGGGGCAGTAGCACCGATCGGAATTGGATTAGCAACAATTTTGTTTCGAAAGAAATTTACATCAGAAGAGAGCAATTCCGGAAAAGCAGCTATACTGATGGGATGTATGGGAATTACAGAAGGAGCCATTCCATTTGCAGCAACAGATCCGCTCAGAGTGATCCCGGCATATGTGATCGGAAGTGCAGCAGCCTGTATGAGCGCATTCTTATTCGGATGTGAGAACCCGGTACCGTGGGGAGGTCTGGTAGGACTTCCGGTTATTACGAACCGAATCGGCTTCTGTGCATCAATTGCAATCGGAGCTGTGATCGTGGCACTGATCATCGGATTTACCAAGAAACCGGTTGTGGAAGAGACACCGGCAGAGGAAGAAGATTCCGGCGAACTGGATATATCATTTGAAGACCTTTAAGAGGAAAATTATCAAGTATAAAATCAGAGCAAAAATAAAAGTGAAATTATAAAGTGAAAACAAAACGAATAAAAGGAGGAACTTATCATGAAGGTAGTAGGAGTAACAGCGTGTCCATCAGGAGTAGCACATACATATATGGCAGCAGAGGCACTTAGCCTTGCGGGACAGAAAGCAGGAATTGAAGTAAAAGTGGAGACACAGGGATCTGCAGGGATTGAAAATGAACTGACAGCAGAAGAGATAAAAGAGGCAGCATGTGTGATCTTATCCAATGACGTTGCAATCCGTAACGAAGAAAGATTCAAAGGAAAGAAAGTCGTACGTATGGGAACATCAGACCTGATGAAAAAAGCAGATGCACTGATGAAGAAGATCCAGGATACATTCCAGTAAAAGGATGAGACGGTAAGACTTGTAGAACCTGTAAAAGAACTCTGTGAATAAATAAGAAAAGGAGAAAAGACATGAGATTTTTTATCGACACAGCAAATGTAGAAGACATTAAGAAAGCAAATGACATGGGTGTGATCTGTGGAGTTACAACCAATCCATCCCTGATCGCAAAGGAAGGCCGTGTATTTGAAGAAGTGATCGCTGAGATCGCATCGATCGTAGACGGAGCCATCAGCGGGGAAGTCAAAGCTACAACCACAGATGCTGAAGGCATGATCAAAGAAGGACGTGAGATTTCCAAGATCCATCCGAACATGGTAGTAAAGATCCCGATGACAGTCGAAGGATTAAAGGCAGTAAAAGTACTTGCAGGTGAAGGGATTAAGACGAATGTTACACTGATCTTCAATGCGAACCAGGCATTACTTGCAGCAAGAGCAGGAGCAACTTATGTATCTCCGTTCCTTGGAAGACTGGATGACATCTCTGTAAGAGGTGTAGACCTGATCCGTGAGATCGCAGATATCTTCAGTGTAGCAGGAATCGATACACAGATCATCGCAGCAAGTGTACGTAATCCAATCCACGTAACAGACTGTGCACTGGCAGGAGCAGACATTGCAACGGTACCATACAAAGTCATTGAACAGATGACTCATCACCCGTTAACAGATGCAGGAATTGAGAAATTCCAGGCAGACTATAAGGCAGTATTCGGAGAGTAGGAATCCGTATACATAGAAAAGAAACATTATCATTCTCTTGTTAAGCAAATAATATCTAAAAGAAGCTGTTGTTGCCCATAGGCAGGATTTAGATATTAAATATCGTTTTAATAAAAAAGAAGTCTTTTTACTGATAAGTCGTTGTATCGGTGAAGAGATTTCTTTTTTTGTATTTCTATGCATTCGTAAGAAAGTGCATGCGAAATATACAAATATGTATGCGAAAATATACAATAAAATATGAAAAAAGTCATGTGACAAAACAGAAAGTTTGTTGTAAAATAACCGATACAGTTCACAAAACAATAGTTAAGAAATAAAACATTTTATATGAAATCATAGTGGAGGGTTACAGATATATGGAAAACGAACTTTTTGAAAAAGCGCCAGTGCATAAGGCATATTTTAATATGGCATTACCGCTGGTATTCAGTATGGTCATTTCACTGGTCTATAATATGGTAGATACATTCTTCATCGCAAGAACTGGAAATACGAATCTGGTAGCAGGTGTGTCACTTGGGGCACCGATGTTCACGGCGATGATCGCACTTGGAGATATCTTCGGACTGGGTGGGAGTTCCGTGATCGCGAGATTATTCGGACAGAGGAAAGATGAGGATGCGAAACGCATCAGTTCTTTTTGCTTTTATGGAGCAATTATCTGTGGAGTGATCGTAACGGTATTACTTCTGATCTTCCGTGTACAGATGTTGCATTTATTAGGAGCGGATGCAAATACTTACAAATATGCATCACAGTACTATACATATCTGGTGCTGGGGTCTGTATTTATCATTGTATCATTTACACCGAATAATCAGCTCAGGTCAGAAGGATTCTCAAAAGCTTCCATGGAAGGGTCCGTACTTGGAGCAGTAGTGAATATAATACTAGATCCGATTTTCATTTCGATACTGGGTATGGGAGCCGGTGGGGCTGCGATTGCAACGATCATAGGATATATCGCTACAGATGCATATTATGTGTGGGTATATTTGAAAAAGAGTAAAAAGCTGTCGATTGATCCGGGACATATGCATATTAACATGCAAGAGTTCAGACAGATCCTGGCAATCGGAATTCCGGCATCGATCACGAACTTTATGCAGAGCTTTGCAGTTACTGTTACAAACAGGAGTTTGCTTGTATATGGAAACAATAAAGTTGCGGCGATGGGAATCGTGATGAAAGTAAATATGATCGCGGCGTTGATTCTGGTTGGATTTGCGTTCGGATGTCAACCGTTGGTTGGTTATAATTATGGGGCAAGGAATAAAAAACGCCTGAAAGAGATTCTTGCATTCAGTTATAAATTCGAATGTGGTCTGGCTGTTGTACTGGCAGTAATCTTATCTGCTGGTGCAAGACCGCTGATCCGTGTATTCATGAAGACACCGGAGATTGTAGATTCGGGCGTACTGATGCTGCGTCTGCAGCAGGCAGGGATGGTGTTCATGGCGGTCGTTCTGGTTACGACCTGCGTATTTCAGTCGGCTGGAAAAGCAATGGGAGCATTCTTGTTATCCGTCAGCCGTCAGGGTGTGATCTATGGAATTGTGATCGTTATTGCTTCGCATGTGATCGGATATCATGGTGTGTTGGCCGCACAGGCTGTCTCTGATTTCCTGACAGCATTGATGGCTGTTATCCTGCTGAAACATGAGTTGTGGAGTGAATTAACCGATATAAAAAGGAATGAAGAAGCAGTATAGAAGTAGTATAATAAAAAGAAAGTATAGATGCAGGAAGGAAGATATGGATTATGTCATTAGAAAAAGCAAAGAAATATCTGGAAGAAAAAGGTTATGCGGATCATGTTATTGAACTGGAAGAATCAAGCGCAACGGTACAGCTTGCAGCAGAAGCTCTCGGTGTAGAGCCGGGAATGATCGCAAAGACGATGTCATTTCTGATTGATGGGGAACCAATCCTGATCCTGACAGAGGGGACAGAGAAGGTTGATAACCGTAAGTATAAGGATCAGTTTCATGTGAAGGCGAAGATGATCCCATTCGATGAAGTAGAAAGATATATCGGACATGCCCCGGGCGGTGTGTGTCCGTTCGGAATTAAAGAAGGGATCAAAGTCTATCTGGATGAGTCTCTGAAACGCTTTGAGACGGTCTATCCGGCAGCTGGAAACGACCACAGCGCAGTCAGACTTACGATTGCAGAACTGGAAGAAGTCGCTGGGGCATGCGGATGGATTGATGTATGTAAAGAAATGTAAAGAAAGAGAGAAAGTGGATTGTCGGTAGATGATCCGCTTTTTTCTATGTATTTGTAAGAAACTGCCAGTGGAAGGTCATGTAGGCGTCGGATTCGTTGTATCTCTGAAAGAAGTATTGACATGATGTCAGAAAAGAATTATATTACAGATAGTGACAACGTGTCAGAATGAAAGAAGGGATAGATTTGAAGACAACAATTTTAAATAATAAGGTGGAAATGCCATTACTTGGATTCGGGGTATTTCAGATCACAGATGAGAAAGAATGCGAGGAAAGTGTATTACATGCATTGAAGACAGGTTACCGTCTGATCGATACGGCAGCATGCTATGACAACGAACGTGCAGTTGGCAGTGCAGTGAAAAAAAGTGGAATTCCAAGAGAAGAAGTATTCATTTCGTCCAAGGTATGGATTCAGGATGCCGGATATGAAAAAACAATGAAATCATTTGCAAAGACACTGGAAAATTTACAGACAGACTATCTGGACTTATATCTGATCCATATGCCATACGGTGATTATTACGGAAGCTGGCGTGCGATGGAAGAACTTTACAGAGAAGGAAAAGTGAAAGCAATCGGAGTCTGCAATTTTGAAAAGGACAGACTGGTGGATCTGATCCTGAATAATGAAGTAGTTCCGGCAGTGAATCAGATGGAATTACATCCGTTCTGCCAACAGGAAGAATTAAGAAAAGTGATGGCAGAATATCGGATCAGACCGATGGCATGGGCACCATTCGCAGAAGGGATGAATCAGATATTTGCGAATCCGGTTCTTGCGGAGATCGGAGCAAAATACGGAAAGACTCCGGCACAGGTGATTTTACGGTGGCTGAATCAGGAAGAGATCGTTGCAATTCCAAAATCAGTCCATAAGGAGAGGATAGAAGAAAACTTTGCAGTGGATAACTTTAATCTGGACGATGAAGATGTGGAAAAGATTAAAGCAATGGATACAAAGGACAGTCTGATATTGGAAATCCGGAAATTGGAGGAAGTTTACCGATTGTACAATATCCGGTTTGAACAGTGATAAGTTCGAAAATGAACAGTCTGAATGGCAGAAAATATAAATATGGAGGGCAGAGTAATATGGAATATACAAAACTTGGAAATACAGATATCGAAGTATCAAAATTATGTGTAGGCTGCATGAGCTTTGGAAAAGCCGGAACCATGCATGACTGGACGCTGGATGAGAAGCAGACGGATGAGATGGTGGCACATGCACTGGATCTTGGAATCAATTTCTTCGATTGAGGATAACGACAATGACAACCTTACCATTCCACAGGTCGTCAACCGTCTT
>CAVBHX010000057.1:0-23449 GCA_963595255.1 bacterium
AACGGCTCTAACAATAGCAAAACCCTGCATAAGCAGGGCTTTGTCTACACTCTGAGCTGGATATATGTTATACATAACATATATCCAGCTTTTTGACGTTATAGATTTCAAAGAAAGTTCTATTTTATTCTATATTTCATTACGTTATTACTACCGTTTATCATAATTTCACAATGTCCGCAGGCGCAATGCCAGATAAAGCATAACACCGTCTCTGAAACTGCGTGGGTTCAGACCACAGATCTTATGAATACGGTCTAATTTGTATTGAAGTGTATTCTTATGAAGAAATAAGGCTTCGCTCGTTCTGGAAAGAGACTGTTCATGTTCAAAATAACAGGAAAGAACAGAGCGGTCTGTTTCGTCCAGAAGGGCAATGGTCTTCTGAAGAAATTCTGAAGCTGCCGTTTCGTTTATTGAACCAAGAAGAATCTCCAGTGTCAGCTCATCAAATAATGCATAATTACAGTCTGGTTCAGACAGAGAATTTAATGCGATCCGGGCAGTATCATAAGAGGATGAGACTTTAAAAAGGTCAGTTGTACGCCCGATTCCCATTTGAATAGAATCTGAAAGGGTCTGACAAAATGTCTGAAGCTGTTCCAGTGGAAAGGAGGCATCGATAACCGCAAGGTATTCCTGCGGATACTGGAACATATATAACCGGATCGAATGATCCGCGAACATCTGCAGAATCTTTTCTTCCATAGAAGAGATTGTAACGGAAGAATGCGTCGATAACATCCGAATGATCAGAATCCTTTTCTGGCTTGCTGTGTTTATCTGAAATTCATTCAGAAGATCATGGATATAGTTCAGGTCTTTCATTTTATCAGGAAATGCTTCGGCTGTATCAAAAGATCCGGATCCAGACAGCAGATAAGATAGCAGGTAAGTGCGCTTTTCTGATAAGGTACGGGAGGCAGCACTTAATTCCTGCTCCCGGATGAGCAGCCGGGTAATTTTTTCTGCAAGGTAAGCATATTTGCGGACTTCATCGGGAGAACCGCTGATGCCGATAACGGCGATCAGATAACCGTTGTGTGTAACCGGAATATTTACACCGGCACTGGTTCCCTTATAGTGTTCGCGTTCCTGAACTTCGATTACAGTTCCGGTATCGGCTGCTTTTTTTCCAATCTCATGAAAAGAACCGATGCGGGAAGTATTGGTGCTGGCATATATCAGTCCGTTTTTATTGATGAAGTTGATGTCATGACCACAGACGTCGTGGACGGTGTCTACGATCTGTGTAGCAAGCTGCTTTCCTATATGTGTAATCATATCTATCTCCTAAAATGTAATATACGAATGCAATTCTGTTTATAAATTTACATCAGAAAGGATGAAAATGCTGCTTCTTTCGAGTGGATCAGATGTACCCGGATTGCTGCAACAGCGCTTGGAATATCACCGGATTCTATGTAACGGATCAGTTCCAGGTGTTCTCGGGCAGCAACCTTGTGGCGCTCCCAGATATTCTGTTCTCCAAGAATACGGATCCGCATATTCTGATCATAAATCTGTGAAAGATTCATATTCAGATATTTGTTGCGGCAGGCATTTGCAATGGTTCTGTGAAGCTCATCATCGATCGTACAGAAGACAATAGAATCTTTCTGTTCGTGGATTTCCTGATTCAGGATAGTTTCTGTCTTCGTCTCTAGTTCATGGAGCTTTTCCATATCAATGTATTTGCTGTAAGTTTCAATAATATATGGTTCCATTAACATTCTGGCTTCGAATGTCATGGCAATCTCTTTCATAGTGAGTGGAAGAACGATGATTCCTTTCTTTGGAATGATCTGAATCAGTTGTTCCTGCGCAAGCATATTCAGTGCCTCACGGATTGGAGTACGGCTTGCGTCGATCTCTTCCATCAGCATCATTTCACTTAAGATATCACCAGGTCTGTATTCGCACTGGATAATCTTCTGCTTGATCGTCTCATATGCAATCTGTTTCAAATTGGTATCTGTTTTTTTCATAATCTAAAGTCTCCTTTGGAGGTCTCTTATATTCATCTTGCATACAAGATGAATACGTTTTCTTTTTAACAAACCCCTAGTATTATTTAATTATAACAAAGAGCCGGCAAAAAGAAAAATAATTCATGAACATTTTAGACAAAGAAAAGGAGTTCATAATGCGAAAAAGATGGAAAAGAGCAATCGCAGTAATGATGTTCACTGCTGTTGTGGTTTCCGGATGTGGTAGCAATACCGCAAAGAAATCAAGTGCAGCAGAACCAGTTCATATCACTTTCGGACATGGACAGGCAGAAGGACATCCGTATCATATTGCAGCGTTGCAGTTTAAAAAAGAAGTAGAAAAAAAGACAGATCACAGAGTCATCGTTGATGTTCAGCCAAACGGTAATCTTGGGGATGAACGAGAGATGACAGAAGGACTTCAGTTAGGAACCATAGACATCACCGTAGCAGTTGCAGCAACACTGAGTGGTTTCGATTCAGACCTGGATGTATTTAACTTCCCGTATCTGTTTGATTCGAGAGAAGAAGCTTTCAAGGTCCTTGACGGAAAGACGGGACAGAAGATATTTAAAGGGCTGGAAAAGCAGGGGATAGAGACTTACGGAACATTTGACTTAGGATTCAGAAGTATGACGAATTCAAAGCATCCGATCGAGACACCGGAAGATGCAAAAGGAATCCGAATGAGAACACTGGAAAGTTCAGTGTGTGTAGATTCGTTAAGCGAACTTGGAATTGATGCAGTATCGATGAGCTTTGGAGAATTATTTACAGCTTTGCAGACCAAAGCAGTAGACGGACAGGAGAATCCTCTCTTTACCATCTATAATTCGAGATTCTATGAAGTACAGAAATATCTGTCACTTACGGAACATTTTTACCCAGTATGTCCGGTCATGGTAAGTGATCTGATGTGGGACAAATTAAGTGATGAAGATGCAGCAATCGTAAAAGAAGAGCTTCACGACATGGTCCAGTATGAAAGAAAAGTATCCGGTGAAGAACTGGATAAGACATTACAGGAATTAAAAGATGCAGGCATGGAAGTCAATACCGTAGATAAGAGCAAGTTCAAAGAAGCAATCTCACCGGTATATGAAAAGTATGATGCACAGTACGGAAAACTGTTAAAAGAGATCGAGAAAGCGAAGGAGGAGTAAGCAATGAAAATCATACATGGCATTGATAAAGCAATTAACAAGCTCCTCCGGTTCATCGTCATCATTATGTTAAGCGTGATGTCTGTGGTGGTATTTGCCCAGGTGTTATTCCGGATCGTACATCTGTCGATCCCGTGGAGTGAAGAGCTTTCTAAATATCTGTTGATCTGGAGTACATTCTTAGGTGCCGCGATCTGTATCCGGAAGGGTTCCCTGATTGGACTGGAATTCTTAAAGAACAGTATGAGTGAAGAAAAGCAGAAAATGTTGCAGACGATACTAAACCTGATCGTATGTGCGATGATTTTATTCTTGATCAACGTCGGCTTCTGGGCGGTAAGGAGAGTATGGTTCCAGATCACACCGGTATTGAAGTTATCCATGGGATTGATGTATGCAGCCATTCCGGTTGGTTCGGTATTCATGCTGATCAATCAGATTCTGGTGACAATCTACTTATGGAAAGGAGAGAAAAACGCATGACAGCATTATTATTTATCAGCATGATCATATTACTGATCGTGGGAGTTCCGATTGCATTTGTGTTATGCGGATCTTCGATCATAGCAATTCTTTCAACGGGAGATATTCATAACGCGATCGTGATACAGCGTATGTTTTCCGGAAGCGGAAGCTTTACCTTACTTGCAATTCCATTCTTTGTACTTGCAGGGAACCTGATGAGTTCGGGTGGAATTTCAAAGAGATTAGTAAACTTGTGTAACAGCCTGTTCGGACACATTTCCGGAGGACTTGCCATGGTAGCGATCATTACCTGTGCATTCTTCGCAGCGATATCCGGATCCAGTGCGGCAACTGCAGCAGCGGTTGGAACAATCATTATTCCGGAGATGTTAAAGCACAAGTATGACAAAGACTTTGCGGGAGCTACGGTGGCGTCTTCGGCAGAATTAGGGGTTATCATTCCTCCAAGTATCGGACTGATCCAGTACGGCGTTGCGACAGGAACATCGATCAGTGATCTGTTCATGGCAGGATTCCTTCCGGGAATCTTCATCTGTCTGGTATTGTGTGTGGTTGCACATTTCTTATGTAAGAAACAGGGATTCGAGCCAAGCGAAAAGGCGACAAGACAGGAAAAGATACAGGCATTCAAAGATACAATCCTTGCAATCCTGATGCCGGTCATTATCCTTGGAGGAATTTACAGTGGAGTATTTACCCCGACAGAGGCAGCCGTGATCGCAGTATTCTATGGACTGATCGTAGGAGTCTTCGTATATAAAGAGATTAAACTGTCAGACATCCCAAGAATCCTCACCGATTCAGCAATTACGATGTCAACGGTACTTCTGATCATGTCTGCATCAACAATCTTTGGATGGATATTGACAAAGCTTCAGATTCCGCAGGCAGTGGCAAAAGGATTCCTTGGAATCTCAGCGAGCAAATATGTTTTCCTTTTACTGGTCAATGTATTACTGCTGTTCATCGGAATGTTCTGCGAGGCAGGAGCTGCTATGGTAATTCTGGCGCCGCTTCTTGCACCGGTTGCACAGACACTTGGCATCGATCTGGTACATTTTGGAATCATCATGATGGCAAACCTTGCAATTGGTATGATGACACCTCCGGTTGGTGTGAACCTGTATGTGGTATGTGATACCGCAAAAGTCAAGATAGAAGGGATGTTCCCGTATCTTGTGAAATATTTCCTCGCACTGGTTGCAGGTGTTCTGATCATTACATATGTACCGCAGTTGTCTTTATTACTTGTAAATTTATTTGGCCAATAGGATAGATGAGAGAGAAAAGGAAAGCGATATGAAGATTACAGACATTAAAACGATCAAACTTCAGTATCCGTATAAGAAATGGATTGCAGATGGCTGTGGAAGCTGTGGGGCACGAGGTGCATTTCTCATCCTGGTCGAGACGGATACGGAGTTAACAGGAATTGGTGAATCCGCAACATTTGGCGGATCTATGGATGCGATGGAAGCCATCGTAGAAAAACAGTTAAAGCTGCTGCTTCTGGATGAAGATCCAACGAGGATTGAGTTCTTACATCAGAAGATGATGTGGAATAACTGGGCAAATGGAAGAAAAGGCCTGGTGATGGGTGCGGTAAGCGGCATCGATGTTGCACTCTGGGATCTGCTTGGAAAAGCGGCAAAGCTTCCGGTATGTAAGCTCCTTGGACAGGTAACAGATAAAGTACAGGGATATGCAAGTGCAGGCTTCTATGCACCGGGCAAGACGCTGGAAGATCTGCAGGAGGAGATTGAAGGATATATCCGCCGCGGATTTACAGCATTTAAGATGAAGATTGGAAGAACAAGCAACAATCATAAGATGCGCCTGCAGTTTATGAATAACGGAGATTTTTATCTCACACCGGAAGAAGACAAGGCAAGGATCGAACTGGTTCGTAGAACGATCGGTCCGGATAAGACATTGATGGTGGATATGAACTGTACCTGGGATTTGGATGATGTGTTAAAGGCAAAAGACTTCTTTGTACAAAATGATATTTTCATGGTGGAAGAACCGATCCGCTCGGACGACACTGCAGGATATATCCGGCTGACGAAAGAGCTGGGGGGCATCAAGGTTGCCGGTATTGAATCTGAACAGGGTGTATCCAGATTTGCGGAACTGATCAAAGCAGATGCAATGGATGTGGTACAGGCATCGCTTGGATGGGCAGGCGGCTTTACCGGATGCAGAAGTATTGCATCAACGGCACATGCATTTAATAAATTATATACACCTCATTCATTCTTCTCGGCAGTTATGACTGCAGCGAATATCCAGTTTGCCGCATCACAGGTCAACATACCATTTATCGAAGCCGAGGAAAATGAAAATCCGCTCCGGACAGAGCTGTTAAAAGAGCCGATCGAGACGGATGAACACATGAATTATTACGTAACAGATAAGCCGGGACTTGGAATCGAGCTTGATCTGGATGTGGTAGAAAAATACATCATAAAGTAGGTAACTCTATTAATTTAAAAAATTATATATAAAAACAAAGCATAATAGGAGGATTTAAAAATGAAAGTAGGATTTATTGGATTAGGAATTATGGGAAAACCGATGGCAAAGAACCTTTTAAAGGCCGGACACGATGTATGTGTTAACGATTTCCATCCGGAATCAGTTGCAGAACTGGTAGAAGCAGGAGCAACAAGCGCAGCAACAAATGCAGAAGTAGCAAAAGACGTAGAAGTAGTGATCACAATGGTACCAAATTCACCGAACGTAAGAGCTGCACTCCTTGAAAAAGACGGTGTCATCGACGGAGCATCTTCTGATACAGTCATTATCGATATGTCATCTATCGACCCGGTAGAATCTAAGAAAATTTCGGCAGAACTGAAAGAGAAAAAAGGTATTGAGATGCTTGACTGCCCGGTATCCGGTGGAGAACCAAAGGCAATCGATGGAACATTATCTATTATGTGCGGCGGTAACAAAGAAGTATTTGATAAATATGTGGATCTCTTAAAAGCTATGGGAAGTTCCGTAGTATATGTCGGAGAAATCGGTTCCGGTAACGTGGCAAAACTTGCAAACCAGATGGTAGTTGCAGCCAATATCGGTATCTGTGCAGAAGCCATGACATTTGCAAAGAAGATGGGAACAGATCCGGAGCTTGTATATCAGGCAATCCGCGGAGGACTTGCAGGTTCTACAGTTATGGATGCAAAAGTACCTATGATGTTAGAAGGTAATTATAAACCAGGATTCAGAATTGATCTTCATATCAAAGATCTGAATAATGCATTAAATGCGTCACATGCGATCAACATGCCGGTTCCTATGACAGCACATATGATGGAAGTTATGCAGGAACTTAAGAATCATGACGAAGGAAGCTGTGATCATGATGACATTATCCGTTACTATGAGAGAATGACTGGTGTATCTGTTGTGAAAGGAAAATAAACATGAATACAGAGTTTATAAAAGGGGTCATCGTGCCGATCATTACGACAATTGATGAAGATGAAAAAATTGATGAAGCGAAGATGCGTGCCCAGGTCGATTATGTGATTGACGGCGGTCTTCAGGGAATCCTTGCATTTGGCTCAAATGGTGAATTCTATCAGATCGAAGAAGACGAGATGGAACGGGGATTCCAGATCATTGTTGATCAGGCAGCAGGAAGAGTTCCGGTTTACTTTGGAATCGGTGCAATCAATACGAAGAAATGTGTCCGTCTGGCTAAAATGGCAGTCAAAAATGGTGCAAAGGGAGTATCGATCTTACAGCCAATGTTCCTGAAACCAAATTTTGATGAATTGTTTTTACATTTTAAAACAATCGCAGAAGCAGTTCCGGAGACTCCGGTATTGTTATATAATAATCCAGGAAGAGTCGGATACACCTTGAGTGCAGATCTGGTAGAAAAGCTGGCGCACGAAGTGGACAACATCGTCGGAATGAAAGATACATCCGGTGATATCACACAGACGGAAGAATTCATCCGACGGAACAGAGATGTCGGATTTAAGGTATTTGGCGGAAAAGATACATTGTTATATGCAAGCCTCTGCATCGGAGCAGTCGGCGGAGTATGCACAGCCGGTAACTTCATGCCGGAGCTGATTGTTGATATCTATAACAAATATGTGGCAGGCGACATAAAAGGCGCGCTGGAAGCACAGTATAAGTTAAATCCAGTCCGTCTGGCCATGGATGTGGCAAGCTTCCCGGTAGCAGCAAAGGATATGGCAGCGATGAGAGGCAGAGATGTCGGCAGTCCGTATTTACCAAATCTTTCTACACCAGAAGGTGCATCTTATGACAAGATGAAAAAGGAAATGGAAAAAGCAGGATTAATTTAATATGAAACACACAGTAACATTAAGAAATGGAGATCAGGTTCCGGCCCTTGGGCTTGGAACCTGGTATCTCGGTGAAGACAGGGCAAAAAGAAAGCAAGAGCTTGAAAGCTTAAGAGAAGGTGTCCATGCAGGTATGACACTGATCGATACCGCTGAGATGTATGGAAGCGGTAAGGCAGAAATTCTCGTAAAAGAAGCTATGAGGGATATTCTTAAGGAAATGAAACGAGAAGAGTTATATCTCGTCTCCAAGGTACTTCCAAATCATGCAGGAAAAGGCAGACTTGAGACAGCACTGGATAATACGCTGATGAGAATGGGCGTAGAACAATTAGACCTGTATCTGTATCACTGGCGGGGAAGTTATCCGCTGGAAGAGACGGTCACAGAGCTTGAAAGAGTGAAAAAAGCCGGAAAGATCAGGGAATGGGGTGTCTCAAACTTTGATATTGATGATATGGAAGAACTCTGGGAGATTCCGGGAGGAAGAAACTGTCTGGTTAACCAGGTACTGTATCACACTGGTTCCAGAGGCATCGAATATAGTCTGCTTCCGTGGATGCGGGAACATGAAGTTGCACTGATGTCTTACTGTCCGCTGGCACAGGCCGGATCTTTAAAACGGGGGCTTATGACGCATCCGGTGTTAGTCGCCCTGGCAGAAAAATATAATGCAACTGTAGAACAGATCATGCTTGCATGGAATATCCGCGACGGACATACGATTGCGATTCCAAGAAGTGGAAAAGCGGAGCATACGCTGCAAAATGCAGGTGCGGATCTAATCACACTTTCAGAGGAAGATTATCAGGCTATCGACGGGGCATTTCCAAAGCCTGTGAGAAAAGAGTATCTGGATATGCAGTAAAAATAGTCGCTCGGTTTGTCAGACTGTGGGCGGCTATTTTTGTGTCTTATGATTATCCTTACCAATTGTGTATCCTATGCTGAAACATGATAAGCCGAAACTGATGATAGCTAAATGACAAATCAAGGATTCCTGTATCTTGCACGATTTTATCATATAGACTTATAATAAAAGAAAAAGACCGAAAGGACTGATTCTATGAAACGTATTTTCTGGATCGTATTGGACAGTGCCGGCATTGGGGAAGCTCCGGATGCAGATAAGTTTGGTGATGTCGGAAGTAATACATGGAAGAGCTGCTATGACAGCGGGAAACTTCATATTCCGAATATGAGAAAGATAGGAATCTACCAGATTGATGGTATGGAATATGCAAAAAGTACAGAGAATCCGATCGGCAGTTATGCAAGAATGCAGGAATTATCTTGTGGAAAGGATACGACAACCGGACATTGGGAGATGGCGGGTATCGTAACACCGGATCCACTTCCAAAATTCCCGGATGGATTTCCAAAAGAATTCATAGAGGAATTCGCTAAGAAGACGGGAAGGAAGATTCTCTGCAATCTTCCGTATTCCGGAACACAGGTCATCCATGACTATGGACGGGAGCAGGGAGAGACCGGAGCACTGATCGTGTATACATCTGCGGACAGTGTGTGTCAGATCGCAGCGCACGAGGATGTAATTCCGGTAGAGCAGTTATATGAATACTGCAAGATTGCCAGAGAAATGCTGACCGGAGATCTGGGAGTCGGAAGAGTCATTGCACGACCATTCATCGGAACATGGCCGAATTACGAAAGGACGATCAGGCGGCATGATTTTTCACTTGCGCCGCCGAGACAGACTCTTCTGGATGCCTTAAAAGCAGAAGGAAAAGATGTGATCGGTGTCGGAAAGATCTACGATATCTTTGAAGGGCAGGGCGTGACAGAGACCTATCCGAATCAGGGAAATGAAAAGAACATGGAAAAGACGATCGAGATACAGAAGAAAGAGTTCGACGGACTTTGTTATGTGAACCTGGTAGACGGGGATATGATCTATGGACACCGGCGTGATATCGAAGGATATGCAGGTGCGTTAACGAGATTTGATGAACAGTTAGGCGAGTTCCTTGCAAATATGCGGGATGACGATATGCTGATGATCACGGCAGATCATGGCTGTGATCCTGGATATACCGGAACAGATCATACAAGAGAATATGTGCCTTGTCTCATTTATGGAAAAGAGATCAAAGCGGGAGTGAACCTGCACACCAGAAAAGGCTTTGCTGATATGGCGGCGACGATCGCGGAAGCTCTTGGAAGTACCTACAGGGGAGATGGGGAGTCATTCTGGGATGAAATAAGAAATTGACATATTCATAAGATGATGTTAGTATAGTTATAGAAAAAGGGCGCTGCCGATAGACGGTCAGTCCAATAGTTTAAGCAAAATTAGTCGCCTAGTTTACCAGACATCGGGCGGCTATTTTTGTGAATTGTTGTTATCTTTGCCAAATGTATATCCTAGTCCGAAGCAGGTTAAGCCGAAGCTCACCACTGCTATAAAATCTATAATGCTCATGGCTTAGCCCTCCTTTCCATTGGAGTCCCTTACGGGCTATGTAATCAGAGGGTGTGGATTACAGTCATCACAGTCCCTCTGTTAAAAGGACTAACCGCCTACCGTTTTATGGCAACACCCGATTTTAATTATATCATCAATTTTAAATAAAGCAATATATACTTACTTATTTGTTTAATTAACGAGTTCCTTTAAGATTAATTCGAAATAATATACAATAAGAGGTAACATTATGAGTCTTCCACCATATAGAAAAATCGCCCTGTCAGCCTGGCCGCGACAGGATCACTATAAGTATTATACAGAAAAATTAAAAGTAAGTTATAGTATGACAGCACGCCTGGATGTAACGAGATTAAGAGCGGAATGTGACAGGCGTGGAATTCATTTCTATGCAGCATTTATCTGGTGTACATCCAATGTTGTGAACCGCCTGCCCTTCATGAAAATGATGACGGATACAGAAGGCAATCCGGGAGTGTGGGATGTTGTGCATCCAAATTATACGATCTTTCACAAAGAAGATCACACATTTTCAGACTGCTGGAGTGAATACGATACAGACTTTGCGACTTTTTATGAGAGAATAGAAACGGATATAGAAGCTGCAAAGAAGGTCAGAGGCGTCAAAGCCAAACCCGGACAGCCGGCGAATTTTTATTGCATTTCCTGCGTGCCATGGCTGGATTACACCGGATATGCGAGCTCGACAGTATCCGATCATGTGCCATTATTCCCGATTATAACATTTGGAAAGTACACAGAAACGGATGGAAAACTAACACTTCCGATGACACTTACAATCGCCTATGCAGCTATGGATGGGTGGCATACGTCGGAATTCTTCCGGGAGATGCAGGAGGAGTTAGAGGCGTTTTCTATTTAGTTCATCATCGTGGCTTACCCCGGTCCATGAGAAAGATTTGGTATCCTGTTGCGGGCTAAGATTCCGCGATGAAGAAGTTATAAGGGCGTCAGAATTTTCTAAAAGCACCCGGCCTATGTGCCAGACTCGCCATTCGGCTCAAACAGTGGCACATATTCCGGGTAACGAAAATTCTGACGCCCTAACAACTTCTAATCATCGCTCCATATACGCCCACAACAGGATACCAAGTCTTTCTCATGTCGTGATAGGCCAATGATAATGAATTTAATAGTGGAACTGTAAACTTTGTGTGCAGCCGGAAAGTTGTGGTGGAAGCCTTAATTTCCCGGCTTTTCCGCTAGATACACTTCCGGTATCACAACGGTTACGGTTCCACTATTGAATCATTACAGCATGCGATAACGTGAGGAAGAAAAGTAAGAGTGCCCAGCTGCGTGCATATGAGATTATGGTTAGTATTTCTTAAGTATAAAAATTGGCCGTTAGCAGTCAAAAAATCATTGTCTGAGCTTGCGAGTTTTGGTTTTTTGACTGCTGCTTTTAGGCCAATTTTTATGCTTTAGAAATACTCCATGATCGAATCAGCACGCAGCTGGGCACTCTTACTTTTCTTCCGGCCGGGTATCAGCCGCTTAATAGATTAAATAGACATTACCGATTTGATTGCTCCCAGCAGTTCCTCATACGTCTCATAAGCCGGTATCTCCGGATAATCTTCCTTAATTTTCTCAGTCGTTCGGAATAAGAATCCTGCTTTTCCTGCCTGGATCATGCCCAGATCATTGTATGAATCACCGCTTGCGATCGTGTCAAATCCAATGGACTGCAGTGCCTTTACGGTGCTGAGTTTGGAATTTTCCACACGCATCTTAAAGTCTGTGATCTCACCGTTATCTGCAATCTCAAGGCTGTTGCAGAACAGTGTCGGTCTTCCAAGCTTTTCCATCAAAGGCTGTGCGAACTCTGTAAATGTATCACTGATCAGGATTACCTGACTAAATGAGCGCAGTTCGTCTAAGAATTCTTTTGCTCCCGGAAGCGGGTCAATCTTTGCGATCGTCTCCTGAATCTCTTTGATCCCAAATCCGTGTTCCTTTAAAATGTCCAGTCTCCATCTCATCAGTTTATTGTAATCCGGTTCATCTCTTGTCGTTCTTTTTAATTCCGGTATTCCACTTTCCTCGGCAAATGCGATCCATATTTCCGGTACTAATACTCCTTCAACGTCCAGGCATGTAATATACATTCTATGATTCCTCCTATACTTTCTGTCTTTTTGCTTTTTATCATAACACAAGTCTGTATATTTTACATTCTTTTTATAAGCAATTCTTCAACTGCAACATATCTAATGTTTGATCTGTCTAATTTATCTCTTTCCCAACTGCCAGAATGCTACTGCACTGGCGGCTGCGACATTCAGCGAATCTACACCATGCGACATTGGAATCATTACCGTATAATCGCAGTCTGCAATTGTCTCCGGCGCCAGTCCGTCTCCTTCTGTTCCCAGTATCACTGCCAGCTTATCTTCTTTCATAAGTTCCGGATCATCAATGCTTACAGAATCTTCTTTCAAAGCCATCGCCGCCGTCTTAAATCCCAATTCACGCAATATCTTCATTCCTTCTTCCGGCCAGATTACAGAGTTATCCACAAATGTCCACGGGATCTGGAATACTGTCCCCATACTTACACGGCTTGCCCGCCTGTAAAGTGGATTACTGCATCCCCCTGTCAGAATCACTGCGTCCATGTGAAGTGCCGCCGCAGAGCGGAAAATCGCTCCTACATTTGTAGGATTCATTACATTCTCCAATACTGCTATTCTGTCACATCCGTTACAGATTTCCTGCAGGCCAGGCAACCTCCTTCTTTTCATCGCACATAGCATTCCCCTGGTCAGTTTAAATCCCGTAAGTTTCGTAAGTACTTCAAATTCTGCCGTATATACCGGAACATTGCCACATTTTCCAAGTACAGCTATCGTTTCCGCATCTTCCAAAACCTGCTTTTTTTCCACCAGAACAGACACAGGCTCATATCCTCCATCCAATGCCCGGCTAATAACTTTCGGACTTTCTGCAATAAACAGTCCATCCTCCGGATGATCCTTGTTCAAGAGCTGTGCTTCTGTAAGTCTTGCATATACATCTAGTTCCGTAGCGTCAAAATCCGTAATTTCTATCATATTCTGTATTATTTTTTCATTTATGCTTTCTGTATTGTTCATGATCATTTCCTCTTTTTTATTATCATCTGGATCTTATTGTTATCTCATTATACAGAATGAAATAAATTTTCTCAATTCCATAAATATTTTATGCACATAAGCCCGGACTTTATGTTAAAGTGGATAAAGTATGAGCAGATATTTATTTTGATATAAGGAGAATCTTTCACTATGATGACTGAACTTGAGAAATATTATAATAAATTTAACGAAGAAAAACGTCTTGGAAGCCGACATGGACAAGTAGAATTTACCACTTCTATGAAATATATACATGAATATCTTCCGGAAGATAAATCAGCAAAAATTCTGGATGTAGGTGCCGGTACCGGCCGTTACAGTGTAGCTCTTGCCGAAGAAGGTTACGATGTTACCGCTGTTGAACTGGTTAAATATAATCTTGGGATCTTAAAAAAGAAAAACAGTTCTGTAAAAGCCTATCAGGGAAATGCAATGAAACTTTCCCGCTTTCCGGATAAGGAATTTGATTTAGTTCTGGTCTTTGGTCCAATGTATCATCTATATTCTATGGAAGATAAAGTCAAAGCACTGACCGAAGCCAGACGTGTATTGAAAGATGATGGTGTAATTCTTGTTGCTTATTGCATGAATGAGTACAGCGTGCTGACCTATGGATTCAAACAGAATCATATCTTAGAATGTATCGAGAACGGAAAGATTGATGACAACTTCCGTGTACAGCCAAAACCTGAAGACCTTTATGATTATGTCCGCCTGGAAGATATGGATGCTTATAATAAAGCTGCCGGTCTGGAACGAATCAAGGTCATCTCTGCCGACGGACCTTCGGATTATATGCGTCCGGTGCTGAATGCGATGGATGAGGAGACATTCGAGACTTTTATCCGGTATCATCTTTCGGTGTGTGAACGGCCGGAGCTTGTGGGCGCCGGATCACATACCGTGGATATTTTAAAGAAAAGCATTATTTAATACATGAACTGTCTGCTATCCGGACTATTTCTGTTTCCAGGATACCGCTACCCGTAGAATATAAGCTCATCCTTCTTGTGATTTCTTACAAAAAACAGAGTGCACTCTGTTATTATATTGAAAACCTGCCGAAATTCCTCAAAATGCATTGACATATGCCATTTTCCGCAGTAAAACACTATCTAAAGTTATTCATATTTTAGAATGTTTATGCATTTTTAATATTTATCAGGGAGGCGTATGTTATGAATACACTTGTAATCGTCTTAATTGCAGCTGTACTTCTCAGTGCTGCATATGTACTTTACGGACGCTGGCTTGCCAATAAATGGGGAATTGATCCAAAGGCAGAGACACCAGCGAAAAAATTTGAGGATGGAAAGGATTATGTTCCGACAGACGGATGGACTGTTTTCAGTCATCAGTTCTCTTCTATCGCAGGTGCAGGACCTGTCACCGGAGCAATTCAGGCTGCCGTATTTGGATGGCTGCCGGTTCTTCTGTGGGTTCTGATTGGCGGAATCTTCTTCGGTGCTGTTACAGACTTCGGTGCTCTGTACGCCAGCGTAAAGAATGAAGGAAAGTCTATGGGACTTCTGATTGAGAAATATATCGGTAAATTCGGGAGAAAATTATTCTTACTTTTCTGCTGGCTGTTCACACTTCTGGTTATCGCTGCATTTGCAGATATGGTTGCAGGAACCTTCAATGCTTATACCGAAGTTGACGGTGCATTAAAGCTTGCTGACACCGCTAAGACAAATGGTGCCGCAGGTATGATCTCCCTTTTATTCATCGTATTTGCAATGATCTTCGGAGTGATCCAGAAAAAATGTCATTTCCACGGATGGAAAGAGACAGTACTCGGTCTTGTATGTACCGTTGCTGCACTGGCACTTGGTATGATGATGCCTCTGACAGCAGGAAAAGATGCATGGACTTATGTTACATTCGTTTACATCTTCTTTGCAGCAGTACTTCCAATCTGGCTGATCAAACAGCCTCGTGATACAATGACAACTTATATGTTCATCGGAATGATCGCCGGTGCCGCACTTGGACTTCTGGTCGCACATCCGGCTATGAATCTTCCGGTATTCACAGGTTTCCATAACGATACATTGGGAAATATGTTCCCAATTCTGTTCGTAACTGTTGCATGTGGTGCTGTATCCGGATTCCACAGTCTGGTATCTTCCGGTACTTCATCTAAGACTGTATCGAATGAAAAAGATATGTTAAAAGTTGGTTACGGAGCCATGGTTCTGGAAAGTCTTCTGGCCGTACTTGCACTTTGCGTCGCAGGTGCTGCAGCCGCTGCTGACGGAACACCGGCCGCAGGAACACCATTCCAGGTATTCTCAAGCGGCGTTGCCGGATTCTTTGAAATGTTCGGTATCCCGGTTTACATCGCACAGTGCTTTATGACCATGTGTGTATCTGCACTGGCACTTACCAGTCTGGACGCCGTTGCACGTATCGGACGTATGAGTTTCCAGAAACTCTTCAGCGTAGATGATATGGAACATGCAAAAGGATGGAGAAAGCTCCTCTGCAATACATATTTCTCAACAATCATCACACTGATCCCGGCATATATCCTGACACGTATCGGATATGCCAATATCTGGCCACTGTTCGGATCTGCCAACCAGTTACTGTCCGCACTGGTACTTGTTACACTTTCTGTATTCCTGAAAGTAACCGGAAGAAGCAACAAGATGCTCTTCCCACCACTTATCATCATGCTCTGCGTAACAGGAACCGCACTGGTAGAAAGAACCATCGGACTTGTCAAAGCTTACGCAGCCGGATCTGCCACATTCCTGGTAGAAGGCTTACAGCTTATCATTGCAATTCTTCTGATGGCACTTGGCCTTATTATTGTCATCAATTCACTGAAAGCTTACTTTAAAGCACAGAAAGAATCTGCATAGATTAATTAGTTACCGTTTCTGCCACTTAATCTTTCAGGCATTGATACCCACGGAATAAAAATCAGGGGGTCGTTCCTGTGAATGTGGAGAAGGTGTTGGAAATAGTTAAGCGTCAAAATTATGCGTTGGGCCTTCGAAATTTGCTTGTTTGAGCCGAATGGCGAGTTGCAAATTTCGAAGGCCTGCTTTTAGCATAATTTTGACGCTTTAGTATTTCCCACCGACGGAACCTGAACAGGAACGGCTTCCTGATTTTTATGGAGGACCGGGGAGCCAGCTTAAAGCATTAAATCGCAAATCAAATCCAATTACAATCCCCACCAGTAATCGCAAGACTCAAAAGTGCATCCATCTTTTCAACCTCTTCCTCGCCTTCAATCTTCTGAAGGAGCTCTGCTGTATCCAACACGTCTTCTAATGACTCGTCCGGTCCGATCTCGTAATCTATCTCCTGTTCGCAGTCCGGGCATGGAATATGCTTCATCGTTTGTAATGACAGGAAGCGGTTTCCACATTTCCTGCATTCATAATATCCGCATTCCTTTGTCCCGTCCGGTACATAATACATATCACTCACCACCTTATATTTCTTACTGCTTTCGCTACTTCCAGCAGTCAAGCTTCTCTTTCATTCCGATATCCTTACTCTTGAACACCGGATTCATTCCCATTTTAAGCTGTCTTTCATAATCTTTCAATGCCTTCATTGCCGTATTAGACAGAATGATGATCACCGGAATATTGATGATCGCCATTACTCCCATCAGCACGTCCGAGATATTCCAGAGCATAGACATTTCCATTCCCGCTCCTACGAATACAACAAGCGCACATACCACACGGAATCCTGCCATAAAGCGTTTTCCCGGCTGTTTTTTATGAATATATGTCAACAGGTTGTCACAGTAAAAGCAGTTACCAAGCAGTGTCGTAAATGCAAATAATACCATAGACACGGTAATGAATACCGGCCCGAATGTTCCAAGCGATTCCTGAAGTGCGGCCTGTACCCATGGTGCTCCCTGAAGTGCTTCTGACGGGGCAACTCCGGATGACATACACATCATTGCTGTTGCTGTACATAATAATAATGTGTCAATAAACACCGATAACATCTGTACCAGTCCCTGTTTGACCGGATGGCTTACATTGGCTGATGCAGCCGCATTCGGTGCCGAACCGATACCAGCTTCATTGGAATATAATCCCCTTCGGATTCCCTGCATCATTGCAGATCCTGCAAACGCACCAAAGATAGCCTGAAAGTCAAATGCTTCTTTAAAGATTGTTGCAAATACAGTCGGAATATAACCGATATTTATTACAACTACGATCAGAGCTACCACAATATATGCCACGCCCATGATCGGAACCAGTGTTGACGTTACTTTTACAATACGTGATCCGCCGCCGAGCAGACACCATCCTGTCACAACTGCCAGAATCCCTCCGATGATCCACGGTGTCACATCTGCATGATAAAAAGAAAATCCTGTAAATGTAGACTGCAGATTATAAGATGCCAGTATATTGAATCCAAATGCATACGTCGCGATCATAGAAATACAGAATGCAATCGCAAGCGGCCTGCAGTGAAGTGCCGCTTCTATATAATAAGCCGGACCTCCGTAACACGTTCCATCTTCACCTTTTTTCTTATATATCTGTGCCAGTGTACTTTCCACAAAAGCAGATGCGCTTCCGATGATCGCAATGACCCACATCCAGAACACTGCACCAAATCCACCGATACAGATCGCGGAAGATACACCTACAATATTTCCCGTACCAACTCTTGATGCAGTGGAGACCATAAGCGCCTGAAAAGAAGAGACTGCATCTTCATCATCCGGTTTCTCCATTACCGCTTTACAGGCACTGCGAAACAGACGAACCTGCGGAAATCTCGTCCGGATTGTAAAATACACACCAGCTCCGATTAACATGATGACTAACAGTTTACTGTACATAAATGAGCTGATGTTATCAATGATCATACTTAACATACTTTTCTTTCTCCTTTTATTTTATTTTTCTCTATAAATATACAGTAATTCTGCAAGTTTGGGAAGAATAAATTGCATACATTGACACTGGCACTTATTTCCTCTATATTATTGTCTATATAAGAAAAGGAGATTCATATGTTATTATTCAAATCATTCATTATATTAATTATCGGATTTGTCCTGCTGATCAAGGGTGCAGATTTTTTTGTAGAAGGAAGTTCTGCTGTAGCAAAGCGTCTCAGGATTCCTTCTATGATCATCGGGATGACCATCGTAGCCATGGGAACCAGTCTTCCGGAATGTGCTGTCAGTGTGACCGCCTCCCTCACCGGCAATAATTCTCTCGCTATCAGTAATGCTGTCGGATCCAACATTTTTAACCTGTTAGTCGTCTGTGGTGTCTGTTCTTTATTCGTTCCGCTTGCTGTACAGAAAAGTACTTTGCAGAAAGAATTCCCGTTATCTATTCTTTGTGCGGGACTTTTACTTTTGCTTGGATATCTTGGCATGACACTTAGACGGATAGACGGAATTATCTTCCTTATTATATTTGCCGGATACCTGTTCTGGATGATCCGCTCTGCAAAAAAAGCACGTCACGACATAACTTCTGCGGATTCTTCCTCTGCACAAGAATCCAGAAGCTCACTTTCCGAAGAAGAAATCGAACAGGTTGCCTCCCATATCAACCTGCTCCCAGCATGGAAATGTCTCATTTGCATACTGGGCGGTATGATCGCGATCAAATATGGCGGTGATTTCGTCGTTGACGGGGCATCCACAATTGCATCCAGTCTGGGGCTTAGCCAGACACTGATCGGACTTACGATCATTGCCATGGGAACCAGTCTTCCGGAGCTTGTCACTTCCATCGTTGCCGCCAGAAAGGACGAAGTCGATATGGCACTTGGTAATGTCATCGGCTCTAATATCTTCAATATCCTTTTGGTACTCGGTGTCGCGGCAGCGATCAGTCCGGTTGGATTCGCTCTGGAAAATATAATCGACATTGCTTTCCTTATCATAATCAGTGCAATTACTCTCGTCTTTGCATGGACTTCGAAGGAAATCAACCGTAAAGAAGGAATTATCATGCTGGTATTATATGCCGCTTATATGGTATATATCTGCATGCGTTAATATTTGTAATTATGAAAGGACGGATATTCTATGAAAATTGTATTTTTAGATGCCAAAACAATCGGGGATGATATTGATCTGTCCGGATTTGATTCACTTGGTGAAGTTACCAAATATAACTTTACCACACCAAAAGAAGCTCCGGAACGTGTGAAAGACGCAGATGTTCTTATCATCAACAAAGTTCCGATCAATGAAAAAACAATCGGAACAGCAAAAAATCTGAAACTGGTCTGTGTTACTGCGACAGGAACCAACAATCTGGATAAAGACTATCTGGATGCCCACAAAATTGCCTGGAGAAACGTTGCCGGTTATTCCACAGAAACAGTTACTCAGCATACATTTGCCATGCTTTTCTATCTGCTTGAAAAGCTGCGCTATTACGATGATTATGTAAAGGATGGAAATTATATTAACGATACTTCTTTTACTCACTTTGCAGAACATTTTTCAGAAATTAATGGCAAGACGTGGGGAATCATCGGACTTGGTGCGATCGGACACCGTATTGCCCAGATTGCTCAGGCATTTGGTGCAAATGTCATCTATTATTCAGCCTCCGGACGTCCTGCACAGGATGGATATACACAGGTTGATTTCGATACCCTGCTTACCACTTCGGATATCATCTCTGTCCATGCACCACTAAATGAACACACTGAAAATCTTCTGGATAAATGCGCATTTGCAAAGATGAAAGAAACCTGTATCTTCCTGAATCTCGGCCGTGGTCCGATCGTTGTTGAACAGGATCTGTACGACGCACTTGTAAATGGCGAAATTGCTGCCGCAGGTCTGGATGTCTTATCTGCCGAACCGATGAGTGAGAAAAATCCGCTTATCAAGATCCAGGACAGCCGCCGGCTTTTCATTACGCCGCATATTGCATGGGCAAGCGTAGAAGCACGTACCAGACTGATGCAGATCATCCTGGGTCAGGTGAAAGAATATTTCCATATGTAGAACACTAACTCCTCATTAAAGTTTGATATAAAACAAATTTATATTATTTATTGAATCATTCCTATATTCATGCTATCATATATCATTGTACCTAATGAAAAAGAGTGAAAAAATATATGAATAGACGTCCTGATTCCCAGGCGTCATTGTGGAGGAATGAGAACTATGAGTGAACGTGGATCTGCTCCTGCAGCAGAAAATAAGATGGGAACGATGCCCGTCGGAAAATTAGTATTCAATATGTCACTGCCAATGATGATCTCCATGCTGGTACAGGCACTTTATAACATCGTTGACAGTATCTTTGTAGCAAAATTATCAGAAAATGCACTGACTGCTGTATCGTTAGCTTTCCCGCTTCAGACACTTCTGATCGCGGTAGCTACCGGTACCGGCGTCGGTATGAATGCCCTCCTGTCAAAATCACTGGGAGAACATAACTTTAAAAAGGCGAATAAAATTGCTGATAATGCAGCATTTATCTATGCCATCAGTTACATTGTATTTTTAATCCTCGGCTTTACGATTGTAAGACCTTTCTATGCAAGTCAGATTGGAAACGCAGATGTCGAGATCATGGAACTTGGAATTGATTACCTGAGTACGGTTATGATCTTTTCCTTTGGTCTGTTTACACAGATTTTCTTTGAACGGTTACTGACTTCTACCGGAAGAACTATCTTCAGTATGACTTCTCAGTTATGTGGTGCGATTACAAACATCATCCTGGACCCGATCATGATCTTCGGTCTTCTGGGATTCCCGAAGATGGGTGTTACCGGTGCCGCCGTTGCGACCGTTATCGGACAATGTATTGCCGGAATCGTTGCCGGAACCTGTAATCACAAATATAACCATGACGTATCATTAAGTTTCAAAGGCTTCCGACCGGATATCCGCCTGATCGGACACATTTACGCAGTAGGTATTCCATCTATCATTATGCAGTCTATCGGATCGATCATGACTTATTCAATGAACCGCATTTTGATTGAATTTTCTTCTACTGCTACAGCTGTATTTGGTGTGTACTTTAAGCTTCAGAGCTTCTTCTTCATGCCGGTATTCGGTCTGAATAATGGTATCACACCGATCATTGCTTACAACTATGGCGCACAACAGAGAAAGCGTATGATCAAGACGATCAAGATTAGTCTGACGACTGCATTCTGCCTTACTTTCATTGGATTCCTCTGCTTTGAAGGTATCCCACAGGTATTACTTGGAATGTTCAATGCGTCTGACGCCATGCTGAAAATCGGTGTTCCTGCGCTTCGTATCATCGGTATCCATTATCTGATCGCATGGTTCTGCATCATTGCTGGTACCGTATTCCAGGCACTTGGCAAAGCAGTATTCAGTATGATCGTATCCATCATGCGTCAGCTGATTGTGCTGATCCCGGCAGCTTATATCTTGTCTAAGATTGGTGGCTTACATATAGTGTGGTGGGCTTTCCCGATTGCGGAAGTGATATCATTTATTGTGTCTACGGCATTTTTGATCAGAATTTATAAGACGATTATTAGTAAGATTCCGGAAGGGAAATTGTAAACTAACCGGACGCTATTGCACAACATAATTTTATATATAGAAAAGAGCAGTTTATATATCCATCCTGGTTCCGTTCACTTCGTTCAAAGTCACCTGGATGGATATATAAACTGCTCTTTTCTTTGCGTTAGACTATATATGCAATAGCTGAATCTGGCACCTGTTACTCACCTATTGCTTCTTAATTATTCTTTCTTGTTTTTACAATTCACAATATAAATTCCCACACAAACCAAAATCAATGCAATCAGACTTCTCGCATTAAATGCCTGGCTTACTTCACCAAGAACCAGTGCCGAAAGTACCACACTACAGAGCGGATTGACGAATCCAAAGATCGCCACTTTCGATACTTCGTTATGCGCCAGCAGAACCGACCAGAGTGTATACGCCACAGCCGATACCATTGCCAAGTAGAGAATCAATACTACTCCTGCAATCGACATGTGATCCAAGTGTCCGCCCATCAGGATTCCGACTATGAACAGCAACACACCTCCCATGAAGAACTGACAACCGCTTAAAATAACCGGTGATACTTTTTTGGAGAAAATATTGATCAGTACAGTTGATGCTCCATAAGAAAGCTGCGCGATCAGCACGAAGCCTTCTCCTGTCAGTCTGAATCCCATGTCCATAGAGCCGCCTGCCATGTTGATGATCACGACTCCGGCAAATCCAAGGATACAACCGGCAAGCTTTCTGCCTGTCAGCTTTTCATTTCTTACCAACAGACATGCCATCAGTATAGCGATGAAGTTCCCAAGTCCTGTGATGATCCCGCCTTTTACTCCGGAGGTATGTGCCACTCCGATATAGAAGAAAAAGTACTGGACGAAGGTCTGTGCGAAGCAGACCGGGATAGCATACTTAAATATCTTTCCATCCGGCAGGACAATACGCTTTTCCCGAATGGATGCGAATAATAATACCAGAATTCCTGCCAGTGCGAACCGGATGCCGGCGAAGACAATCTGACTTGCGGTATCCGCTGAATCTACGGATAAGATCCGGTAACCTGTCTTGATCACGGGGATTGCACTGCCCCATAAGATGCAGCAGACACACGCCAGAACCGCAACCACCCAGGTTCTGGTTAGTATATTCTTGTTTTCTGATGTTTTTATTTGTGGATTTTCCATTTGTGACATTTCTTTACTCTCTTTCCCAATATTTTCCAGATTATTCATATCTCTGTAAATAGTATCACAAATCCTTCGTAAAACAAAGTAACAAAAGCGTTTGCCTCCCCAATCTCCAAAACCTTCCACCGGCAGCTTCTCTTGCATACTTTGGTATAATCGAGTAGGAGGGAAAATTAAATAAATTTTCCCGACCTCTCACACCACCGTG
>CAVBHX010000058.1:0-22757 GCA_963595255.1 bacterium
GGCTGGGACCTTGTAGTTTTATTCCGGTCGGTGACAGCCGTTATAATCAATTAAATAGAAAAAAAATTCAACTTCGTCTCATCAAACTCAATCTTCTGCCCTTTACTTCTAAAATACTCCTCCACAACCTGATACATCTCCTCATACCGTCCTTCGCATGCACAATTTCCTAACGGTTCGATCCAGCAGGACTGTTTTCCACAGGCATCTCTCAAGTGAACCTTAAAATTCAGCCCTTTCTCCTCCAGTAATCCGTTCACTTCAATAATCTCATTAAATGTAATATAATTCATATCTGCTATCTCCTCCAGTTCTTTCCACTATAGTATCCGGCTGCATTGAATATCGTTGCGAATACATTGATCATCTTGTTCGACGTATACACCGCATGATACCGGTTATATTTTCCCCAGTCTGCATTCGCCAGTGTCCATGTTCCGGATACTGCGACCATGTAAATAACCGCACACAGGAATCCGACGATAAGTTCACCGGTTGCTATCAAATGACCATACTTCTGATTCAGCATCAGCGTCATCACTCCTGCCATGATCAGGCTTGCAAGCATACTGATCCAGAGTTTGTTCAGGATATAGCGGTTCAACTTTGAACCCATCCACAATATAATTGCAAGAATAAATGCCCCGCCATACAGGTAGATTACATACTGCTTCAATACCGCCGTATCACAACACACAATATATCCGTTTCCCATCAATGTTCCGATTGTAAAAAGTCCGACAGGCTGCACAACTGCCCCCAGAAGCAGCAATGCCAGATGCACTTTCATATTCGCTGAACATGTTCCTACGATCAGCAGACCTACCACAGCTGCAAGTGAAATCAACCCGACATAAAGATGTGTTCCGATATAATCCTTCGGGAGCAGCCATATAGATATCACACTTAAGATCGTTCCTGCAATAAAAAAGCATGCAATCTCATTGTTCATCTCATCCCTGCTTAATTTCTTCTGTACAATATCCTCTTTCAAAAGAATCGCCAGATGTACCTGCCACTCTTCTTTTTCTTCCTCAATCTCAAGCTGATCGATCGATGTAATGTCAAGCTTACTTTTCAGTGCTTTCTGGCAGGTCAGTTTCGTTTCCTTTAATGTACGTTCTTCTTTTTCGATTTCATCCAGTCTGCGAGACAACGCTTCCTGCAAGGTCAGTCTGTCTTCATAGATCTCTTTGATCTCCTGTACCGGAATACCGATCAGACGCAGCTTTTTAATTTCCTGAAGCTGTTCTACATCTTCTTCTGAATACTCTCGGTAATTATTTTCCTGATTACGTGCCGGATGGATCAGTCCTTCTTCTTCGTAGAATCTTATATTCGCCTTGGAAATGCCAACCTGTTTTTCTACATCTTTAATCTTCATAAAGTGACACCTTCTTTCCATTTTTCCAGTCTGCTTCTGTAATGATTTCTTTGCGGTGTTTTATCGTCTTGTACTTTACTTTTCCAAACAAACCTTTCTGCTCTTTACAATAAATGATATGAAGCGCCATATGAAATTTCTGGTTCTCATCTTCCAACTCATGACTGTATTCCAGATGGGTCGCACTGTAACGGAGCAGAAGCACTTCACCGGCTCCCACCGGTACGTTCCCACCATCCACAGACATGACCTGAAATGTAATGGTTCCCGGTATTTCGATTTCTTTTAATTCAATCCGTTCTTTTATTATTGTCTGAAGCTCAGAAATAATTTTGTTTCTTTCTTCAAGTTTTCCCGTATCTTCCATACTCTCACCTTCCCCTGTTCTGGATATCTGTATCCTTTTCTCTCCTTGTTAAGGTGATTATATTCCTTCAAGCCACTTGAAGGTCAAGAGATACACCATATTTTTTCCATTTCTTCTATTTTTTGTCTTTATTCGTATTCCCGCTCGACTTTCTCCTCTGCTATCCGTTCCGTCTCTTCGATTGCTTCCTTATATCCGGTCAGGGCCGCAAATGGTGCAAACTGAGCTGCCCGGTCTGCTGTCGGCATCGGCGGATGTGTCTCCGATACATGATGCGGAAAGCCCAGGATATCACCATATTTCCGCTGTACTTCCAGTACCGATTTCTGCAATTTTCCGGAAAACTGTGTCTTATTTTCCTTAGAACTATTTTTTATCGGATCCGCTTCTTGCAGAATCTGTTTTGTGGAAATATTTTCTTTCGAAATCTTATCTTTTTTCACGCTTTATGTCCTCCGATCTGCCGGTTTCGTTCCATCGCAGTTCCATCCTCCTGCAGATTCATTCCTTTTAAGATCGCATTCTTCCCATACTTTTTCTTGATGTCCAACATCGCTTTCTGCATCTTCTTTTCACGTTCAAGCTTCTCATTCTTCTCTTCTTTTTCTTTCTTCGCAGTTCCAAAATCTGTAAAGAGATTCATCTGTTCATACTGCTGTTCTTCCTTTACCTCTTTCTCGCTGATCACATGATTCGCCGCCATCGTAATCCTGCGGATCAGAAGATCCGGATTCACAATTTCATGATACAGCTTTACAACTGCCTGTGTCATCAGCCTCGATGAAGAAGTATGCTGCTTCAGATTAGCGGTTCCATGTGCATGTTTCGGCAGCTGCCTGCCGTACCAGTCTGTCGTGATCTCCCCTACATTTTTCTTCGTTCCTTGTTCCAGATTCTTGATGTCGTATCCAATCGTCAGAACAATCTGATCCGTTACGAGACATTTATCTACCAGATCCAATGCCAGCTGGTCGATCATTTCCTTTACCACGATCTTCGTCTGCTCGAAATTATATGGACAATGCAGTACCTGTCCCGCACCCATACTGTTATTTTCGGGCTTATACGCCTTCACATCTGCGATCGTGCATGGCTCCCATCCCCATGCATGATCAATCAGAAGTTCTGCATTCACCCCAAATAGCCGGTACAGCAAATCTTCATTATAATATTCCCCCGGCTTACCAAGAGAACATCTTGCCACATCTCCCATGGTAAATAATCCGACTTCCGCAAGCTTCTTCGCATACCCCGGGCCCACACGCCAGAAATCCGTGATCGGCTGGTGCGCCCACAAAAGCTTCCTATAAGAAATTTCTGTAAGTTCTGCGATCCTCACCCCATTCTGATCCGGCTCAATATGCTTCGCCACAATATCCATTGCAACTTTACACAGATACAGATTTGTTCCGATTCCTGCCGTTGCCGCAATCGACGTCTCCTGCTGGATTTCCTGAATGATCTTCCCCGCAAGCTGCCTTGCTGTCATCCGGTAAGTATTCAAATAATCAGTTACATCCATGAATACCTCGTCAATAGAATAGACATGGATATCCTCCGGTGCAACGTATTTCAGATAAATGTTGTATATCTCCGTACTGTATTTCATATATAATGCCATTCTCGGAACTGCCGTAATATAATCCAGTTCCAATTCCAAATGTAGTTTTATTTCTTCATTATCTACGGAAGTTCCTGCAAACTTCTTTCCGGGTGCCATGCAGATCCGTCTTTTATTCACTTCTTTTACCTTCTGCACAACCTCGAAAAGTCTGGCACGCCCCGGTATCCCATATGATTTCAAGGAAGGTGACACTGCCAGACAGATGGTCTTTTCCGTACGGCTTTTGTCCGCTACTACCAGATTGGTTGTCATCGGATCCAGTTCTCTTTCTTTGCATTCTACCGATGCGTAAAATGATTTCAAGTCAATCGCGATATAGCTTCGCTGTTCTTTGTCTGCCATGCCTGTTCTCCTCCTTCCTTTACTTACAAATTCATTTCCAAAATTTTCTTTTTTCGAATGTATGTTCTTATTGTACCAACATTCTGATTTTTCCACAATACAGAAGCAGTTACAAATTATTTTTTCCAAAACTATTGACCTTCAAGTTACTTGACAGTTTATATTATAGACAACAAAAGAGAAGTAACAAAAAATTGATAAGAATGCCGGCTATTACCAGATTCTCTTAAAGAAAGGGGACATTAAAATGAAGAACGGAACAGAAAACAAAAAAGTTGTCTTTGATATTATTTTTAACCTAATATGCATGATATACATAATCTACAGTTGGATGTCAATTACAAATGTTGGAGTCGTAACTGCACTGACACATAATAATGGTGATGCTATGCTGTTGATCTTCGGTGCTGCAATTGTTCTAATCGTCTTTTTCATAATCGATATCATTTCTTTAATATCAGGCAAAAAGCAAAAAGGATATTTGCTGCCGGGGTATGTCGGAGTGTCTATTGGTGTGAAATGTATCGCAATACTATTCCTGGTTTTAGCATATATGTTGAAGCTTAAAATCTAAGTACCCGCCACCGGTGGCTTCTTTCAAACACATAGCGCTACAAAAAACCTCCCGCTGGTATCTTCTCTTGTATACTTTGATATGTCAAAAAATACGGCCGGCAATATATTCTTACTCATAGTCTCAGAATATATGCCGACCGCATTTTCTATCTGCCAAATTATTTATAATCCATCACCAGAAACATCGGTTTGATCGCTACCACTTCGTCATACTCTTCTTTCTCGACGACTACGCTGGAATTCAACGCTTTCAGATCTTTTTTCAAAACTTGCAATGCTTCCGGAATATTTCTCGCACGCCCTTCTTTCATAATTTCCTGCATTCTCTTTAGCACAATCGGATGTGCATAGTGAGCCGGTACCGGGAAATCCGGATATTCTCTTATATATTCTTCCATCTGACTGATCGATTCCATCAGCCGCTTCTCAATATAATTCTTATTATTCTTCGAAGTCGGAAGTACATTCGCTCCGGCAAATAAGAAGATTGCAGCCAGACCAAACAAAAGGAAATACATTCCAAATCCTGCATGGGTCGTCAATGCATAGATACCATAGACGAATGCCGCACCGCCCATCAGTACGATTGCAAGAGCTACCCATTTATACGCCGGGTTACTTCTGTCATAAGTACGCTTTTTCTTCGCCGACTGCCTCAAGTCCATATAGATATCCGATTGCTTTTTCAGATACTGTTCTGCCTGTTCCAGCTTCACGAGACATCTTTTTGTTTCTTCCGATACATTTCTTTCTCTTTGCTTTTCTGCCAGCCATCTTTCCTTCTCAGCAAGCTTCCGCTCAGCCTCAAGACTGTGTACCGGAATATCCGGATATTCTTCTTCTATGTATGCAAGAAATCTGTCCACATCTTCTTCATGTTTGAAATTACATTGCTTTTCTTTTCCGTCCTCATATACGACCACAAGATAGGATAATGTACCGAATACTCCTTTTCCTGTAAATCCACCCTTACTCATGGCGATTCTTTTGAAGATCCTTTTTACAGAACCAATCGGTATGTAATACCTTCTGTCAATATAGAAACTGCTAAGATACACCGCCTTTTTCCCAATGCCACAAGGTCCGATCTTCTTACATTCTTTTTTGTCTTTTATCAATTCTTCATCCGAAATCGATACATTACCCAGTCTTTGTGGTTTCATCTTTTCATCATCTCATTTCTGTCAATTCATTCTGCCTTTTTATGTATCTACAGAACCTGCCACTGGCAGCTTCTTTCGAACGCATGGCGATTCAAATTACGCTGTCTTACAACTATGCTTTCATTGGTTTCTTTGTAGCATGGATAAAGATTCCAAGGAATGCTGCTGCCAGAATAATTCCTACCGGATAAGCAACCTTCGTGGAAAGTCCCAGACACTCTTCTGCACAGAAGAAATATGTCATGGAAACTGCACTCATGAATGTTGCCGGTACCGCTGTGATCCAGTAATTCTTCTTCTCACGGAACAGATACATACTTGCTGTCCACAGAACGATCATAGCCAGTGTCTGGTTTGTCCAGCTGAAGTATCTCCATACGATTGCATAATCCAGATGTCCGACAAATGCTCCGACTGCCAGAAGCGGAACACATAACATCAGACGTTTCTGCATCTTATTCTGATCAACTTTGAACCAGTCTGCCAGTACCAGACGTGCACTACGGAATGCGGTATCCCCGGAAGTGATTGGGCATACGATAACTCCGATCATTGCAAGCGCAACACCGACGCCGCCCATCGTCTTGATACATACATCATAGATTGCTGCTGACTGACCATTTGCAAGAATATCATTCAGTCCAGTATTCAGTCCGCCTGTAACTTTATAGATAGAACAGCCTGCTGCTGCCCAGATCAGTGCGATCACACCTTCTGCAACCATGGCACCATAGAATACGAAATGTCCCTGTTTCTCAGATTTCATACAACGTGCCATCAATGGTGACTGTGTAGAATGGAATCCGGAAATGGCTCCACACGCTACGGTAATGAACATAAAGCTCCAGATCGGTTTTCCTGCCGGATGCATGTTGGTAAAATGCGTCCAGATCTCAGGAATCGTATAATTCGGATTCATAAAGATACCGAAGATAACACCGACTGCCATAACGATCAGACAGATACCAAACAATGGATAGATACGTCCGATGATCTTATCGATCGAAATAAATGTTGCAACAAAGTAATATGCAAGGATGATCCAAAGCCATACTTCCGGGTTCGCCAAAGCTCCTGTCACACCTTTATTGCCAAGCAATGTAACGATCAGTCCCGCCGGTCCTACTGCAAATACAGTACCAACCATAACCAGAAGTACAACACTGAATACACGCATCACATTCTTCATTACATTTCCAAGATAAATTCCGCACACTTCGGAAATAGATGCTCCGTCATTTCTTTCAGAAAGCATACCTGAAAAATAGTCATGCACACCACCTGCAAAAATCGTACCAAATGTAATCCACAGGAATACAACCGGTCCCCACAATGCTCCCTGCATAGCTCCGAAGATTGGTCCCAGACCTGCAATATTCAACAGCTGTACCAGGAACAATTTCCACTGTGGCATTACCACATAATCGACACCGTCATTGATCCGAACCGCCGGTGTCTCTCTGTCATCCGGTGCAAAAGTGTTCTCAACCACTTTACCATAGACAAAATACCCTCCTATAAGTAGCGCCAAGCAAATGATAAAACTAATCATATCAACACCTCCAATGTCTTTCATTTCTTAACATTTCCTTAACCTACCTTCATTATAGGATTTTGTGTATTTTTTTCAAGTGTTTTTTGATTTTTTCATCTATTTTGTACAATTTGACGAATATTTTTATCTCATTCCAAGTTTCAACACCTTTTTCGGACACGCACTCACACATTTTCCACAACGTATACATTCCGCAGAATCCGGTGCCTTTACCGGATCCACATCCATCGGGCAGACATGCGTACATTTACCACAATGTATACATTTTTCCATATTCACATCCATATGAAAAAGGCTGACTTTATTCAAAAGTCCATAGATTGCTCCCAGCGGACACATCACTTTGCAGAAAAACCTGCAGATACTCAAACATCCCACCAGTGTGATCACCAGGATCACCATTTTCACGGAAAATAATGTCCCGATCACACGGCGCAGTTCCGGATGTGTGGAAAGGAGCGGGATTCCTCCCTCCAGTGTCCCGACCGGACAGATATATTCACAGAATGCCGGCGCACCGCTTCCAACGACATTCGTCTTTACAACCGGAAGCATCAGCACAAATACAACGAGCAGAATATATTTGATCCAGGTAAATCCCTTCCATAATTTCTTTTTCGGAAACGGGATCTTATATAAAAGTTCCTGTATCAGCCCGAACGGGCATAAAAAACCGCAGACCGCACGTCCCAGAACGACTCCGAATGCCAGGATCATCCCCCATACATAGAAGCTCATCTTAAAATCGATCGAACCGTTCACTGCCTGCATCGCCCCGATCGGACATGCAGTGGTTGCCGCCGGACAGGAATAGCAGTTCATTCCCGGATTGCAGAAACTTTTCCATTTCCCCTTATACAATCTCCCATCCAGAAAATTGCCAAGATATAGATTGGAATAGCCAAATGCTGCAACCTGTATCATTTTTCGTTTTATCTCAAATGTTACTTTTCTCATCATTATTTCTTTATCCAAGACCGATACATTCCAGGCACACGTTGACTGCTTTATTCAGTACGATGGATACTTCTCCTCTGTATATTCCATATATGATCATCATAACCGCCACAACCAATATTGCTCCGGCAATCAGACGTCTTGTTATTTTTTGATTACTTTCCATTCAGATAATCCTCTACCGCCTGTTTATACGCATCGACATCCGCTCCGGCAAATGGTTCCCCGATGATCTTTCCTGTACTGTCTACGAAAAATGTCGTCGGTACACCAACCAGATTACTGATCATATCGTCAAATTCTTCCGTTGCAATCAGGTGCTGATAATCTGCCCCTGTCTCCTTAATGATCTTTTCCGCCAGTTTATACTGATCACTGCCTTTTTCATCTACATCCACCAGAAGCCCGATCAGGTTCACATTATCCGGAAGTTCTTTTTTCCACTCTGCCAGTTCCGGTAATTCATCAATACATGGATTACAGTACGTTGCCCAGAAATTCACGACCGTCAGATCATAGTCTGCAAAAATATCATTCGTCACTTTATTTTCGTCCATGTCTGTCGTCGAAAACTCCGGCATATTTACAGGAAATCCGTTTTCACTGGTTTCCTGCTCTCCCGAACTGCTGTCACTCTTTCCTGTCTTATTGCCTTCTTCTGATATATCTGCACTTTTCGTTGAACCCGATGAGTCACCTGAAGAACTGTCTTCCGAAGAACTGCATGCCCACAGTCCAAGACACAGCATTCCCGCCAGACAGAGTACACTTAATTTTTTCATTCTTTTCTTCATATCTTATACTTTCCTTTTATCCATATTTCGAAATTATCATCTATAGAATATCACAATTCAGTGGTTCAAAAAAGAGAGATGTTACCGAAGTAACACCTCCCTTCTATTCATCACTTTTGTAATCCGGATTGCTCCGGCTTATACATAACTGATATGATTATTTTGCAATTCCGTCAGCATAAGCTGAGAATACAGCATCCAGTGTATCAGCTTTTTCGCTGTAAGCTGTGATAGGAGCTGATACTCCATCTTCATCTGTTGCATCCTTGTTGAATGAGAATACAAATGGTGATTTGATAACCGGAACAGTTGCTTCTTCACCAGCATCGTTCTTGTATGTCAGGCTTGCATCAGCATCGCCGTTCTCGAACTCGTCTGTTGTAAGGTTCGTAAGAGAGTTCTCGATCAGAGTTGTGTACATGAATCCAATGCTGTCGCTCTTCATGATATCGCCTGTGTTCTTGTATCCCCAGTCATCCTCGCTGATCTTTCCGTCAACATATGGATCCCATAAGTATACATTTACATCATTTTCTACTGCCTTAGCATTTACATCTGCGATCTCGTTCTGTGTAGCTTCATCGTATGGTCCGCCTACCATGTAGATAGCATTTCCATCCTGCTGTAACAGCCATGCAAACTGACGATATGTTACAGTCTTGATGTTAACCTTCTCAGCATCCTTAAGAGCCGGGTAGTTTTCACAAACGAAGTCTTCTTTTGAATACTCTGTGAATTCGATGTTGTTGTCATTGATGAAGTCGAACATCTTCTTCATTTCTTTGTTGTATTTCTTTGTGCAGTAATGTTTTACAGGATCTCCGTTCTTATCTGTAACTTCGTTACCTTCATCGTCATACTCTTTTGTGTATACACCGTCTTTGTCACGCTCTACCATCTGCTCGAACGCATACATTACAGGGAACTTCTCAGCGTCATCATCTTTGTCGCTGTAGTTTGTTGTATTGTCTTTGTTGTAGATGAAAGCGATTGGCTGCTGGATTCTTCCAACTGTCTCTGTCTCACCTTTTGCATTTGTGTAAGAGATTGCTCTCTCTGTTGTTGATGGGAACTCAATCCAGTCATCAATGTTTGTCAGGTACTGTTTTACAACTTCACCATACATGTAGTTGTAGTTTACACCTGCATTTTCACTTCCGTCAGACATACGGATGAATGTGTTACCATTCTCGTTGTCATCCAGGTTGAAGTCATATGTGTAGATTGTATCGATACCATTCTCTTTTGCATACTTTGTAAGAGAAGGTGTCATAGCTCTTGTATTGTGGCACCATGATCCGCAAAGAGCGATCATGTATGTTCCTTCTTTCTGGAACAGATCGATCAGTTCATCATATGTGATATCTTCGTATACTACTTCATCAACACTCTTGAATGTCTTGATTCCCTGACGCGGCTTGTCTTTTAAGGAATTTGTGTTGAATGTGTTAAAGTAATAATCTGGCTCGAAGTTGTAATCTGTTGCAGATAAAGCCTTTGTTGTATCTGCTTTTGCAGTTTCTTCTGTTTTCTTGTTGCTGTCGTCTGAGCTCTTGCTGTCAGATGAGCTTCCGCATCCTGCAAGTAATGCAGCTGACATAGACAGAGCAAGTAAGCATGAAAGAACTTTTTTCTTCATCTTTTTTCTCCTTTTGGTTGAAATAAACTTTTTACATTTTCCCGTATAACAGTATTACTGCAGATAACGGCTTCTACTGTATACATATATAACATACAGGATAGTCATCTATTATTGTTCCCCGACGGCCTGTCCTGTATACTATCAAAGATTCATTAGCACATCGGAGGTGCTTCACCGGCATCATCGCTTGATCCTGATCCACCGTCACTGCTATATGTAGCTTCCAGATCCAGAAGATCCTGATAATTCTCGATGTTCCATTTCTCATCAGCCGGCACATAAGTATCTACTGCTTCACGTGCTTCTTTTACGGCGTCTGCTGCACCATCCTGCTTCTTGTCTGCAAGAGAAGCCTGTTTGATCATAAGTCTTGCGTAATTCAGTCTGTCTTCTTTATAAGTCTTCAGGTTTGTGATCTTTTCTTCCAGATTCTGGTTCGGATCTAAAGCCTGATAATATTCGGCTGCTTTTTTAAATCTGTCGATACTGTCATCATTCAGTTTCATATCGCCAATCTCATCGATCGCGTTGATTGTTCTTGTTACAGAATACTTTGTTGATACTACAGAGAGACCAAGGAAAATGACAGCTAACACGATCAGTACGATTGTAGACTTTTTCAATTTCATTATGCGTTCTCTCCTTTCTTTTCTTCTGCATTAAAGATATTGTCATCCAGAGTTCCCATCTTTCTGGCAACGATTGCTGCAGTTACATTACCTGCAGTTACATTGTCAAATGTACGGATCATATCTGAAATGTTGTTGATCGGTACTAAAAGTACGATCGCTGCGATTGGAAGGTTGACTGCTTTGAACACCGCCATAGCAGATACCACTCCGATACCAGGTACTCCTGCACTTCCGAGTGAAAGGATCAGGCAGACAACAGCTAACATTACATAGTCAGATACTGTCCACGCAATACCCATCGCATTGGTATAGAAAATAGCCAGAAGAATCGGCCATACACATGTACACCCCGGCATACCGATGGTTGTACCAAGGGATGTTGTAAAGTTCGAGATTTCCTCATCGATACCAACACTCTTTCTCTGGCACTCAATAGAGGCAGGGATTGACCCAACACTACTTGAAGTCGTAAATGCTGTGATCTGTGCCGGAAGAATCTTCTTGAAGAATTTAAGCGGGCTGAGTTTTGCAACACACTTAATAATGATCGCATTAAATCCATAGCTGTGTACCAGACATACCACATAGATCATAACGACCAGAAGTACCAGCTGTACGAGGGATTTCTTATCCTCGAAGATCTGACTTGCAGATCCTGCTACCAGACACAGGACTGCGAATGGTGTCAGGTCAATGACAAATGCCAGAATACGATAGATAATATTCTTCAGTGCTTCTACAAGGTTCTTGAATGCGACTACTTTTTCTTCTCCCTCTTCTGATGAGATTCCAACATATGCTACAGCTACAGCGATAGCAATGATGATGATCGCAACGACGTTATCATTGGAAAGATCTCCGATTACGTTCGTTGGGAAGAATTTCAAAATAACCTGGTCAAATGATGTTGCAAGTTCTTCATAAGAACTGATTGTGCTGTCACTTACTGATGCGATATCAGCAAATACAGCCTCTGCCCCTTTTCCGAGTCCTGTAATGGCTCCAAAAATATATGACAGAACGATTGCTGCTGCAGATGAAGCCAGAAGCCAGAGTACAGAAGTAAGTCCGATACTCTTCATCTTTTCTTTACTATTTAAAGAAATAAAACCTGACATGATAGAGATCAGGATAACCGGTGCCACCAGAGCAGTAATTACGTTGATGTAAATGTCACCAATCAAATCAACCCAGACAAGATAACTGTTGTTCTCAGATGCAAATACGAGACCGATCACGGCTCCCATTACCATACTGATCAGAACAACGAATGTCCAGTTGATCTTCATCGCTAACTGATTCAAAACTTTGAACAGCAATAATGTTATGGCTAACACAAGAAGTGCTATCCAGTTAACACTACACAGTAAATCCATTTTTCTTTTCCCCTTTCCTTAAGATTACCGTCCACCAGTGTAACATTTTTTTAACAATTAAGGAAATAGAAAATACTAATAAATAAGGCTATTTATAGAGTTTGCCTATAAATAGCCTTTTGTATATCAGTGAATTAAAGTATTAAATCGTCGACAATAAAATAAATATATCATAATTTATATTAATATTCAAGTTCTTTTTATAATACAATCTTATGTATAATATTCATCTATTCCAATACTTTACTGCATATTATTACACTACCGCTGATTTAACAGCTCTTATCTACAGGACCTGACACTGGCAACACCTTACATACGCATGGCAATCTACAGAACCTGTCATGGACAGCTTCTCTTACATACTTTAGTATAGAAAAATGCCGGCACCCCCAAGATACCGGCATTTTTCCACTCATAGGAATTAATCAGCTTCTTTCGAACGCATGACGATTTAGTTTTAGTTTCTTCTTATTTTAATATATAATAACGATTTGATTAACAAACAGATTTGATATCTGTGTATTCATAACAGTCAAAGCTGTCTGCTACGTTCTTACATGTTAATTTTCCATCATATGTATTGATTGCAGAGTAGATAACTTCGTTATCTTTGCAAGCCTGCTCCAGTCCCTTTCCTGCAATCTGCAGTCCATAGGATAATGTTGCATTTGTAAGTGCGATTGTAGATGTTCTTGGAACTGCTCCCGGCATATTACCTACACAATAATGAACAACACCGTCTTCAATAAAGATTGGATCATCATGGTATGTAACCTTTGTTGTCTCACCACATCCGCCCTGGTCAACGGCAACGTCTACAAATACAGCGCCTGGTTTCATCTCTTTCAGATATTTTTTCTTGAAGATCTTAGGAGCTGATTTTCCTGGAATCAGAACGCATCCGATTACGAGGTCTGCTTCTTTTACAGCTTTTTCAATATTTGCATCGTTAGAAACAAGTGTCTGAATACGTGCTCCGAAGATATCATCCAGATAAGCAAGTCTCTGAAGGTTTATATCCATGATTGTTACGTTAGCTCCCATTCCAACTGCGATCTTGCAAGCGTTTGTTCCTACAGATCCGCCACCGAGGATTACGATGTTAGCCTTTGGTGTTCCAGGAACTCCTGCTAAGAGAACGCCTTCTCCACCGAATCTCTTTTCAAGGTATTTTGCACCTTCCTGAATACTCAGACGTCCTGCGATCTGACTCATTGGAGCAAGAAGAGGAATGCTTCCGTTTCTTTCGATCAGAGTCTCATAAGCAACACCTTTTACTTTTGCTCCAAGGAGAGCGTCTGTCTGCGGCTTATCAGCTGCAAGGTGAAGATATGTATAAAGGATCAGTCCTTCGTGGAATAATGGATATTCTTCCGGAAGCGGCTCTTTTACTTTGATCATCATCTCAACTGTATCCCACACTTCTTTTGCTGTATCAATCATCTTAGCCCCAGCTTCCTCATATTCGGCATCTAAGAATCCTGAACCTTCGCCGGCACCTTTTTCGATATAAACATCGTGTCCTGCATTCACATAACTCTTAACGTTATCAGGTGTCATACCTACACGGAACTCGTTGTTTTTAATCTCTTTTACACATCCTACTTTCATTTTGAAAAACCTCCTAAAATTTTAATCCGTTTACTTTTCTGAATGAAGATTATTTTTCTTAGCTTTATTTTGTTGAAGAATATTCTTCACCTCTTCCTGAACTCATACTAACACAACACAATTATCAATGCAATAAAAGTTATTTTTTTCACCAGTAAGTTATTTTTTTGTCTTTCTAATTCTTTTTCTCTACTTTTGCAAAGTAGTCTTTTGCCAGTTTTGCCACCGTTCCTGACATCAGGAATAAGGCGATCAGGTTCGGGATAGACATCAGACCATTGCAGGTATCTGCGATTCCCCAGATGATACCAAGATCCACTGTTGCACCAAGGATTGCAACCAGCGCATATACGATCATAAATGGTTTGACGATCTTTGTTGTAAATACGAACTCAATACATCTTGCTCCATAAAGTCCCCAGCCAAGAATCGTTGAGAATGCAAAACAGCACATTGCAACTGCTGTAAAGATCGTCACCCAGTTACCATATGTTGTCACGAATCCGGAGATGGTAAGCTCCGCACCTGCTGCCACACCATACTGGATTCCTTCGCCGCCACAAAGAATAACCAGTGCTGTCAGTGTACAGATCACGATCGTGTCTGCAAATACTTCAAAGATTCCGAACATTCCCTGTTTTACAGGTTCATCTGTATCTGCACACGCATGTGCGATCGATCCGGTACCGATTCCGGCCTCATTCGAGAAGATACCTCTCGAAACACCGCGTCTCATGGTCATAAATAAGCTTCCAACCACGCCGCCGGTAAATGCTGATGGATTAAATGCACCTACAAAGATCATCTCAAATACATGTGGTACTTTGTCTGCATTCAATACAACAACTCCGACTGCAAGGATGATATAAAATACTGCCATGAACGGAACCAGCTTCTCTGTTACGGTACCGATACGTTTTACTCCGCCAAGTAAAACAACCGCTACCAGCGCTGCGATCACGATTCCGATCACCAGATTCACCATACCTACCTGTGTATCATCGATCACATTATAGCTCATAAGTGCCGAATCGATCGATGTCGTAATGGTATTTACCTGTGTTGCATTTCCTGTTCCAAGCACTGTCAGGCTTCCAAGAATCGCATAAAGCGAAGCCATCCAGTACCATTTCTTACCGAGTCCGTTCTTGATATAATACATCGGGCCCCCAACATAATCTCCCTCTGCATTCTTCTCTCTGTAATGAACTGCAAGTGTAACTTCCGAGAACTTGGTACACATTCCAAGTAGTGCAGACACCCACATCCAGAATACTGCTCCCGCTCCTCCGATTGCAATTGCTCCGGCAACTCCGGCAATATTACCGGTCCCCACCGTTGCCGCAAGCGCTGTACATACTGCCTGGAATGGAGTGATACTACCATCTTTTGCTTCTGATTTTGTGAAAATACGTCCGATAGAATTCTTCATGGCATACCCGAATTTACGGAACTGTATGAATCCTGTACGGGCTGAGAGTACAAGCCCTACACCGATGATACAGACCATTGCCGGAACTCCCCAGACGAAATTGTTAACGGCCGCATTCACGTTTTCAATTGTTTGTAACATTTCTTTCCCTCTCTTTCGTCGTTCGATGGCTTGATGATAACACACCTTTGTTTTTTTGTATATAATTATTTTTGCACTTTTACCATATGTGTTATTATTTTCACATGTATTTTTATGTATTATGCACAATATTTTTCATATTTTTGACGATTTAGACTCAAAAAGATTGGAGCATGCTTCATTTACATGATATATAAATAACGACAAAAAATTATCATTATCTATAAGTTTTTGCCTCTTTTTTTGCATTTCCGAGTGATTTTTCCCTTTTCCACGTTCTCTGTCTTGCAACTTTTGCAGATTCATGTTTAAATCTAATTATCAATATTACTTTCGGAGGAACTATATTATGAAAGATATGAAGGAATTGCTTCATTCTGCACATCTTACCAAGACACAAAAGATCATTGCAGAATATGTTCTGGATAATGCTTCGGAAGCCTGTTTTATGACATCAACAGAGATCGCATTAAAACTTGGGGTAAGTGAATCTTCCGTGATCCGTTTCAGCCGTACGATCGGATTTGACGGCTTTATGGATTTTCAGAAAGCATTGCGTAAAGATTATCAGGATAAGGTACTCAGCATTTCCAGCAGTATTACGGTCCCATCCCAGCGTATCGCAAAGCAGGCCAAATTAGACACCTCTTCTGATTATATCAACCGGCATTTTAAGAATGCCGCACATAACCTGGAAGAAATCTTTATTCAGAATTCTATCGAGACATTTGAGCAGGCTGCTGATCTCATTGTCTCCAGCAAGCACAAATATATTGCAGCAACAAGAGGCAATATCTGTCTTGCGGATTTCTTTCTCCTGTATCTGAAGCAGATGGTTCCACATGTGACTATGACAACCACCACTTCTATGAGTCCGATCGACCATATGTGTAACATCTCACATACAGATTGTCTGGTACTGTTCAGTTTTCCTCGTTATTCTTCGCAGGATGAAGTGACTGCAGAGATGGCACATGACGCCGGTGCCTCTATTATAGTCATTACGGACAAACCAAGTTCTCTTCTTGCGAAATATGCCGACATACTTCTTACAGTACCTGTAGACAGTAATACATTTTTCAATTCTATGATCGGACCACAGTTTGTAACAGAGGCTCTGCTTGAAATCATCAGCCACAGAGCAAAAGGGATTGAAAAAAGGCTGAATATCATTGATAAATATCTGAATAAACTTGGAAATTACTAATATACCGGCAGCTCCTTACGAACGCATGGCGATAAAAAGAGCCTGTGATAAAACATTTATCTGTTTTTTCACAAGCTCTTTTTGTCTCTATCTTCCTGCCATTTTCATTCTCTTTTTCTTCCGCCAGAAATAATACGGGATCAGACATAACAGTGTCCCTCCCCATGCAAGCGGATAGCTGATCAGCAGAACTTCCACCTCATGATGGATCTTCGTAAGAATCATGATCCACGGAAGTCTTACAAAGAACAATCCTCCAAACGTAAATACCGTCGGCCAGAATACATCTCCCAATCCGCGCAGGCCTCCCGACAGATTTTCAAGCAGTACACTTAACAGATAACTCGGTATCAGGAAACGCAACATATATACTCCGATCTCAATAACTTTCGGATCTGTCGTGAACATATGATATAATGGCTCGCAGAATACAAAAAGTATTACAATAATCGCTCCCGTAAATATATAAGAGATCACCACATTCACCCTTATACTCTTATATACCCTGTCCATCTTTCCTGCTCCGTAATTCTGTCCGACAAATGTCGTCACTGCTGCTCCAAGCGCACTCGATACCGTCCAGAAGATCAAGTCAAGCTTTCCATAAGCTGCCCATCCAGCAGCGGTATCCGTACCAAAGCTGTTGACCGATGCCTGGATCACCACATTCGTTACACCGTATGCACATGCCTGAAGCGCTCCCGGAACACCGATCTTCAATTCTTTTCTCAATACTCTGGTATCCATCCGAAGCTCCCGGAACTTTAATTTCATAGCATCATATGCCCTGGTCAGCGACCATGTAACCAGAATTGCACTGACACACTGCGAAATCACAGTTGCAAGTGCAGCTCCGGCAATTCCCATCTGCATTCCTACCACCATAACGATATCCAGGATGATGTTCATCACACAACAGACCAGCAGATACAAAAGCGGTCTTCTGGAATCACCGACCGCTCTCATGATCGCTGCTCCCATATTGTAGACCAGTGTGAACAGAATTCCCATAAAATAAATTCTGAGATAGATTGTGGAATCTGCCATCATATCCTGCGGTGTATTCATAATTGTAAGCAGCCACGGTGTCAGCACCGTACCAACCAGCGATACGATCAGACTGATCACAATAGAGAACAGATATGCCGTATGTAGTCCCACATGCAGACTCTTTCTGTCCTTTGCACCATAATATTGTGCGATGATAACCGCGGCTCCATTTGCCAGACCATTAAAGAATGTAACCACGATCGTTGATAATACTGCTGCCGGTCCGCCGACACTGGCAAGTGCCGCTTTTCCCACAAAACGTCCCACTATGATCGTATCTACCGTTGTATATAATTGCTGGATCAATGTTCCCAGCATGATTGGAAAAAAGAATATCAACAACTGTTTCCAGATAACACCTTCCGTGATCGCATTTTTTTCAATCGTTTTTTCCCCCATTTTTTGTCCCTCTCTTACTTTTTCCACATTTTTTGTTTTTCCCGGCGTATTTTTCCCTTTCATCAGCCTTTAAATGAGTGATATTCCCACTTTCATCACTCCGGCCAGAATCATCACCCATATTGGATTCATTTTCACTTTTCGAAGTAATATCATGCAGACTGTAAAAATCAGTACCAGACTCCACTTCGTCCCTGTAACTGCGATCAGATCCCGGCTTCCCCAGAATGCCGTGATCAGGATTGAGATTCCTGCCGCCGCGATCATCGCCACAACTGCAGGTCTTAAAGACCCCAGCACACCTTGCAGTACCTCCATGCTGCGATATTTTAAATAGAGTTTTGCAATGACAGTTACGATAATACATGAGGGCAGAATGCATCCAAATGTTGCCGCCAGAGCACCTGGTATCCCCGCAATCTTGATTCCGACAAAGGTTGCCGAATTCACCGCGATCGGCCCCGGTGTCATCTGGGAGATTGTAATAAGATCCGTAAATTCTGACATACTAAGCCAATGATGTCCCGTCACAACCTGTCCCTGTATCAGGGGCATCGCCGCATAACCGCCGCCAAAGCTGAACATCCCAACCTGTAAAAAGCTTAAGAAAAGCTGCAGATATATCATTTGCCCGCTCCTTTCCTGCTCATGCATGTACGTAAGACACCCAGTAATCCACATATAATCACAATATACACAACATTTATCTCCAATACACAGGACGCCACAAATGCCCCTGCCATAATCAGCAGCGAGATTCCGTCTTTTTCCTTCACTACGCCTGTTCCCATCTCATATGTCACCGATGCAATCACCGCTCCGACTCCCGTCTGCATGCCTTCCAGCATCTGACTTACCAGCTCATTACTGCGAAATGTATTATAGCAGACAGAAAGCAACGATATAATAACAAATGGCGGAATAATTGTTCCAATGATCGATACCAGTACACCGGTAATCCCCGCAAGCTTATATCCTACGACAATCGATCCATTTATCGCAATCGCCCCGGGTGAAGACTGTGCGATTGCAACCAGATCCAACATTTCTTTCTCTTCGATCCAGTGAAGTTCATCTACGAATTTCTTCTTCATCAAACTCACGATCACGTAGCCACCGCCGAATGTAAATGCACTTAGATATAATGTTGAAATGAATATTTTCCATAAGACTTTTTTTCTGCTGTTCATATTCGATTTCCTTTTTCTCCTGTGATTTCAACTCTAATGTAACACATGTCATATTTATATTATACACTTTTTAAGATAATAAAAATTTTTAAATATCCACAAACAGCAATTTTGATCCCCTTTTTCATCTACTATAGTTTCAAACTATATCAAACTCACAATTTTAAGTATTATGCAAAAACTATTACATCTGGCATAATAAAATCATCAACTAAGCAAAGGCAAATAATCAAAAAATCGGAGGTTTTCATATGATAAAAGACACATTAACTTATGACATCGTAGGTTCTTTTTTACGACCTGCAGAAATTAAAGAAGCACGTAAAGCTTACAAAGACGGTAAGATTTCAAAAGAAGAATTAACACAGACCGAAGATCTTGCAATCGCATCACTGGTGGAAAAGGAAGTGGCACACGGTTTGAAATATGTAACAGACGGAGAATTCCGCCGCAGGTGGTGGCATTTGGACTGGCTCAAAGAATTTGATGGATTCGATACCATTCATTTCACAAAAGAAATCAATGGAACCAGTAATGAAATTGAGCTTGGAACCGTTACCGGTAAGTTCTTCTATGATAAGAACAAGGCACACCCGGAGCTTCGTGCGTGGGACTATCTTCATTCTCTGGCACAAAAATATGACGGTATTACGGCTAAAAAATGTATTTCCGGTCCAAATATGATCCTGATTGATCACTTCCTTCAGCTTGGTAATAAAGAGACACCTTATTACGGAACAGACATCCATGCACTGATCGATGATATTGCAAAAGCCTATCAGGATGCAATTTTAGATTTCTACGACCATGGCTGCCGTTATCTTCAGATTGATGATACATCATGGACTTATCTCATCGATGAGAACTTCCAGAAAAAGATAACTGCTCTTGGATATACAAAAGGACAGATTCTGAACTGGTTCCAGCTTGTATCAACAAAAGCTCTGGAACACAAACCGGAAGATTTCTTTATTGCAACACATTTCTGTAAAGGAAACTTCAAGGGAAATCCACTGTTCCATGGATTTTACGATTCCGTTGCCCCGGTAATCGCTGAAATTCCGTATGACGCATTCTTCGTAGAATACGACGATGCCCGTTCCGGTTCCTTTGCTCCATGGTCTGTCCTGAAAGATAAGGATGCTATCTTTGTCGCAGGATTAATCTCTACCAAGAACCCGATTCTGGAAGATCATGATTTTCTTAAAAAACGTTATGCCGAAGCCCGCTCCGTAGTCGGAGAGCAGATCGCACTTTCTCCGCAATGTGGCTTTGCTTCCGTTGAAGAGGGCAACTGTATTAATGAAGAGACACAGTGGAAGAAGATTGATCTTCTGGTATCTTGTCAGGATTTTCTGTAAAAACGCAAACCAGTGCTTCTTTACATAGTAAGAAGGCAGCTATTCATAACTGCCTTCTATATCTCGCATCAAAAGAACTTTGATTATCCTTATGTTACAACAATTGTAAAATAATATTTTTCTCTTCCAGTACAGCGATATGCGATTACCTCCCTTATCCCATTTAAAGCTGTATATCCCTGGAATTACAGTTTTTATTTTTACCGGAGATACTTTCTTTTTCACCTCACCGTCTTCTCTATATAAAATCTCCTCCTAGATTTCAGGCGGTTGCTTTCCCAAATATACAACATACATCCTGTCGCTTTTATAGTCATGCCGGCGTGTCGATCCCAGATCATACTGATTATCAAATGACTGTACTTTTTGCCTCGTAATGATTCCATCAGGCATAAAAGCAATCGGTCCGTATATATACAATGCCACGCATATGATAACAATTCCTAAAATGACTCTTGGAATGATTTTTCTCATTTCGTTCCCCCCTGCATTTTCTGTAGTATCACAGTTTCTTTGCTTTAAATGTATCAGTTTTCTACATATAATGCATGAAGAAATGATTAAGATTGACTTAATTTTCCTTATTTATTGATTCCTGAGGAATACAATTTAATTTTTTAACCATAAACTCAAATATTTCTGCCTCATATCCTGATGAATATAACGTTTGGAAATCATTACACACATGAATAATAATATATTTTTGTGTATTTTCGAAAAAATCAACTTTAAAATCTGCTGTCAATATTCCATTAAAAACAAGTCTTTTTACACCTTTTACTTTGAGAAAATACTCTCCCTATTTTTCATAAAAATCATAATCCAGTGTATCCTTTATATCATGTGTTTCCAATTTCTGAATTATTTCATTCTGAGACAGTTCCGTTTTAAAAATCAAATTCTGTCCTGCATTTCTATATGGCAACTTTTCTACTTTGTGTTTTTTTATTTCTCTCTCGCATATTTGATGAAGACTTTTTACTTAATGCCGCAGACCGGAATCGAACCGTTTTACTTAATCTCAAATACTGATAGAAAGGGGCTTTGAAGACTTCATCACGGTTACGGTGTTCAAAAAGTGTTCAAACGTTTGTCGCATACAAACTAAAAAGTTGTTACTTTCTGCATAGTGTATTTCCTAAAATGATAATTACCACGACATCAACCAAAATAATCCCCAATGCAATATATACAAAAAATGCAGGCAAAATATTTTCAAACAAGCCCATAGTGAATGCAAGAATTGCTATAATAGACATTCCAATTCCCATTGTTCTGCATAACTTCTTTTCATCATATTTTTCCTTTTCTTCTTTTGAAGCTGTATTATATCCAGAAATGAACCAGCTTCCATGTCCAGAAAGTAAAATAACAGAAAGTACAGCAAATATCACAAAGACAATCCACACTATCCAATCAGAGCCTGTTGCTAAATCTGCTAATTTCATTTACATACTCCTCCTTAAATTCCATTTTCTTAATTCTATAAACTGGAAGTTGTCTATTTCTTCTTTTTCGGTTTTGGGGCTGGCAGTTCATCATACAGTGCATGAAACAAGCCTGTCAAAAATTCCTTATTATCAACTTCATCTACCAACAACATCTCTTTTGCTCCCTCATAGGGTAATTCATACGGAGCTGTCGGCATATAACTAATTGCTGATTTTACTGGTTTAACAAGTAATCTATCATCATAGATACCGCCTACAATCTTGCCACGATAATAAATAATAAATTCTCCCATCATAGCTCGATAAGTAATTTCTTCTAACTCAGATAGCTGCCCTAAAATAAACTCTAAGTATTCCTTACTTGATGCCATATTTCCTCCTCAAATTCCGATTTGTATTTCCATTCATTTTAGAAAATGGGCAATCCCGATTTGGAATTGCCCATTCATTGTACAAATTATGCGATTTTTTCTTCCTTGCACCGATTTCTGCATCAAATG
>CAVBHX010000059.1:0-21942 GCA_963595255.1 bacterium
ACCTAACGCAGAATTTTGTCCCTTAAGATTTTCCAACACCTTCTCCATATTCACTAGAAAGAGTTCCTAAGTTTTATTCCGTGGGTATCGCATGCTGTAATGATTCAACATTTGAATTCAGTATCATTGGCCAATCACGCCAGAACCAGAACACCAAGTCTTTCTCATGGACTGAGAGGCCACGATGATGAACTAAACAGCAATTCATTTAATAAAGTGCTGCCCCTGTAAATGCAACCGCTCCGAACAATACAAAAAGCACCAGATAAATTCCCAGTAATGCTGCAAATATAATCAGCTGTGCCCTGCAGAAGTTTCTTCGGTTAATATTGCTGTTGTTTCCGAATGCCCATACGAAATACATGACAATTCCAACACACGGGATCAGCAATACGATCAATGTCAGTATCCAGTCTTTTAAGTCCATTGGAGCGTTATCTAACTGCTCGTTCCGGTTCTGGCTGTACTGCTGACTGTAGTCATATTGATTATCCTGATATGCGAATTTATTATCCTGTGAATCTGTTGATTCTGTCTGTGTCTGGTCAGAATTTTCTGGATTACTTTCAGTTTCTGATGTTTCTTTATTTGTTTCCTTTTCTCCAGTCACATTTTCTGACTGAACAGTCTCCTTTGGTTCTTCTATCTCAATTTCTGCATGTTTCAGTTCTTCGCCTTTCTCCTCTGGCTTTTCCGTCGTTTCACCGTAACTGTAGACACCGTTACCGGTTATCTGCTTGTTTTCTTCATCCATCTGTCTTTCCTCCTTCGTCCTGTTCTGCGTCTATCTTATCATTTCATGGCCACGAATGCAACGCATAACGTTCCGAAGCAGATTATATCGGTAATAACTCATTGGAGGCTGATTTGGAAAATAGCGATATATACGCCACACGTAATAGATCACCATGAGAACCACACACACGACGCATAATATCTGAAACCATTTTCCGATCTGTTTCTTACGTATATAGCGCTCCCACACAAATATTACCACTCCTGCAGCAAATACATAGATAAATGGATGCATCTGCCAGGCTCCCTTGAAATCCAGATGTAAAAGCCGGATTCCTGCTCTTGTAAGTCCGCAGGCCGGGCAGGGAAATCCTGTGATCCAGACCATCGGGCAGATACTGTGTAAGAATTTATTTCCAAATACAAAATAGGCGATTATAAATATAACCGCCCATTTTGCCTTCTTTATATCATTTTTTAATAATACAAATCCGTCTTTTAATGTCTTTTTCATCTTGTTATGAGATAACCTTCTTCGGACATTTTGCTGCACAAGCACCACAGTCTTTACATTTATCGTAGTCGATGTGAGCAATATTATTTTCTACTGTAACAGCTTCAAACTTACATGCTTTTTCACACATCTTACATCCGATACAGCCTGCTGTACATGCCTGCATAACTGCTTTACCTTTATCCTGTGAATTACATTTTACCAGATGTTTCTGATCGTATGGCACGATCTCGATCAGGTGTTTTGGACATACAGCTACACATTTTCCACATGCCTTACATGCTTCTTTATCTACAACTGCTACGCCGTTCACAATATGAATTGCATCAAATGGACATGCCTGAACACAGCTTCCATCTCCAAGGCATCCATAAGAACAGGCTTTCGGTCCGCCGTCCTGCATCATGTTGACCATAGTACAGTCGTTCAGTCCGTGATATTCATATTCCTGTTTTGCTTTTTCACAGTCTCCGCCACATTTTACAAATGCAACTTCATGTACCTGTTCACCTGCAGCAACGCCCATGATCTCTCCGACTTTTGCTGCTACCGGAGCGCCTCCGACCGGACATCCGCCGACTTCAGCTTCTCCTTTTACGATTGCCGCAGCAAGTCCGGAACATCCGGCATAACCACAGCCACCGCAGTTATTTCCAGGAAGTACGCCAAGGATAGCCTCTTCCCTTTCATCTACCTCTACCGCAAATTTCTTGCCGGCAACACCGAGGAATACACCAATGAATAATCCGGTGCCTCCTACGATAACTGCCGCAAGGATAATACCTGTAACACTCATTGTCTGCTCCCTCCTAAATCAGTCCTGAGAATCCACAGAATGCGATCGCCATCAGACAAGCTGTGATCAGTACGATCGGAGTTCCCTGGAAGGACTCTGAAATATCATTGTATTCCATCTTCTCACGGATACCTGCCATGATCACGATCGCGATCAGGAATCCGACAGATGTACCAATACCATTGACAACACCTTCGATGATAGAATATTCTTTCTGAACGTTTGTAAGTGCCACACCAAGTACTGCACAGTTTGTTGTGATCAGTGGAAGATACACACCAAGTGCTTTATACAATGATGGCATACTCTTTTTCAGGAACATTTCTACAAACTGTACTAAAGCTGCAATAAACAGAATGAATACGATTGTCTGCAGATATTCAAATCCCAGTGGAACCAAGATGAATTTGTAAATCAGTCCCGTAAAGAATGATGATAATGTGATAACGAATACAACTGCTCCACCCATACCGGTTGCAGTCTCAACCTTCTTCGAAACACCCAGGAACGGACAGATTCCAAGGAACTGGCTGAGTACAACGTTATTTACGATAGCTGAACCAATTGCAATAATCAATAACTCTTTCATACTATGTACTCCTCCTACTCTTCATTCCCTGTCGGGAATACTTTGCTTCCGCATCCGCCGCATGATGCACAGTCTGTACCGCATCCCTGTGGCTCGGCAATCTTCTTGCCTTTCTGTGCTGCGTGTCTCTTCAGTCTGTTCATACCTGCAACTAAGAATGCAAGAACAAGGAAAGCTCCTGCAGGCAGGATGAAGATTGTTACTGGTACATATCCGCCTTTTCCTGCTGCTGCGTCTGCAAGTGGAAGAATCTGAACACCGAAGATAGCTCCGGTTCCGATAAACTCACGAACGATTGCGATACAGGTAAGACCAAATGTAAATCCAAGTCCCATACCAATACCATCGAAGATAGATGGAAGTACCGGGTTCTTAGATGCATAACTTTCTGCACGTCCAAGGATGATACAGTTAACAACGATCAGTGGGATGTAAAGTCCAAGTGAATCATACAGACTTGGAACGAATCCCTCTAAAAGGAACTGTACAATTGTTACGAAAGATGCTACGACTACGATGAACGCCGGCATTCTGACTGAATCCGGAATCACTTTACGCAGCATGGAAATCAACATATTTGACAGTACAAGTACGACTGTAGTAGACAGTCCCATACCCAAACCGTTAATTGCGGATGTTGTTACCGCCAGGGTCGGACACATTCCTAACATCAGAACGAAGGTAGGATTTTCTTTGATCAGACCGTTATATACTCTTTCAGTACATTTATTCATGATATACTACCTCCTAATTTACTTAAATGCATTCTGATAATATCCGAGTGCTGTATTGACAGCTCCTGTTACAGCTCTTGAAGTAATGGTTGCACCACTTAAGGCATCAATCTGTTCTCCGTCGCCACCGTCTTTGGAAACTACGAATTTATCAGCTTTTTTATTCACATACTGATTATAGAATGAAGGCTCTGTAGCTTTCATACCAAGTCCTGCTGTCTCACTGATAGAAAGGATAGACACACCATTGATGGTTCCGTCTTTCTTAATACCAACTGTGATCTGGATATTTCCGCCGAATCCGTCTTTATCTGTTGTTGTGATGACATAGCCTTCATCACCTGCTGTACAGACTTCATCAACTGTTGCATTTGTACCCATATCTTTTACAGCCTTACTTGCTGCTTTCTGATCTACATCTTCCGCTTTAAAATCATCAAGCTTTACATCTGAAAATACCGCCTGCCATGCTTCTTTCTTTGTCTTCTCCTGAGCCTGGGCAATCGGATCTTTTGTGATCTCATATACAGCTCCGAGTAAGAATCCGGCAATTACAGTAATCAATGTAAGGATCAGTGTATTCTTAACAATCTTATTCATTATTTTTCTCCTCCTTTACCGAATGGTTTTGGAAGAGTAACTCTTTCGATCAATGGCACCAGAAGGTTACTGATGATGATCGCATAAGAAACTCCTTCTGCGGAACCGCCAAACAGACGGAACAGACCTGTTAACACGCCAAGGATAATACCGTATACATACTGTCCTTTCGGTGTGATCGGAGATGTTACATAGTCAGTTGCCATGAACCATGCACCAAGCATCAGTCCGCCTCCGCAGAGATGTGCTGTGATGTACTGTGGATCAAAGAATCCAACATCCGGATTTGCAACGTGTCCGAAGATTCCGATAAAGATCACAAATGTAACAATATATGTTCCAGGAATACGAATATCGATCACGCCCATCAGGATCAGGAAGATGGCTCCGATTACGATAGCGATCACAGATGTCTCACCGATAGTTCCAGGAATCTTACCGATCAGCATATCCATTGTATTTACTGCGTTACCAGCCTTTAACTGTGCAAGTGGTGTAGCTCCTGTCACACCATCATATACAAAGCTTGTCATCTGGCTTGTAAATGAAAGCAGAAGGAAACATCTTGCTCCGAGGGCAGGGTTCATGAAGTTCTGTCCCAGACCTCCGAATAACTGTTTTACGATCAGGATTGCGAACACACTACCGATCGCCCCCATCCACCATGGTGCTGTAGGCGGCATATTCAGGCCAAGTAACAGACCTGTTACAGCTGCACTCCAGTCATTGATCGTAATCTTTTTATGCATTAATTTTTCATATATGTACTCCGTCAGTACTGCTACAACTGTTGTTGTAACCAGCATTCCGAATGCCGGCAGTCCAAAGTTCCATACACCAAATGCAGATGCCGGCAAAAGTGCGATGGCCACCAGAAGCATAATATTGCTGGTAGTCGCTTTGGAACGAATATGTGGTGAAGATGACATTTTCAAATTGTTCTCACTCACTTTTGTTCACCTCTTCTTCTTTCTAGTTTATTTTTTCTTTCTACGGTTCGCCAATGCAATCTTTCTCATAGATCCGATTGCCTGTTTCAGCGGACGTTTTGCCGGACATACGAAACTGCAGGAACCACATTCCATACATTCGAGTCCTTCGTGTTTTGTAAACTTCTCTTCGTCATGATGTTCTGCATAATCCGCCAGTCTCGATGGGATCAGGCGGCTTGGACAGGCTTCTACACAGCGTCCACAGTTGATACATGCAGATGGTTCCATCTTAGCCACTTCATCTTTGGTAAATCCAAGAATAGATGAAGAAGTCTTTGTTACAGGTACATCTAACGAGAACATAGAGAATCCCATCATCGGTCCGCCGGAGATCAGTTTCTCAGGCTCTGTCTTAAATCCACCTGCTGCCTCTACAAGCTCCTGCTGATTGATGCCAAATGGTACTCTGAAATTGCCTGGCTCTGCAACAGCGTCCCCACTTACTGTTACAACACGTTCCATAGAAGGCTTTCCTTCTACAACAGCCTGGTATACGCTTACCATTGTTGCCACGTTATCTACAACACATCCTGCATCTGCCGGAAGCATTGCGGAATTAATTGCGCGTCCTGTTGTAGCGTAAATGAGCTGGCGCTCACCACCCTGAGGATACTTGGTCTTCAGTGCCATAACTTCAATACGTGGTTCATCTTTTGTCAGTTCTCTTAATTTCTCGATACAGTCTGGTTTGTTATCCTCTACGCCAAAGATTCCCTTTGCGTTGTCGAACAGACGGAGAATGATCTTCATTCCTCCGACCAGTTTTTCCGGAGTCTCGATCATTGTTCTGTAGTCAGCTGTGATATATGGCTCACACTCTGCACAGTTTGCAATGATGTAATCAATCTTTTCCGGTTCTTTTGGTGAAAGTTTCACTCTTGTAGGGAAACCGGCACCACCCATACCTACAACTCCTGCTGTTCCAATCGCATTCAGGATATCTTCCTTGCTCATGTCTTCTAACGGAGTTACAGCCGGATATTCAACTTCTTCGTATTCGCCATCATTCTCGATTACGATACTGTTCACTCTTCCTCCTGTCGGATTCAGATGTGGTGCGATAGCTTTTACTGTTCCAGATACAGATGCATAAATCGGAGCAGATACGAATCCTCCTGCTTCTGCTATCATCTGGCCTTTTAAAACATGATCGCCAACGGCTACCACAGGATTTGCCGGAGCACCAATATGCTGTGATACAGGGTACACCAGATCGCCCTTAGGTTTTACATCGACAATTGCCTTATCTTTAGCCAGGCTCTTGCCGTCATCCGGGTGAATACCACCCTTAAATGTTAACAATGCCATCCTTTTTTCCTTCCTTCCTATTTACTCTTTATATAATATACAGGAAATATAGACAAATTTCTATAGAAAGTGACTAATTTCATTGTATATTTTCATGAACATCTTGTTGCATTTTTAACAAATGCACATACGCACAGAAAACCTGCCAATGGCAGGTTCCCTTCTATCCTCAGGCATAGAAAGGATAGAGGCTTTCCTCTATCCTTTCCTGTCTGTATATCTGATTTGATATTACTCAGCGTCTGTCTCTTCTGCAGCTTCTTCCGGCTGTTCTAAAGCTTTCATGCTCAGGCTGATCTTCTTCTCAGCTTCATTCAGATCAACGATCTTAGCTGTGATTTCCTGTCCAACTGAAAGTACATCAGACGGTTTATCAACATGTGCTCTTGAAATCTGAGAAACATGAAGTAATGCATCTACTCCTGGAGCCAGTTCAACAAATGCTCCGAAGTCTGTCATTCTTGCAACCTTGCCTGTAATTACTGTTCCGACTGCATAATCCTCTGCTGCATTAGCCCATGGATTTGTCTCTGGGAATTTCAGACTGAGTGCGATCTTTGTATCATGGATATCTTTGATCATCACTTCTACTTTATCTCCAACCCGGAAGACCTTCTTAGGATTCTCAACACGTCCCCAAGACATCTCAGAGATATGAAGAAGTCCGTCTACTCCGCCAAGGTCGATGAATGCTCCGAAATCTGTAACGTTCTTTACAGTTCCTTCCATTCTGTCACCTACGTTAATCTTAGCAAACAGTTCTTTCTGTTTTTCAGCACGTTCAGCAACAAGAAGCTGTCTTCTGTCACCGATCACACGATTTCTTCTAGGATTAAACTCGCTGATTACGAATTCAATTTCCTGTCCCTGATATTTGCTCAGGTCTTTTTCATATGTGTCAGAAACAAGGCTTGCAGGAATGAATACTCTTGCTTCATCAACTACTACGCTTAATCCGCCGCCAAGAATCTGAGTTACAGGAGCTTTTAATACTTCATGATTCTCGAATGCTTCTTTTAATCTTTCATTGCCTTTTTCTGCTGCAAGTCTCTTATATGTCAGCAGAACCTGTCCTTCTCCGTCATTTACTTTCAGGACTTTTGCGCTCATCTTATCACCAACGGATACAACTGTTGTAAGATCAACGTTTGCTTCGTTAGTATACTCATTTCTTGTAATGATACCGTCTGCTTTGTAGCCTATATTCAAGATGATTTCATCAGGTTTAACGTCGATGACTGTACCATCTACAACCTCTCCATTTCTTATTGTCTTAAAAGACTCTTCCAACATTTGTTCAAAAGTTAATTCTGACATTATTTTGAACCTCCTCAATTATTTTATTGGGCGTGGATGCCCCTGCTGTAATACCTACTGATTCCACGGACCTTAATTGATTAATATCCAAATCGTCAAGTGTCTGTATATAGTACGTATTCAAACATTCCTCTTTGCAGATTTCAAATAGCTTCTGAGTATTCGAACTACGCTTATCACCTATCACAACCATAGCATCTACTCTCGCTGCAATTTGACGAGCCTCAGTCTGCCTTTCTTTCGTCGCATTGCAAATCGTATTTAAAACAACTATATCATACCTCTTTTTTGAAATAATTTCAACTAATTCTTTGAATTTATTGTAGTTAAATGTCGTCTGGGCCACGATACATACTTTCTGTTCTTTTTCAGGCAATTCAAATCTTTCTGCATCTTCCGGAGTCTGTATCACAGTCACCTGTTCTCCTGCCCATCCGCGGATACCTTCTACCTCCGGATGTTCGCCATTTCCGATGATCACAATGTACGATCCTTTGGCACTTTCTTCTGCAACAATCTTATGAATTTTCTTCACAAAAGGACAAGTCGCATCTACACATGTAATCCCGCGTTCATCCATGATATCATAAATGTATTTTGCCACACCATGAGACCGAATCACAACCACATCCGCATCCACTGTTTTCAATTCTTCTTCATCATTCAGGACTTCTACTCCATGGCTTCTCAGATCTTTGATCACTTCTTCATTATGGATGATCGGTCCATAAGTGAATATCTTTTCACTTTGATGTTTTTCTATCTGTTTATACACTGTATCTACTGCACGCTTTACTCCAAAGCAAAATCCTGCTGTTTTTGCCAGTTCAACATTCATATAGTGTAATTCCTTTCTGTACCACAGCTCTTTTTCAAATATATTACCATTATCTTCGTCTGCCGCTTTGTGCCGGATTGTCTATTTGCACAAATCTACGATTGCTTTTACCACTTCTTCGATCGTCATGTGTGAGCTGTCTACCAGCACTGCATCCTCTGCCTGCTTTAACGGTGCGATCTCACGGGTCATATCTCTGTGATCACGTTCTTCGATGTCGTGTGCGATTTCTTCCAGATTGCAGTCCTCGCCTTTTTCCTTAAGTTCGTCATACCGTCTCTTCGCCCTGGTCGCTACACTGGCAGTCAGATAGATCTTTACGTCTGCATCCGGCAGGACACATGTACCGATATCTCTTCCGTCCATAATCACATCCTGTGTCTTCGCCAGGTTCTGCTGCAGTTCCAGTAACTTCTTACGCACTTCCGGAATTGCAGATGTTACAGATGCCATGTTTCCCACTTCTTCATTTCTCAGACGTGATGAAATATCATTACCATTCAGGTATACATGCTGCACACCATCTTCATAGGCGATTGTTACTTCTGCATCTTTACATGCTTCGATCACTTTATCCGTCTCTCCCGGTTCAATGCCCTTATCCAGGAAATGAATTGCAAGGCCTCTGTACATTGCCCCTGTATCTACATAAATGTATCCCTTTTCTTTTGCTACAAGTTTTGCGATCGTGCTTTTTCCGGCTCCTGCCGGTCCATCTATTGCTACGTTATATCCCATGATACGTTCTCCTTATTTCTATTTTTATCACTCTATACCTGGATCCCCGTTCCGGCCGCATATGCGGTAGACCACGCGATCTGAAGGTTGAATCCACCTGTTACCGCATCCAGATCCAGTACCTCTCCCGCAAAATGTAATCCCTTCACCAGTTTGGATTCCATCGTTCCAGGATCAACTTCTTTGATTTTAATTCCACCTTTAGTTATGATTGCCTCGTTATAATCTCTTAAATCTGTCAATGTACACGTCAGGCCCTTGATCAGTCTTACAAATCCAAGACGTTCTTCTTTCGTGATCACATTGACCTTCTTCTCGGGATCAATCCCGCTCAGTTCAATCATAACCGGAATCAGTTTCGACGGGAACAGCTTGTGCACCGCGTTCTTAAACTGTCGGTTCTGATTCTCTTCAAATTCCCGGAGCACTCTGTGATCAAGCTGTTCTTCCGAAAGAGCTGGTTTCAGATCAATCTTAAGTGTCAGTTCTTTTGCCTTCAATTTCTTTCCCACATAACTGCTGGCACTTAGGATCAGCGGTCCACTCACACCGTAATGCGTGAATAACATTTCTCCAAAATCATCATACAGCTTTTTCTTGCCGTCAAGAATCGTTACATTAACATTTCGAAGTGAAAGTCCCTGCAATTCAGGCACCCACTCCTCTTTACATTCCATCGGCACAAGCGCAGGCATACAATCCGTCACCGTATGTCCGAGACTTTCTGCAAACCGGAATCCATCTCCGGTTGATCCTGTTGACTGATAAGACAACCCTCCTGTTGCAACGATACAGGCATCCGCATGAATCTGTCTCTGATCTCCAAGTATGATTTTTTCAAAATGTCCGTCTTTTGCGACAACCTTTTTCACAGCTGTCCTCAGATGTACTTTCACACCCAGGCGGTCCATCTCCCGCTCCAGCCCGCGGATCACGTCCGAAGAATGATCCGACACCGGGAACACACGGTCGCCGCGCTCAATCTTTGTCGGCACACCGATTCGTTCAAAGAAATCAATCACCTGCTGATTCGTGTATCCATAAAAACTACTGTATAAAAACTTTGCATTTGTTCTGACCGCATCGAACAGGCCTTCCATATCACATGCATTGGTAATATTGCATCTGCCTTTTCCCGTGATATAAAGTTTCTTTCCAAGCTTTTCATTCTTTTCATATACCACGACCTGATGTCCACACCCGGCCGCTGCAATAGAGGCAAACATTCCTGCCGCACCGCCTCCGATGACAACTACTTTACTCATCTTCTATTTGTCCTTTTCTATTTGTCCTTTTCTATTTGTCTTTTTCTTCATATTCTTTTCTGCCGGTTCTACTCTTTCTCATTTCCGGAAAGTTCGACTCTGTCGTCCACCATATTCAATTCATCTTTGCTATACACCTGATACTCATCCCAGATCTGCTCCAATGTTTCAAGTGTTGTGATAACCTCTTTCTGTTTCTTCATACAAAGAGCTACCACCAGCGCATTGATCACACTCAATGGTGCTACCAGCGAATCTACAATTGACGCCATATCACTTCTTGCGATCAGATTGCAGGAAGAATACAGTGTCATCGGAGAATGTACACTGTCCGTCAACGTGATTACTGTTGCTTTTCTATTACTTGCAAATTCCAGTGCTTTCAAAGTACGCATCGAATATCTGGGAAAACTGATCCCGATCACTACATCATCCTCGCTGACACGGATCAGTTGTTCAAAAATCTCACTGGAACTGTTCGTATTGACCGCTGTCACATTCTCACAGATCAGATTCAGATAAAAACTTAAGAAACTTGCAAGCGGCGAACAGCTTCGTATCCCGATCACATAGATTCGCTTTGCTTTCAGAATCGTATCTACCGCCATCTCAAATGCTTCATGGTCAATTGCTTCCATCGTAAGCTTGATCTTCTCAATATCCGAATGCAGAACCGATGTCAGAATCTCCCCCTGGCTGATCCGTCCATACGTCACTTCCATACGCTGGATGGAATTCAGCTTCATCCTCACCAGTTCTCCCAGAGCTTTCTGAAATTCCGGATATCCGTCATATCCAAGGGCCGTCGCAAATCTTACCACCGTCGATTCACTGACACCGACCTCTTCCCCCATCTTCGCAGCTGTCAAAAAAGCTGCCTTATCATAATCCTCACGGATAAAATCCGCCAGTTTTTTCTGTCCTTTGCTGAATTTGTGATATCTTTCATCGATCATCTTCAGCAGTTCATTCTTTGCGCTCATGCGATGTACCTCTTTTTCAAACAATATTTTTATTATATAGCTTTGTGGGGGATTCGTCAATTGGTGTTGGATTGTCGGAGGGTGGTGGTTACGGGATAGGTGGCGGTAGGGGTGCGCAGATGCTTATGCCGGGAAAGAAGATGTAACAAAGAAAAGCCGGGAAAAATCAGGCACCGAATACATTCGGCGAGAAATCTTGATGATTTCTCACCTCAGGTATTCTTTCAAGCTGTGCCTGTAGCACATCTTGAATCCTGATTTTTCCCGGCTTTCCTTTTAACATCTTCTAATCCCGCCAACGATATCTGCCCACCCATACCGCCACCTATCCCTTAGCCATACACTCCGACAACTGGAAGGAAATTTGCTGTTACCACAAAGCTATCGGGGCTCCGCCGGAAGGAACCTTTTACTTCTACCACTAAGCTATTGGTGCTCTGCCGGCAGCCCCAACACCCTCCCGGCACACACCTCCCACTATCCTCCGCATTTTTCGCGAACAGCCAAGTGTAGAAGTGCCTGGTTCAATGCATACGCAGGGCGCTTTGCAAGGCCGTTGGTAGAAAATGAGACCGTAAAATAAGATTTGGGATGTGCCACAAGCACATCCCGAAAGAATACCTGAGGCGAGAAATCATCAGGATTTCTCGTCCGAATGTATTCGGTTCTTATTTTATGGTCTCATTTTATGCCTACGGATTGCAAGCACCCGAAGTCGCATTGAACCAGGCACTTCTACACTTGGCGTCCCCCCGAAAACCTATACAGGATAACTACCATTCTCCGTATCCGCTACTGTAGCATCCACTTTTGTCTGCTGTGCCTCTCTATACTTAAAGAACTCAACAGCAACCTGTGGGAACAGAGCATAAGACAGTACATCTTCATCCTGCTGGATCCACTGTTCGCATTCTTTGCGGAGTGTATCTAATTCGTCCGGAATCAGATCTGCAGGACGGCATGTGATGATCTCAGGATCGTCTCCAAGTACTTTCTTGATTACGTCTGGGTTCATTGGTTTAACTGTCTGTCCGTATTTTCCACTTAAGAGGTCTTTTGTCTCTTTTGTAGCGACTTTGTAACGTTCTCCCATCAGTACGTTGAATACAGCCTGTGTACCAACAATCTGTGATGAAGGTGTAACAAGTGGTGGTTCTCCAAGGTCTTTACGTACTCTTGGCACTTCCTCAAGTACATCGTAGAACTTGTCTTCAGCACCCTGCTCTTTTAACTGTGATGTCAGGTTAGAAAGCATTCCGCCCGGTACCTGATACAGAAGAGTCTTGATGTTAACACCAAGGTTCTTTGGATTTAAGAGTCCGCTGTCAAGTGCTTCGTCACGGATTGGACGGAAGTAGTCAGCGATTTCTGCCAGAAGCTTCTGGTCTAATCCTGTATCGTAAGGTGTTCCCTTGAATGTCTCAACCATAACTTCTGTTGCAGGCTGAGATGTTCCAAGTGCAAATGGTGACATTGCTGTGTCGATAACATCTACTCCGGCCTCTACTGCCTTCATGTAAGTCATAGAAGCAACACCTGATGTGTAGTGTGTATGAAGCTGGATTGGAAGATCTACAGCTTCTTTCATTGCTCCGATCAGCTCTGTTGCCTTATACGGTGTCAGAAGACCAGCCATATCTTTAATACAGATAGAGTTTGCACCCATCTCTTCAATCTTCTTGGCAATGTCTACCCAGTAATCCAGTGTATAAGCATCACCTAAAGTGTAAGATAATGCGATCTGAGCTTCTACTTTTTCTTTGTTTGCAGCCTTAACTGCTGTCTTCAGGTTACGAAGATCATTTAAGCAGTCAAAGATACGGATGATGTCGATTCCGTTAGCAGCAGATTTCTGCACGAAATATTCTACTACGTCGTCAGCGTATGGACGATATCCTAAGATGTTCTGTCCACGGAATAACATCTGAAGTTTTGTATTTTTGAATCCATCACGGAATTTACGAAGTCTTTCCCATGGATCTTCTTTTAAGAAACGAAGAGATGCATCGAATGTAGCTCCACCCCAGCACTCTACGGAATGATATCCAACCTTGTCCATTTTATCAACGATCGGGAGCATCTGCTCTGTTGTCATACGGGTTGCGATCAGAGACTGATGCGCATCACGCAGGATCGTTTCTGTAATCTCTACAGGTTTTTTTACTATATCTGCCATTTTCTTTCCTCCTAATTATATATCGCTTAAATTCCTACGCCAAAGATTGCCATGAATGTTCCGGCAGCTACGGCTGTACCGATAACACCCGCAACGTTTGGTCCCATAGCATGCATCAGAAGGAAGTTTGTCGGGTCTGCCTCAGCTCCGACCTTCTGTGATACTCTGGCTGCCATTGGAACTGCAGATACACCGGCAGAACCAATCAGTGGATTAACCTTACCATGTGTTGCAACACACATCAGTTTACCGAACAGTACACCTGCAGCTGTACCAAATGCGAATGCGATCAGACCGAGAACTACGATCTTAATTGTATCCATATTAAGGAATGCCTCAGCACTTGTTGTTGCTCCTACGGATGTTCCAAGCAGGATAACTACGATGTACATCATTGCATTGGAAGCTGTCTCTGTTAACTGTCTTACAACTCCAGACTCACGGAACAGGTTACCAAGCATTAACATACCAACCAGTGGTGCTGTTGTAGGAAGAATTACACACACAACGATCGTAACGATGATTGGGAATAAGATCTTCTCAAGCTTGGAAACAGGTCTTAACTGTTCCATCTTAATCTTACGTTCTTTTTCTGTTGTCAGAAGCTTCATGATTGGTGGCTGGATAATCGGTACCAGTGACATATAAGAATATGCTGCTACTGCGATTGGTCCAAGTAAAGCTGTCTGCTGTAACTTACCTGCAAGGAAGATAGAGGTAGGTCCATCAGCTCCACCAATGATTGAGATCGCTGCTGCCGCTTTGTCAGAGAATCCCATAGCCATCGCTCCAAGGTATGCTGCAAAGATACCGAACTGAGCAGAGGCACCAAGAAGGAAGCTCTTAGGGTTAGCGATCAGTGGTCCGAAGTCTGTCATCGCTCCTACACCCATGAAGATCAGGGAAGGGAGGATTGACCACTCATCCAGTTTATAGAAGTAGTAAAGCAGTCCGCCTGTTCCATTTGCCGCATCTTCTGCATGAAGCATGATGTCCGGATAAATGTTAACCAGTAACATACCAAATGCGATTGGAACAAGAAGCAGAGGCTCGAATCCGTGTCTGATTGCAAGATAAAGGAAAACACATGCAACCGCGATCATGACTACATTGCCCCATGTAAGACTGAAAAACGCCGTCTGATGCACGAGGTTTCCTAATGTTGTCGTTATATATTCCATTTTTTAACCTCCAGTCGTGTTAGATAAACACCATATAAATGATGTTAGTTCAATGTAGCAAGAACAGCGCCTGAATCAATTGCATCGCCTACTGCTACATCAATGCTTGCAACGGTTCCGTCTTCCGGTGCTACAACTGGAATCTCCATCTTCATAGCCTCGATGATGACAACTGCATCACCTTTCTTTACAGCCTGACCTACATTTGCTTCGATCTTGAATACTTTTCCGGCTGCTCCGGCTTTTACTTCGATGGATCCTGCTCCACCTGCAGGTGCTGCCTTTGGTGCTGCTGGTGCTGCCGCAGGAGCTACCTTCGGTGCTGCTGCAGGTCTTGCAACTGGTGCTGCACCTGCTCCGTTTTCTTCTACTGTTACATCATATACATTGCCATTCACTGTGATTGTATAATTTTTCATTGAATTCATCCTCCTAATTAATTATGCGTGCCACTTATTTGATGGACGACGCTTGATGCTTCTTACTACGAAGCCGTCTGTGCTTCCACCAGCTTCTGCTTCATAAGCTGCGATCGCTGCGGAAATAACTGCTGCCAGTTCATCATCGTTAGATGCTTCTTCTACTACAGGTGCTGCAACTGCCGCCGGAGCCGGTGCCGCTTCCTGTGTGCTTTCTGCTTTTCCTTTGTTCTTGAATTTTGCTTCAAGAGCAGGGATATATTTGAACAGAGAGATCAGAATAGAGATAAAGATCAGGATTACGAATACAGTTCCCATACCAAGGATTGTATTAAGCCCTGCTTTTTCCATGATCTCGCCGATGCTGTAATGTGCATCGATCGTTGTACTGTCCAGATAAAGGTTCTCATCAAAAACAAATGTAATGTCTGCATCACGGTCTTTGAATTTTGCACTGGTCGTTACTTTCAGTTCATCAGAGGATGGCTCGAATTTGTAATCACCATGACTTACATATTCTCCACACTCTTTTGTTCCCTGCTGCCATGCATCCAGAGCTGCAAGGAAACTATCCTGCGTAAATGGAACTCCTGCCTGATTCAACTGAGACTCGATCTGGAAATCTGTCATCTTGTTCCACTGTTCGATAGTATCTGCATCTGCACTGTTGCAATACTCGATCAGAAAATCCGTTGCCTGTGTGATGGTTGATTTATCATACTGAAGATTTTCTTTCTTACTTCCGCAAGCGGTAAAGCAGAGCATTGCGACAAGCACACAAAGTAATACGCTTAATTTTTTCTTCACTTTGCCTCACCTCTCTAAACCGTACCGTGTTTCTTTACCGGACGATCCTCTCTTTTTGTGAATAACATCTCGAATGCACCGATCACATATTTTCTTGTATCTGCTGCTTCGATGATTGTATCCACATATCCTCTTTTCGCTGCTGATAATGGGCTTGACTGCAGATTCTTATATTCTGCTGCTTTTTCTCTGATTGTTTCTGCATCAGCGTCTGCATACATGATCTTGGCTGCCTGGTTTGCGTCCATCATTCCAATCTCTGCTTCCGGCCATGCATATACCATATCTGCTCCGACTGCTTTGCTGTTCATTGTCACATAAGCACTTCCGAATGCTTTACCGATCACAACATTTACCTTCGGTACTGTTGCATCTGCAAATGCATAAGTAAGTTTTGCTGCTGATTTTGCAATACGTTTCTCATCGTATTCGCTTGCTGTAAATCCGCTTACATTTGTAAGTGTCAGTACAGGGATGTTGAATGCATCACAGAACTGTACGAATTCTGCAGCCTTCTCAGCTCCGTCAGCAGAAAGAGAGCCGTCAAATTCACCCTCTACTTCAGCTTCTTCGTTATATACTTTTGAACGGTTTGCAACTGCACCTACAGTCATACCATTCAGTTTAATGAATCCTGTCACCATATCTTTTGCATATGCTTTCTTCACTTCGCAGAAGATGTTGTCATCAGAGATCATTGTAAGAGCAATCGCTGTGTCTTCTTTTGCATTAGCAAGGTCTGCACATACACGGTTCAGATCATCGTTACATTCTTCATAAGAAGAATCCTCTTCGTTGTTGCTTGGTATCATGCATACGAGAGAACGGATATCTGCAAGAATCTCTTCTTCAGATCCGATTTCGTCTACAAGACCTGTTGTCTCACTCTGGAATTTTGCGGAAGATGTATCACATTTAGAAATGTCATTTCCCGGAATTGCATTTGGAGTATTGGTAAATAATTTACCATTCTTTGTCTCCATGAATGTGAAATCTGTCAGAGCAGGTACGATAGAAAGTCCACCGCCACATGTTCCGAAGATTGCTGTGATCTGAGGGATCACTCCGGAAGCCATCGACTGTTTCTGATAAAGTTTTCCAAATGCCTCTAAAGCATCTGTAGCTTCCTGCAGTCTGAATCCGGCGCAGTCAACCAGTCCGATGACCGGTGCTCCCATCTTCATTGCCATATCATAGATATTAGAAATCTTCTTTGCATGCATCTCGCCGATCGCACCATTTAAAACAGTAGCGTCCTGGCTGTATACGTATACCAGATTTCCATCGATCACTCCATATCCGGTGATAACACCGTCTGCTGGAGTTTCTTTTTCCTGCATGTTAAAATCAGTTGTTCTTGCTGTTACAGCTCCACCGATCTCAACAAAACTGCCTGCATCAAGTAAACTGTTGATTCTCTTACCTGCTGCATTGTCTGCTGCCATGTTGCCCATAGTCTAGCCCTCCATTTTCATTATTTTAAATTGGGTTTTTCCTGATTCTTGTATCAAAAGTAAAACCAAATTTTTTCCAATTATATTATACTGTTTTTGACACTTTAGCGCAATACCTTTATATTGTTTTTTGTTAAATACTTGACGAGTCGTTTCTTCCTATTAAAATGGCATTAAAATCTTACATTTTCGTGCCAAAAGTCAACCTTTTGGTATCTGTGGTTAACTTTTAAATATGCATTTTTCTGAAATAATATACTGTATTTCAGTATCTGCAGAACCCGCCACTGGCAGCTTCTTCCGAACGCCTGGCGATTGAAAAAGGCCATGTGTATATCCCTACATCTATGTACACACATGACCTTTTTGTCTGTTTTATTTCTGTTCTATGTTCAAAAATCAGCTTTAAAACTTCTTTACTTTCTTCCGTTTCATATTCTTGCATCTTGTCAGAAGGAACTCCGCCAGCTCGTCTGTATTATTTCCTTCCAGCGCCGTCTTCGGAAATCCGATCATCGCTCTTGCCGAACCCATTGTCTCCGGATCTGCCTTTACCACTACACCAAATGCTTCTTTCGTCTCCAGAATCTTGGTCACATCCTCATATGAGAATGATCTTGTCTTCTTCGCAGTCACACTGTCAAAGTGATCATCAAAGAAATGAATCTCGGAACTGACCGGTCCTCCGTTCAGCTTGCATCGTCTGTCAAACTGATCTTCTGCATCTCCGACCGCTGTTGTTGCCAGTATCTTCCTCCAGATTGTTCTGTTCACCAGTATCGCAGCAACGAACGCCAGTGCCCATCCGGCAATAAACTTAATAATGAAAAATGTCGTCCCGCCCGGTGTGTTCCCGCCATGACTTCCATATTTCCACATATAATAGAACACCAACGGTCCCATCACTGTTACTACAAACTTAATCGTAATATCACTGCTGTCCACACGGAAAAGTTCGCAGATCTGCTTCAACGTATTCTGTGACTCTTTATATGCCACACGGTAATAATTCGCCATATTATTTTCCCCTTTACAAAATCTGAAATCTATTATATCCTTATATAGTTGATTATTCAAGAAAATCCGCTATAATTGTTTATAAATTATCCATAAACTTTTCTATATATCGTAAAATTTATTTTTGATTTCTATTATCATTTAGTTATTTTTACTCTTTTACTTTCCATTCGTTCTACCAATTTATTACATTTCCACATACGAATTTCTAAAAAAGTATGAAAAACCTTAACTTTTTCTTAAACAATTGGTTGTACTTTAGTCTAGTTTGTGATAAGATTAACTACGTTGAGAGTTTTAATCATAAGAGGGGATTTTCCTCGTATCGTTAAAACCAAAGAAAAATTTCATATTGGAGGGTGAATCTCATGGAGAACACTAAGAAAAAATTACCATTTGGTTTCTATGTGTGCTGTCTGACTTTCTCTTTTGAAAGACTTGCATACTATGCAGCTAAATGGGGGCTGTCGATTTTTATCGTAGCAGCTGCAGCAAACGGTGGTCTTGGACTTGACAAATCCGTAGGTGCTGCAATGAGTTCTAACCTTGTAGCGTTCACTTATATCACACCTATCATCGGTGGATATATTGCTGACCGCTGGATTAGTCCTCGTATCCTTGTACCTGTAGGAGAGATCATGATGGGTCTCGGTTATCTGTGTGCTTGGAAAGCAAACGGTGTTGGAATGATGTGGGTAATGATCATTCTCGTTGCAATCGGTACTGGTTTCTTCAAAGGAAACGTATCTGGTATCAACGGACGTCTCTTCCCATTAGCTGATCAGGACGAACTGGACACTGTATTCAACTTACAGTATATGTTCGTTAATATCGGTTCATTCTGCGGTACTACTTTCCTTTCACTGATTGGTACAAACGCTGGATACCGTACAATGTTCCTTGTTTGCGGAATCTTTATGTTCATCGACTGTGTATGGTGGTTCATCGGAATGAAACACTTCGGCGAAGCCGGAAAGAAACCATTCCTTGTTGATAACCGTACTGAAAATGTTGAAAAAGCAGACAAAGAGAAAGACAACGCACCACTCACAAAACTCGAGAAAAACCGTGTTATCGCTATCCTTATCGTAACACTCTTCTCTGGTATCTTCTGGCTGATCTGGTACATGGCTTACATGCCTGTTTACTATGAATTCGGTCCAGTATCTCAGGGAGGATCAGGATGGGCTAACTGGAACATCGGTTCCTTCGAGATGCCTACAGCTTGGTTTGACTCAATGAACGGACTTCTTTGCATCATCCTTTGTCCTGTATTCGCAGGAATCTGGGCTAAGATGAGACAGCGTCCACAGGGTGACTGGGGAATGTTCACAAAGACTGCTATCGGTATTATCGTACTTGGTCTTTGTACAGCATCTATGGTACTTGCAGCTATTATCTCTGGACAGGGAACAAAAGATCCTGCTGGTATCTGGGTAATCATCCTGACTGCTGTATGTATGACAGTCGGAGAAGTTATCTTCTCACCACTTGGAAACGCTTTCATCAGCAAATACGCTCCAAAGAAACTCCTTGGAACAATGCTTGGTGTATGGCCACTGATCATTTTCTTCTCAGGAAAAGCTTACGGACCACTTTATAACTGGCTCGGAAACTTTGACTTCGTGAAAGCTTACGGTGCTGTTACAATCATCATCGTTGCCTGCGGAGTTATCATGTTAGCATTTACTAAGAAGTTCGATGCAATGGTTGAAGGTAAATAATACCGTACATAAAAATAAGACTTGCTTTTGCAAGTCTTATTTTTATGTCGATGGGGACGGGGTTTTCCGGCTTTTTTGGTGTCCCCATGGCTCAGAACACACGGCATCAAAAAAAGGAAATCCACTCCCGCAGATTTCCCTTTACATATCATTTATTTTTCTTATTTTTACGATACTTTTTATTCCCTGTGCTGTAACTTCTTTTGATCTGATTATTATTCTTCGTCTTCTTTTTCGTGCTTTCTTTCTTATTCGCCTTGGCACTGAACGAATTACCAGATCCACGTGGTGTAATATTCTTCTTTGTTCCGATCTCTTTCTGGTCTTCAAATGCAGGCTTCAGAAGTAATTCCGCACCAATTACAAAACACGCAACTTCTACTGCCAGCTGGATCATCTCACCATTCTCCCCAAATCCTTCAAAGAACGGATCCAGAACTCTTGCTCCCGCCAGGATCACCAGTGTCAGTCCGGCATAAGTAAATAATGAATAGAACATCATTGTCTTTCCTCTGCCTTCATTCTGCTGCATGAAGTAGTATCCTGCGATAAAGATCACACCGCCAAGGATCATCAATATGTACTTTAACATTTTTGTTTCTTCCTCCCAATCTTGTTCTATATTATCTGCCTGTATGCCGTCATTTATCCAGACAGCATTTTTCACCAGTAGTTCTTTTTCTGACCACCATGTATTTCTGTGTTTTCCAAGCAAATCTAATACATATTATACATGAAATCTGTTATAATTCCTATCTTTTCTATATATATTTTCAATTTTCTCGATTCATATTAACACATTTTTATATATCATACTTTTCTCTTCTGTTAGCCGCTTCTTTATACACTTGATCATCTGTACGGGCAGATACTACCACAATTTTCATTATTTCATCTATTCTCTCAATTTTGTATACTACCCGAATTCCGATATTTCTAAATTTTATTTTCATTAAATTCGTCAGTTTTGTACCGCTTTTATTTCCTAACGGTTTCCCGTACCCGCCTTCATCCACCGGCAAAGGATTCTGACTGACTTTTTTAATTCCCTTCAGCACTTGAATTTGCATGGAATGATCAAGTTTTTTCATATCTTTCTCGGCCTCTTTCAAAAACTCAACACACCATGTCATTCGATCTCTACATCCTCCACTCCATCAAAATCCGATTCTTCAATCCCAAGATTTTCCATCACTGTTTCCATTGATACTCTTGCATCACTTTCTTCCAGACGTTTATTCGCCTCTAGTAACAACAAATAATCTTCCTCTATCTCCGTCAAGCGCGAATATTCTTCCGGTGATAAGATAACCGCTGACGGTTGATTGTTTTTCAATACAATTAATTCTTTTTCCGAACGCAGTCTGTCAAATATTTTTGCAGCCTGCCCTTTATTAAACTGTGAAATCGGAATCAAACTGTGCAAAAGATTCGCTGTAAACGTCATTACAAACACCTGCCTTATCATTTTTCTTTTATTATACCTATTATTCCATATTTTTTCAATTATAATACATAATATTTATATGAAAATATATTGTTAAATTTTACAACTTTTATATATTCTTATTAACCTATCTACAGGATCTGCCACTGGCAGATTCTTACGAATGCATGGCAATTCAAAAGTGTTCCTTACTTTAAGCTACAGAAAAAGGGATGCACCACCGGCACATCCCTCACAACTTTTCATTACTTATTTGTATGATGTTATTAGAAGCAAAAACAACATACTTCCTTTCTTTTTTTGTTTCG
>CAVBHX010000060.1:0-20518 GCA_963595255.1 bacterium
AACACCAGCCTTCCAAGCTGGATACGTGGGTTCGATTCCCATCACCCGCTTTTTTCATGCTCTATTTTAGATTTATCTAGCGGCTTCTTTCGAACCGCATGGCGACAAACAACGAACCCTGTCATCTTTCAGGTGGCTCCACTAACTTTGTGTGAAGCCACCTGAAAGATGACAGGGTTCGTGTTTTTCCAGATTGTTCCCTGTGCCCTAATCTATTTTCTTTTTCAAAAATGCAAATACAGAACCGAGCAAAATATAGATATCTGCCAGATTGGCGGTTATATTGCCCATTATTCTGTGACTGGATTTAATACCGATATAATCCACTACTTTTCCTCTGACAACGCGGTCATAAGTATTGCTTAAAGCTCCTGCGCTTAAGAAAGTCAGGGCTATCTTACTAAGCATGTGTCCTTCCCTAAAAGCTTCTATAATTGTCAGAAGTCCGATCGCTGCTGTCGTCATCACCGACGCTTTCTTTACTTTTTCCGGTTCGGAATCCATAGAGTTAAATGCAAATCCTTTATTATATACTTTTCTGATCAGAATCCCTGTCCCACAGAGACTTTTTTCTTCCGTCTCGCTTACATTCTCTTCTATGTACTGTTTTACAGCCATATCAAGAGCGAACAGTGTTCCGACCGCACCGGGTATGCGTGTACGCATTTATACTTCTCCCTGGATCTTTACGATCTCTTCTTCCTGTTTTTCTATCTCTTCGTCACGTTTTTCTATCTCTTCGCAGAGCGTTACATAATCCATGTCTGACACTTCTCCACTCTGGAATTTTTCATATACCATACGTCCGATATCTGCAAGATCTCTTTCATTCGCTCTCTTTAACGAACGAACATTGCTTTTAATCTTCTGGATCTCCAGAGTATCTCCTGTCTTCTTTGTGATGTCACTAGCAACATCTGAAACCATTCTGCCGAATTCTTCAAAAAAATCTGCCATTAGTATCCTCTCCTTATCTCGTTCTTCTTTACAGCTGTCTTAAAATATCCAATGAGCGGTACAAATTCATCGTCCCATATCCCCATTGTGTATTCGGATATTCTATTCCCGGAAGCTTTTGTGTTCCCATCACGATAATATTTCTGACCTGACTGGACGACACTCCTCTTGCCCCCGGCTGCTCACTGATCCATTCCATGATCAGGGCACATCCGCCTGCTGCAATCGCTGTTGCGGCGCTCGAACCGGTCCGATTCTTAAATCCCCCGCCAGGTACTGCTCCTGTGACCGTTTCTCCCGGCGCAGCATAATCCGGTTTTATTTTCTCATCTCTAGTATACCCCCTGCCCGAATTAATATCAACTCCATTCTCCCTGCTGTTATAAAAAGCCACAGTCATTGTATTTCTTCCTCCTGAAGGTTCTGTAAATGTAGTGTCCGGATTTGATTCCAGAAAATATACCTCTCCCTCCAGGAATTCTTCCATCGGAAGCCATATGTGAAAATCTCCGGTTGTCTGCATCGCCGGCTTTATATCTATTTTCCATATTCCGGGAACCGCATTCTGAAACCTTATAAATACCAGCTGTGCATCATTATTCTCCTGTAATAATCTGTATTCCACAGTAATCGTTGTCCGTTCAAATGTAAATAAAAAATCAAACAGATACCCCAGACGTATCGGAATCATCCCCGTACGCTCTCCGGACGGCGAAGTAACCGACACCATTACGATATTCGGAAGTGTACTCCATAATTCCACGGCAAAAGACTGTGTCCCTTCTCCTACCCGGATTTCCGCTGTCCTCATATCCTGTGCATCCGTAAAACGGTTAAAATAGTGATGTCTTCTGGCCGCCTCATTGCCTGTTCCGACCACAACACACCTGTTTCTTACCGTCGCATAAATGTCCAATATATCTGCCAGAAGAGAATCTCCGTTATGTCCTCCAAAGCTTGTTCCGAGGGCTACACAGATCACTAATGGCATTCCCCGTTTTCTTGCCAGGTCATTCAGATAGCGGAGTCCCAGCATAATATCATTTTCCTGATAACATACGGCATCCTGCGCTATCGCGAAAAATTCTTTCAGATAATTTTTTGCCGGCTTTAATTTGACCATTGCAATAGAAGCCTCTGGTGCGGCCCCGAGAAACCGGTTTCCAACTTCTGCTCCTCCTGCAGCCACACTTGCAACAAATGTTCCATGTCCGTCTGTATCCACACTCGGTACTATCTGAAGCGGATCCTCCGATCTAAGTGCTGCATTGATCATTTCTTCCGTATATTCCGTTCCATAATAAAGCCCCTGTGGTGTTCTTCCCGTCTGTATCGTCTGATCCCAGATTCCCGCAATCCGTGTCGTTCCGTCCAGATTGCAAAACACACGATTCTGATAATCTATCCCGGTATCTAAAAAGCCGATCATGATCCCATCCCCCATCAGCTGAAGTGTCGGATAGTTCTGCAATGTAATAATTCCCGCTGCATCTAACGGCTGCATATCCAGAAGTGCATAACATTTTGGGATCGTACTGTACCAATATTCTCTGAACGATAATGGAAGCAGAATCCTTCTGTCTACAGATACACTTTTATATCCAAAATCCATCTCCTGAATACACACATTTTCCGGATTCACTTCCTTAAGTTCCTCATCTCTGTATAATGGAATAATAAAATCCCAGTAATCTTCGGAAATAATCTTTTCTTTACATTTCTCTTCCAAATCCCAAAAAACCTTTCATATACATTTGTTTTATGTATATGAAAGGTTCCCTGTCATTCATTAATCTTTTATTATGAATTCGTATTCTGGTTCAGCATACGTTCAATAATGTCTACCGACTCTTCAATACCATAACTTGCACTGTTAAAACAGATATCATAGTTCATGGCATCTCCCCATTTCTGACCGGTATAATAATTGTAATATCTTGCATGTTGACGATCCAGCTTTTTAAGCAGACGTACCGCTTTCTTATGATCCAGATCATTGACCTCCATAATACGACGCACACGCTGTTCGAACGGTGCCGTAATAAAAATACTGATATGTGGAATATGGTTATTCGCAAGTATCACATCTGCGCATCTACCCATTACAATAAAATCTTCTTCTTTTGCCATCTTGCAGATCAGGTCACTCTGATTGAAGAAGATTGCGTCTTCTCTTGTCAATCCATGATAGCGGTCAAAATCTCTCAGACGCTCTTTGATCGTCCTTCCGGATCCCTGATATTTGTTCTCGATCAGATCCGTTCCCAGATCCGCCACATCTGTCACAGAATCCTTCTCCGCATCCAGTCTTCTTAATACTTCATTAAAGATTTCTGCATCATAGTAGTTGATTCTAAGTGCATCTGCCAGTGCAAATCCAATATCATTTCCGGCACTTCCCTGCGTTCTTCCGATACAGATAATAAGATGATCGTCTTTTGAAAACTTCTGACGCAGATTCGCTGTATTCAACTTCGCCCTGTTTTCATCCAGAATTTCAACCTTACCGAAACTTGCAGGAAGCTCTGCTATTTCCTTTAATATCTCATCGTATTTTTTCATCAGTCTGGAACGGTCTTCATCCTTTCGGATCGTACGTGCCATGTTACTGATCAATGCCAGCTCACTTCTAAGAAGATGTCCCTGCGGCTTGGTACGCATCAGCATAACCAGATTGTCCACACAGGTACGTTTATCTCCTGTAAAGGTACGGCCCAGAGAAGATCCTACACATTCATATACTTCTCCGTCCAGATCATAGATCCGTTCTGCAATGTCATAATATTTATTCTTATTCTCCTGCATTTTCCGCACCCCCTTCTATAAAAAGAATATCAACATATCGATAATAAATACCGGTATCAAAAATGTCAGTGACCATGCCATATATCCGAAGAACGACGGCATACGCACACCGTTTTCATCCGACATAGATTTTACCATAAAGTTCGGTGCATTTCCTATATATGTATTTGCTCCCATGAATACAGCACCACACGAGATTGCCTCCAGCATCTTAACCGGAACAGCACCAAGCGTTGTTGCCACACCGCCCTTGAATCCAAGTGCTCCTGCTGTTGTAAGGAACACAAGATATGTCGGCGTATTATCAAGAAAACTTGACAGCGCTCCTGTAGCCCAGAACATCTGGAATGGTTTGCTGATTCCAAGCTCCGCTCCATTCGCTTTCAGGATCATAAGTGCCGGCTGCATAGTAATAAAGATTCCGATAAACAGAACCGCAACTTCCTGGATCGCACCCCAGGTAAAGTGGTTACGGATACGGACTTCTTCGTTCGTCGTCTTAAACGATAAGAATGCAGCCAGAAGGATGATCACAATCTCGATTATTGACGGGAATCCAAGTGTAACTTCTCCAAGGATATGAATTCCTTTTACGGTTCCGTCTGCATTCTGGAATGCGGACATTCCCGGAAGCGTTCCACTTAAGATCACGGCTCCGACGATCATCGCTACATAGATAAGATTATGAAGTCCTACTATTTTAAAATGTGTTCCCGGCTCTCTGATATCCGGTTTTCTTCCTTCTGCAATATCTTTTCTGTATGCTCTTCTGTCCAGGAAATAGAATATCACCAGAAGGATCACCATATTAAAAACCAGAATATGGAATAACTTCATACTCCAGAAAAAAGGTACCCCACGCATGAATCCCATCAGAAGCGGCGGATCTCCGATCGGTGTCAGACATCCTCCCATATTAGAGATCAGGAAGATAAAGAAGATCATGATATGACTCTTTCTCTTTCTCCATGAATTCATCTTAATAAACGGACGTACAAGAAGCATACTTGATCCTGTAGTTCCGATCACACTGGAAAGCAGTGTACCAAAAACAAATAACGCCGTATTAATCCTCGGTGATCCGGCAAATTCACCATCAATCGTAATGTTACCTGCTACACAGAATAATCCAAACAGTAAAACGATAAATGTCAGATAATCATTTACCACACATTCCAGAACAGTCTCACTCATTGTAAATATTCCATATTTCGCTGTAAAAGGAATAATAAACAATATTGACCAGAATGCAACTGCCAGCGGCTGATGTTTTTCCCACCAGTCTGGCTTGATCAGCGGCATTACCGCAATACTAAGCAACAGCCCTGCAAAGGGTATGCAGAGCCAGATTGGAATAGCTGATAATTCCCCCATCGCTGTCTTTCCTCCATTCTTCTCCAAGTAAAAAAATTATGTAATAGTTTATATGTAAAATGTATTATTGAAGTCTTGGTACTTCCTGACCTCTCAACATAATTACCGGTCCTCCGGTTCCTTCGATATATTCCTTCGTGATGATAACCTCTCCGATATTGTCATCCTTCGGGATTTCATACATGATATCCAGCATGAATTCTTCAATGATCGCACGAAGCGCTCTTGCTCCGGTATCTTTCTTCAATGCCTTCTTCGCAATTGCATGAAGAGCATCGTCGTTGAATTCCAGTTTTACTTCATCCAATGCCAGCAGTTTCTGATACTGTTTTAATATTGCATTCTTAGGCTCTTTTAAAATCTCTACCAGCATCTCTTCACTCATACCCTGTAAAGTGAACACGATCGGCAGACGTCCTAAGAACTCAGGAATCATTCCAAATGCACGTAAATCTTCTGTTGTTACTTTCTTCAGTATCTCTTTATCGTTATTATACTTGTCTCTTAAATCTGCTCCAAAACCAATTGCTGCCTGTTTGGTCAGACGCTCTTTGATGATTCCGTTAAGATCCGGGAACGCTCCGCCGCAGATGAAGAGGATATTTCTTGTATTCACGGTTGTAAGCGGAACCATGGCATTTTTACTGGTTGCGCCGACAGGTACTTCTACATCGCTTCCTTCAAGAAGTTTTAACATTCCCTGCTGTACCGACTCACCGCTTACGTCTCTCTGACTTGAATTTTTCTTCTTTGCGATCTTATCGATCTCATCGATAAAGATGATTCCCTGTTCTGCCTTCTCTACATCATTATCTGCAGCTGCAAGCAGTTTGGAAACCACACTCTCAATATCATCTCCGATATATCCGGCTTCCGTAAGTGAAGTCGCATCTGTGATCGCAAGTGGTACATCCAGAATCTTTGCCAGTGTTTTTACCAGATACGTCTTACCGGAACCTGTAGGTCCGATCATGAGCATATTGGACTTTTCAATCTCAATATCATCCATAGAATCAGTAGCCACACGTTTATAATGATTATAAACAGCTACGGACATAACTTTCTTTGCATATTCCTGACCTACCACATACTCATCCAGTTTTGCCTTGATCTTATGTGGTGCCGGAAGATTCTTGATATCTACTAACGGTTTATATTCTTCGCCCTCTTTTTTCTTTTTGATCTTCTGCTGCTTTGGAATACTCTGTTCCATATCAGCCATATTAAATACCTGTACTCCCGGAATATTCATCAGCTGACTGTAATCAATCGGGCCATTTGACATTGCATCAAAGCTTTTCTGCATACAGTCATTGCAGACACAGATATGATTCGGAAGTTCAATCATTTTTCCTGCAACGCTCTCTGGACGTCTGCAGATAAAGCAGACTTTTTCATATCCATCGTCATTATTTTGTTTCTTATTATCTGTATCAGATGTATTCTTTGTTGTCTCAACCTCTACATCTTCTACTTTTTCAATTTCCTGATTGTTGTTATCATCCTGATTTGCCATTATTCTCTCCTTCTTAACGTAGTTTACGTATTTCACTCTGACTTTTATCCTGCTTTTATGCTTCCCCCTGATTTACCAGTTCCAGAAATGTCTCTTCTGAAATAATCGGTATTCCCAGCTCATTCGCTTTTTTATTCTTGGATGACGTACTCGTCACATCATTATTGATCAGATAGTTTGTCTTTGATGTAACTGATCCAGTCACTTTTCCACCCAGACTTTCAATCAGCTCTTTTACTTCTCCACGATTGGCAAAATGCTTTACGCTTCCGGTAATTACAAAATTAACGCCTTCAAAAATCTGCTGTTTTGTTACAGTCTCTTCCGGAATGGTCAGCTCATTTAAAAGCCTTCTGAAATTCTCCACATGTTTTGCATCTGCAAAATATCCGACGAACGCTTTTGCCAGAACCTCTCCGACTCCCTGAATCTCATTTAATTCTTCTTCCGAAACCTTCAGAAGAGATTCTACATCATATTTTAATTCTCTGCAAATAACTTTTGCATTGGCAAGTCCGATTCCTGCAATTCCCAGAGAATAAATGACTCTCGGCAGGGTCGTCGTTCTTGCCTTCTCTATACTTTCTGTCAGTTTTTTATATGATTTTTCTCCGAATCCTTCCATCTTTTGAATTTCTTCTTTGTATTGATCCAGATGGAAGATGTCTGCAAATGTATGAATATATCCTCTGGAAATGAATTTTTCCAGTGTTGCTTCTGATAATCCTTCTATATTAAGTGCATCCCTGCTGACAAACAGTGCAAATGATTTGACGTGCTTCGCCTGACATTCCGGATTCATACAGTATAATGCTTTTGCGTTGCCGACCTGCCGGATCTTTGTCTCTCCCTGACAGACAGGACATTTACACGGAATATCTTTTACTCCGCTTCTTGTCAGATTCTCTGCAATCTGCGGGATGATCATATTAGCCTTATATACTTCAATCCTGTCACCGATCCCAAGTTCCAGTTCTTCCATAATACTGATATTGTGAACACTTGCACGGCTTACTGTTGTACCCTCAAGTTCTACCGGATCAAAGATTGCGACCGGATTGATCAGTCCGGTTCTCGACGGACTCCACTCAATCTCTCTTAATACTGTCTCTCTGATCTCATCCTGCCATTTGAACGCAAAAGAATCCCTCGGAAATTTTGCAGTTCTTCCAAGCGACCGTCCATACGCTATATCATCATATGTTAACACAAGTCCGTCCGACGGGAAATCATTTTCACTGATCTTAGACGAAAATTTAGCAACTTCGTCCTCAACAGTATCTCTGGTCACCATATAATACTCCACTGTTGTAAATCCCTGTGACTTCAGCCATTCCATCTGACAGGCTCTGGAATTCTGAAAATCAACTCCGTCTGCCTGCACCAGTGTAAATGCATAGAACATTACATTACGTTTAGCCGTGATCTGGTTATTCAGCTGTCTGACAGAACCGCTGCACAAATTTCTTGGATTCTTGTACCTGGCATCTACATCTTCAATCTCCTGATTGATCTTTTCAAAATCCTTATATCCTATGACTGCTTCTCCTCTTAAGATCAGTTCTCCCTGATATGCAATCTGGACCGGCACATTTTTGAATACTTTCGCATTGTTTGTGATTACTTCTCCGACTTCTCCGTTACCTCTGGTGACCGCCTTATAAAGCTTTCCGTCACGATAAGTCAGTACAACCGTCAGACCATCCATCTTCCATGACATCAGAACTTTCTGATCTCCCACAAAGTTCTTAAGCTCTTCTACTTCTTTCGTCTTATCCAGAGAAAGCATCGGGCTTTCATGTCTTTCTTTCGGCAGTTCGCTTACCACTTCATATCCGACATTTACCGTCGGACTGTTTGACAAGGTAATGCCAAGCTCATCCTCAAGATCCTTAAGTTCATCATATAATCTGTCATATTCATAATTACTCATGATCTCCTGTGCTTCCTGATAGTATGCTCTGGAAGCTTTATTCAGAAGGCTGACCAGCTCTTTCATTCTCTCGTTCTTTGACTGTCCCATATAATTCTTTTAACTCCTGTTCTGTTAATTCTCTTACCTCTCCCGGTTTCAGATTACCTAGTTCTATATTCATAATGCGGATTCTCTTCAGTGTTGTCACCTTATAGCCAAGTGCCTCACACATCCTGCGGATCTGTCTGTTAAGACCCTGCGTCAGAATAATGGAAAATGTGTATTTTCCAATCTTTCTCACTTTACACGGCCTGGTCACCGCATCCAGGTTCTTCTCCCTGTCTCTGATATGTACTCCGCGGCTCATTTTTTCTATGAACTCTGGTGTGATTTCTTTATTAACTGTGACCTTATATTCTTTCTCATGGGAGAATCTTGCACGCATCATGCCATTGATCAGATCACCATCATTGGTCATGATCAGAAGTCCTTCCGAATCTTTATCCAGTCTTCCCGCATAGGTCACGCGTAGCGGATAATTCAGGAATCTGATAATATTCTTCTTTTCCCTTTTATCTTCTGTGCAAACAATCCCAGCGGGTTTATATACCGCCAGGACTGTCTTTTTTGTCTTGCTTTTTATCCGTTTTTTTCCCACACGGACTTCCTGTCCGTCTTCAACCTTCATTCCGGGTACGGCAGTTTTTCCATCCACCGTTACAACGCCGGATTCTATCAGCCGGTCCGCCTCTCTTCTTGAGCACACACCGGCTTCGCTTAAATATTTATTCAGCCTAATCATTCTGTAACACCCCGCTGATACTGTTATCTTTTACAAAAGTATTTCCATTATATAAAAATAATACACTTGTGATATTATCCTTCTTCATGACCTTTTCGATATCATCATAATAATACCTTGGATCGACAACCACAATTTCCCTGTAATAAGGTATCAGGAACGGAATCAGACTATTGGCATAAGAGTCCTTGATGATCAGGAGCCTGTCTGTCGAATCTGCCGTCGTCTTGATGTCAAGGATCGGATAATTTCCGCCAAGAAAAAGTGCATATTTGTCTTTTCCTTTAAGCTTGGAAGTATCATAAAGAGTTGCCGTCTTCTTTTTTTCATTTACATTATTTACTACAGCCTCTGTTGCATTCTTAAGATTGTCGGGTGCATAGATATATATCGGTTCTTCATATCCCGTTTCATATCCGCTCGTCGAAGCCAGTGTTCCGTTAAATGCATTGGTCACCGCATAAGGCTTCATGTCAGAGGTTTTGGATGTATCAAGCTTCATGCTTTTTGAAAGAGCCTGATAACCGTAATACGCGCCAAGTGTTGTCCAGTGATGATCTGTGTGATAATAGATTTCTTCTGATCTGTGTTTTTTTAAAATATCACTAACATCCACCCATGTATAAGCAGATCCCAGTGTACTGTGAATTGCTTTAAATTGCTTCTCCTGATTCTCTGTAACTGCATATCCCGGAAGTTTATCCGATTCGATATTAGCCGCATTCGGAACCAGCATCATGTACATTGGTATATCTTTATATTGTTTTTGAAACTTTTTCATTGCAGACAGATTTTCTTTCAACTGATCTTCATCCGGTTTTGCAATATCCTCCAGAAGGTAATGGTCTTTTCCTTTGAACACGCCATTCGCTTTTCTCTTTCCTGCCAGCAGATCCACCCTGCTTTTTAGCACTACCCAGAAATCACTTCCCGCGAACTGATCTGATACATAGGATTCGTACTGCTCCATCCATCTTCCGCTTTCTATTCCTGAGATTGTAAGTTCCGGTCTCTGTTCCAGTGCCCGGTTCTCTGTTGCCGAGAATTCCCGGTCACCCGTTGCCAGATTCACAACACAGAAAGCGATCATCATTATGACAAATATCACCGCTGCTAATTTATTTCTATGCACTTCTCTTCTTCTTTCCCATTTTTTTCTTGACTGTCTCATTTTTACTCCTAAAATCTGAAATACAGGAACGGATTATATGTCTCTGTCACCAGATATGCGATACACAAAATGAACAGTACCGCATATACGATTCCATTCAGAAGCGTCGTATTCCACTTCTTCTGGCGCAGCATATGCTGATATCTGACATCTGTAAGCGGAGTAGAACCAATGATCAGAATGATCCACAATACCAGATTCGTTGTAAGCAGATACAGGCTTTCCCTGTCTGCCACTCCGTGTGCTCCTGCTCCGAACATCATTCCCAGATATCTGACCGCCCCTCCAAGTGAAGGACTAAAGAATAATACCCATCCGATCACAACCAGCACAATACTGTAAATATGGCGTACAACCGAAGGAAGTTTATCCAGTACCGGTGACAGGATATATTTTTCAATGATCAGTATGATCCCGTAATACAATCCCCATGCCACGAAATTCCATGCAGCTCCGTGCCATAATCCGGTCAGAAACCATACAACCATAAGATTGAAGATATGCCGGCTCTTCGATACTCTGTTGCCCCCGAGCGGAATGTATACATAATCCCTGAACCAGCTGCTCAGAGAAATATGCCATCTGCGCCAGAATTCAGTAATACTTTTCGCTATGTACGGATAATTAAAATTCATACAGAACTCAAATCCAAACATCTTTCCAAGTCCCACTGCCATATCCGAATAACCGCTGAAATCAAAATAAATCTGAAACATATAGGCAAAAGCACCAAGCCATGTACTCAGTACCGACACATTGCCCTTTCCAAGTCCGGTTACTTCCGTAAATATCATACCGGAAGTATTCGCAAGCAATACCTTTTTTGCAAGTCCACGTATAAAATACATGCACCCTTCTCCGAACTTGTTCCATGATGATTTGCGGTTTACAAGCTGCTCTTCAACATCTGCATACTGTACGATCGGTCCTGCGATAAGCTGCGGAAACATGGTTACATATAATGCAAAGTTCAGGATATTCTTCTGAACTTTAACATTTCCCCGATAAACATCTATAATATAAGACAATATCTGGAATGTATAAAATGAGATACCGATCGGCAGTGCCAGCGGATGATATGTAATATGCACCGGCAGCACCGCATTCAGTGAATCCAGCACAAAGCCTTCATATTTGAAAAATCCCAGGATTGCAATGTTCACCACAATATTGAAAATAAGGCTTCTTTTTGCCAGCCTTCTGTCCGTCAGATTTCTTGCTATATCAAGTCCACTGAAATAATTGAACAAAATGGACAACAGCATCAGGAAAATATAGACCGGTTCCCCCCATGCATAAAAAATCAGACTTGCAAGCAGCAAAACCGGATTGTGGAATCTCTCCGGCAGCAGGTAATACAACACCAACACAGCCGGTAAAAATGTAAATAAAAAAACAATACTGCTAAATAACATCTTTCTAATTCCTCTGCCTTCTAACGAATACTATTCTTAAATGCGGCTTCTACACGGTCCGCATCTTTTGAAACAGCTAATAATATGTAATACCCCCTGGTTTCATCGATTGCAGAATGAAGAAGCCTGGTCTGTTTTACACCATAGCCTTCAAAACTCTTCTTCTGTGTAGACAAACGCTCCTCTACAGCCTTCTCCACATCTTCTACCTGGCTCTTATCTTTTACTTTTACCACCAGTATCTCATTTACACTCATGACATCATCCGGTATATACAACATTGTTCCGGCATAATCGTTGGCATTCAGACCATAATACTTCTTAAGGTCCTGAGAACTTCCCTTTTTCATGTCTTTCAGAGAAACAGATTTTTCAATATTCTTTTGTATCGTATCTACGGATACGGTATTATCTCCCTCTCCGGAAACCAGCAATACCACATAGGCAATCAGTGCGATCACCATCAGATACTTACATATATTAATAATATCCAGTCTTCCTTTTCTCATTATAATCCTGCTGCCTCCGCCATATGATCTGCCCATTTCGTATAATAAGATGGTGACATATGGATTCCATCATCGGCATAATACTCCTGTTTTACCAGATCTGTATTATCGATGAATGTCACTTTTTCTTTTTTACATAATTTTTTCAGTTTTTGATTGAACTTTGGAACATTGGCAAATAAAGGTCTTGTTTCAATCGCCGACTGAGCCGCCGGAAGAATACAATTGACATAAATCTTCGTATCCGGCAGGGACTCTTTCAGATCCTCTATAACATTTTTATATGCTTTCACAAATCCGGACGCATTTCCATTCTGTGCTTCGATATCATTCATTCCATAGGCAAGAAACAGCACTTCCGGCTTCATCTCTTTGGCTTTTTTTATATGTTCCTCAATCTTTTTACTGCTGACTTCCGAAACTTCCGTTCCGCGGTCTGCCTGTACATTCGCCTCATCCAGCACTCCGTACTCATATAAGCCCTGTGTGATCGAATCTCCAAGGATCAGACAATCCGCAAACTTTTCGCTTACGGATCTGTTATCTGCTGCTTCTTCCTCCACACGTTCTTCCTCTTCAAGTTTCTGGATTTTTTTATTTACTTTTCCGACATCCGTACGATCCATCTCACTTAGAATCTTCCTGCCTTTCGTTGTATCCTGCTTTGGATTATTAAGCCTTACTGCTACAACGATTCCTCCAAGCACAATGATCACTGTTGCCAGAATCACTGCAGCCCTAAGCACATGATCCTTTTCTTTTTCCGGAATCTCTGCCGGCTGTTTAGCTTCCTTCTCCTCAGAATTTTTATTATCTATTTCCAAAAAAATTCCTCTCTTCTACATTTCTTTTTGTTGATAAACGTATATTCAACTTATTTTACTGTTTTTTCATTCCCATGTCAATTTATATCAATTTTTGTGCTATAATACAGATTACATTTATTTTTATCCGGAGGTTATTCCTTATGAACGTATACCAGTTATCAGCCAAAAATTGTATGTCCCATCTTCTTTTAAAGGATACTTTTGATACATTTCTCTTTATCGAAGGAGAATTCACTACATTTAACAAATTCACCATAAGCGGTTATCTCCAGGAAGACTTCTTCGACGAAAAACCGGAAGAGACTTACTCCCGCTGGGAAAAGATCCGTGACTTCTGCTTCCAGATCATCCGTGGCAAACGCACTCCTCTGAACTTCAAGATTGTCCTTGCTCTCCCGGACGATCAGATTCCTGCCTTCCTGACAGCCCACGGCCTGACCGCTTACCGCCCGGAAGACATTCAGGGACTCTACCTCAATTTCCACTACGATGGAAGCACCCTCCAATGCATCACCGGCACTTCCCTCAAAACCTTTTCTATGGATAAGTCCATCGAAAGAGAATGGGATACCGAAGTAAAATCCATCTTAAAATCCCAAAATATCGAAGGCGAATACTAGAATACAAGCAAAGACCATGCAGCTATGGATTTCTCTTTCCACAGCTGCATGGTCTTCTTTACTTCAACTCTCTGCCAGACTTACTTCGTAAGCAGCATCATAATCTCATTACTTCTCTTTACAAACGCTGTCATCTCTTCAGGATTCAATGGCTTATGTGCCAGCATTGCCAGATCATACAACTGTTTGCAGATAATACTTGTATTTTCGCTGTCCTTATGATCAACTACATACTGAACCAGCGGATGATTTGCATTCAGGATCAGTGTGCTTGTTGTACCCATATCCATTCCGCTCATGCCGTACATCTTCATCATTTCCTGCATACGGCGATTCTCTTCAGATAACGTCATCATAGAAGCTATATTTTCATCTTTTAATTTTTCGATCTTAACATCCAGTTTCTCGTCGCCAAGCTCTTTACGGAAGATTTCTACCAGGCTGTCAGATGTCTTCTGGAATGCTTCTTTTTCCTCTTCGGCAACTTCTTCTTTTGCACCTGCTGTTACATCTGCATCAATTCTCTGGAACTTGATGTTCTGATTGCGCTGCTCTAACTGTGTAATAAACGATGAATCAATGTTGTGGCCGAGGATTACTGCATCCATGCCCTGTTTCTTAAACATATTGATGTACTGGCTCTGCTGGATCTCATCGGTTACATAGTAGATGATCGTCTTATCTTCTTCTTTCTTCTCTGTGTTCTGATCGTCTGCTTTGTTGTCCTCTGTCTTGGCATTCGGATCTTCTACCTTTCCGCCATTCGCCTCGATGCAGTCTTTCAGTGTCAGATACTTGTGATCCAGATTCTTGAACAGAACCGCATCTTTCATCTTGTCACAGAACTTCTCATCTTTCAGGCATCCGAACTTGATGAACGGACTGATGTTGTCCCAATATTTCTCATAATCTTCTCTCTTTGTCTTGCACATTCCAGAAAGCTTGTCTGCAACCTTCTTGGAAATGTATTCAGAGATCTTATTCACAAATCCATCATTCTGCAATGCACTACGTGATACGTTAAGCGGCAGATCCGGACAATCGATGACTCCCTTTAATACCATCAGATATTCTGGAATGACTTCTTTGATATTGTCCGCGATAAATACCTGATTGTTATATAATTTAATTGTTCCTTCAATAGAATCATACTCTGTATTGATTCTTGGGAAGTACAGGATTCCTTTTAAGTTAAATGGATAATCCATATTCAGGTGGATCCAGAACAGTGGCTCTTTGTAATCCATGAATACTTTGCGGTAGAAGTTCAGATAATCTTCATCACTGCATTCATTTGGATGTTTTGTCCACAGTGGGTGGATATCACTTAATGAAACCGGACGTTTTTTGATCTTTACTTTTTCTTTGGCAGGTTCTGTCTCTACCATTTCTTTCTCGCCGTTTTCATTCTCTTTTTCTTCCATCTTGGCATCTTCGTGAATATGCTCGATCACTTCATCATCATCTTTCAGATCTGCTTCGTCGATCGTCTCATATTCAGGCTCTGCATTTGCCTTGGAAAGGAAGATTTCTACCGGCATAAATGAACAGTATTTCTCCAGAACCTCTCTCATTCTGTATTCATTAGCGAACTCCAGGCTGTCCTCATTCAGATACAGGGTCATTGTAGATCCGACTTCCTGTTTGTCGCCTTCTTCCATCTCATACTCAGTTCCGCCGTTGCTTACCCAGTGTACCGGTTTCGCGCCTTCTTTGTAAGAGAGTGTATCGATATGCACCTCATCGGCTACCATAAATGCAGAATAGAATCCAAGACCGAAATGTCCGATCATATCATCTTCTGTTGTCTTATCTTTATATTTTTCAAGGAACTGTGTAGCTCCTGAAAATGCGATCTGTGTAATATATTCTTCTACCTCATCGGCTGTCATTCCAAGACCGTTATCTGTAAATTTCAGAGTTTTTTCTTCTGGATTAACCTCAACTTTGATCGCCGGTTTGTAATCATCCGGTAACTGGTATTCACCCATCATATCCAGCTTCTTCAGTTTTGTGATCGCATCACATCCATTGGAAACCAACTCACGTGCGAAAATATCGTGATCGGAATATACCCATTTTTTAATAATTGGGAAAATGTTTTCACTGCTGATTGACAAACTACCTTTCTTTGCTGCCATTGTAAATCACTCCTATTTCTACTTTTATATTTCTATCATATTAGTGACAAAAGATGCCGTATTGCCGACTGGCCCACATCTTTTTGTTACATTTTTCATCTAACAGATATGATAATACTGCATATTTTAAAAGTCAATAGAAAATTAGCACTCTTTCAAAAAGAGTGCTAACAATTCTATGAAATTTATAAACCATTTATAAACTTTGATATTTTTATGATATTTTCGCCGAATATCCTTATATTAATATTATATGTGCCGTACCATTTTTCCGGCTACTCTATGCTTTTCAATGATTCTACCATGTCAATTTTCTTCAACTTGAAATACATTACCCAGTTTACGAATAATGAAAATCCTATGGTAAATAAGAAGCTGTAGATATAACTCGGAAGATAAATGCTTCGTCCAAACATCGCCGCATCCACTTCCACCGTCTGAATTACAAACAGGTGCAGGACTTTACCGAATATCACACCTACGAAAGCTCCAATAAGCGTCAGCAGGATATTTTCCCGGAATACATATTCCGCTACTTCCACATCATAGAAGCCAAGCACTTTCAAAGTTGCAAGCTCTCTCTGACGCTCTGTAATGTTAATACTGTTCAGATTATAAAGTACTACGAATGCAAGCATTCCCGCCGAAACGATCAGGACTATGATCACCAGATTCAGGCTGGCAAGCATATCATCCAGCTGATCCTTAATATCATGCAGATAAGAGATTGTCAGTACCTGATCTTTCGCAAGGATCTTTTCTCCGGCTTTTTTCACCTGCTCTTCTGAATATCCATCCTTTGCCCGGAACATGATACAGTTATATTCTGCTGTCTTTCCATATACTTTCTTATAATACTGCGGCGTAAAATATATGTAATGTCCCATATAGTTCTCACAGATATGCGCAATTTTTACTGTAACACCTTTTGCCATACCGTCCTTAAGATTTATCGTATCTCCTTCTTTTACATTCAGAAGTTTTGCCGTCTTCTCACTGACGATTGCGCCATTATCTGTAAGTTTGTATGATTCTTTCGTCTTCCTGTCATGGAAATCTACATATTTTCCGGCAATATCCGGATTGCCAAGTACGCACTGATAAACGCTGCGTTTTTTATTTCCTTTTAATGCAGTCACGCTCTGCATCCTCGCATCCATATAAGTCTGAATATCCGTATCTTCTTTCAGATAATCCTTCAGCTCTTCTTTCTCTGTCTTTGTTACATCATCCTTATAGAAAATGTGCCCGTCATACAGTTGGATCTCATCATACTGAATATCTGCGATCTCATATACCGAATCCTTTACCCCATATCCAACCAGCATCAGTGCCATACAGCCGCCAATTCCGAATATCGTCATAAAGAAACGTTTTTTATAACGCATCAAATTTCGGATTGTTGATTTCCATGTGAAATTCATTCGTTTCCAGATAAATCCGATTCTTTCCAGGAACACTCTTCTTCCCTTTTTTGGTGCCGGCGGACGCATCAGCACAGCCGGTTCTGCAGCCAGTTCTTTATAGCAGGATGCAAGTGTCGCTCCCATGGTACATACGATCGAAGCGGCCGATGCCATCACCGCATAACTCATATGATATGGTACATAAATCTTCGGAATATGCGGATACATGATCTCATATGCATAAATGATAATATACGGCAAGATCTTTTCTCCTGTCAGCACTCCCAGAATACTTCCTCCCGCTGTTGCAAGAAGTGCGTATCCCAGATATTTGGAAGCAATGGAAAAATTACCGTATCCCAGTGCTTTCATTGTACCGATCTCAATTCTCTGCTCTTCCACCATACGAGTCATACCGGTCAGACTGATCAGAGCAGCAACTAAGAAGAACATCACAGGAAATACTTTTCCGATTGCACGCATACGGTTTGCATTTTCCCCAAATCCATCGTATTCTACCAGTGTACTTCTATTGTATACATACCATTTTGGATTCTTTATCTTCTTAATCTGTTCTTTTGCATCAGCAAGCTTTTTCTCACCTTTTGCGATTTCTTCCTCAGACGTCTCTTTTCCGTCCTCATATTTTTTTCTCGCATCGGCAAGTTTGGCTTCATTTTGAGCAATTTCTGTCTCGCCATTTTGCAATGTCTGTTCCTGTGCTTTCAACTCTGCTTTGCCGGCATCTAATTGTCTCTGTCCGGATTCTATACTTGCGGCTGCACTGGTAAGCTTTGCTTCACTGGCGTCCAGCTTCGCTTTTGCCTGGTCAAGCTCAGTTTTCCCATTTGCGAGCTTTTGCTTTGCTGCATCAGCTCTGGCTTTTTGTGTCTGATAATCCTGTTCTTTTGCATCCAGTGTCTTCTTGGTCTCCTGCGCCTGCAGCTCCATTGCCTGGATCTTCTGTAATAATTCCTGATCCTGGTCGGGATTTCCCTGATCCGGATTCTGTCCCGAACCGCCTGCTGCCTGTGCTTTTAGCGCTTCAATCGTATTCAGAAGAGTCTGATATCCCGCCCAGCCTTTATCCAGTTCGGCTCTGTATGTAACCAGTCCTTCCTCTCCTGCCTGAATCTTTGCCTGTGCTTCTGCATACTGGGAATCATACGCGGCTTTCCCTTGTTCGTACTGTTTCTTCCCTTGGGAAAGCTCTTTCAATCCATTTTGATACGTCTTTTTCGCCTGATCCAATTCTTTTTGCTTTGTATCTATCGTCTGCTTTGCTGCTGCAATCTGCGACTTTCCACTCGCAATCTTTTCTTTTGCCTGCGAAAGCTGCGTCTCTCCATCCGTAATCTGCTTTTTGGCATCCTCAAGCTTCTGCTTCGATTCCGCTTTGCCATCATCCAGCTTTTTCTGCGCTTTCGCAAATTTTTCATTTGCCTTATCTTCAAGTTCCGCCTTCCGGATCTTTCCTCTTTCTTCTGTGATTGCTTCGATTCTCTTTTGGACGGTCTTTACTTTCTCTTTATATGCCTTCGTATAAGCAGTCAGATCTTTTGCACCTGCCACCTGTACGTACATTTCCGTATACACATCCAGATCAAAGGTTTTCTCCGGAACCACTACGAATCCGCTTATCGTACCGGTTCCAATGGTTGTGCTTCCTCGGCTCAGTGAAATGTAGCATGGAGAATTTCCTTTTCCGACTACTTTTAATTCGTCCGTCTTCAATGTATCTGTCACCTTGTCATCTGTTCCGGACTTTAATTTTATCGTCTCGCCGATTTTATAATTCATCTGGTCATCAACCAGACATTCCCCTGTTTTTTTTGGCATACGTCCTTCACTCACCGTGATCTTATTCATATCCTCCATTGCTGACATCACATGAAGTACATATTGCTTCTTATTCTTTATATTCAGGAAATCTGCACTGTAGGCACCTTCAGCCTTTCCCACTCCCTTTACGTTTCCGACCGCACTTACATCCTCTTTCGTAATTCCAAGCGTACTGACAGCCTTAATGTCCATCAGATCCGATTCATCAAAATACGCATCTCCCGTAATTCTCATAGATGGTTCCGATGCCCGGATTCCAGAAAAGAACGCAACACCCAGAGCAACAATAAAAAGAATTGAAATAAAACGGCCAAAATTCCGTCGGATCTCCATGTAAAAATTCTTTCGTGTTATCTTTCTTGCCATCTGTTATCCTCACCTCTTTGTCTTACCATTCTATGGTCTCAACCGGAACCGGCTGCGGATTTTCGATGATCTTATCAACCCGTCCGTTCTTGATCTTGATCACCCGGTCTGCCATCGGTGCTATTGCCGAGTTATGTGTGATCAGGATAACCGTCATCCCATTGTTCCGGCATGTATCCTGAAGTAATTTCAAAATGGATTTTCCTGTGTTGTAATCAAGCGCTCCCGTTGGTTCATCACAGAGTAATAATTTCGGATTCTTCGCAAGTGCCCTTGCGATCGACACTCTCTGCTGTTCTCCTCCTGATAACTGAGCAGGAAAATTATCCAGACGGTCTCCCAGTCCTACTTCTTCCAATACCTCTTTTGCATCCATCGGATTCTTACATATCTGGAGTGCAAGCTCCACATTCTCCAGTGCCGTCAGATTCGGTATCAGATTATAAAACTGGAACACGAATCCGATATCGTCTCTTCTATATGCAGTCAGCTGCTTCGTTGAATACGTAGCAATATCCTGCCCATCTACCAGCACCTGCCCCTCAGATGCCGTATCCATGCCGCCAAGAATATTGAGAACTGTGGTTTTCCCGGCTCCACTCGGACCAACAACAACTGCAAATTCTCCCTTTTTAATCTCAAAATCAATCCCTGCGGCCGCCATGATCTCAACTTCGCCCATCTGATATATCTTCTTAACATCTTTCAAAGTCACAAATTCACTCATGCATACTTCCTCCGTGTGCGTATATTCGTATGTCAATTATACCATCTTTTTCGTGGAAACCACAGGGGCGATTTTCTATTTAATCTATTAAGCGGCTGATACCCGGCCGGAAGAAAAGTAAGAGT
>CAVBHX010000061.1:0-20171 GCA_963595255.1 bacterium
GATAACTGGTTGCCGACTTTATCGTAGGTAAAGGTTGTTTTATGACCTTCCGCATCCGTTACTGCTGTAATGCGGTCCATAACATCATATTCGTAAGAGGTCGTACTTCCGTCTGCTTCAGTAAGTTTCAGGAGTCTGCCGTACTGATCGTACTTGTATGTTGCTGTCCTGCCAAGTTCATCGGTCTGTGTCAGTACATTTCCGGCACCATCATAAGTATAATCCATGCTGTTTCCACCATTGTCGGAGGAATGAATCAGGTTGCCTGCTCCGTCATACTGATAGGTAATTACGAGTCCCTGTGCATCCGTACATTTTACAAGCTGTCCGATGGCATCGTACTCCATCAGCACCTTGTCTCCTGTCGGCAGTATTATGGATGTGTTATTTCCCTCTTTATCATACACATAGCTGTACGCATTGCCGAGGGCATCTGTCATCTTTGTGCTGTTGCCCTGTGAATCGTATTCGTAAGTGGTCTTTCCTTTCAGGGCGTCCACCGTCTGTTCCAGATTGTCGGTGGAATCATATTTCATTGCTGTAATGTTGCCCTTTGCATCGGTTACCGATGTCATGTTTCCATTACCATCGTAAGTCATGGTACTGGTATTTCCATTTTCATCGGTAGAGGATACCAGATTTCCATTTAAGTCATACTTCATGGATACGCTATATCCAAGGGCATCTTTGGATGTAGTCAGATTTCCTGCCTTGTCGTAAGCATAAGTATCTGTTCTTCCCTCTTCATCGGTAGAAGATACCAGATTTCCTGCTTTATCATAAGTATATGTGGTAGTTCCACCTTCTGGGTTGGTTTCACTTAAGCGGTTTCCTGTATTATCGTAGGTATAAGTCCAGGTTCTTCCACTGTCATCTGATTTTGATACCAGATTGTCTGCCGCATCATAAGCGTAAGTGGTAACTGCACCTAATTCATCTGTCTCTTTAGCGAGTCTTCCGCAGTTATCATATTCCTTGGAATGGCTGCTTCCATCTCCATAGGTAATCTTGGTTTCGTTTCCTAATGCGTCATATTCATATTTGATTATATTACCAACTGCATCTTTGGACTGAAGCACCTGTCCAAGAGAATCAAACTTGGATACGGTTGCATTTCCATTTCCGTCGGTATATTTTTTCAGATTCCCTGCTTTGTCATATTCATAGAGCTTTGTTCCAAAATCTTTATTACTCTCTTCTATGACACGTCCCATGCTGTCATACTTATAAGTAATTGTATTTCCTTTTGCATCGGTTGCTTTGACCTGCTGATAATTCTTATCATAAGCGTAGCTGATCTGATTTCCTTTCGGATCTGTACCACTGGTCATGTTGTACATCTTATCGTAGGTATAAGTGGTAGTATTCCCCAGTGCGTCAGTACTTGCCGTAATATTTCCTACACCATCCAGTGTATAAGCGGTCACACCGCCATCGGCTGCTGTCTTGGAAGTCAGATTGCCATTCGCATCGTAACTGTTCGAGGTTACATTTCCAAGTGGATCTGTCATGGTAACTGCACGATTCATCGCGTCATACGTGAATCCCCATGCTGCTCCATTTCCATCCACATATCCGGTCATGTTCGGTCCGTCATACGAATACGTTGTTGTGACACCTCTGCCGTCTGTCTGGGATACCATACGATGTTTGTCATCGTAAGTATAGGTAATGGCTGTTCCATCCGGTTTTGTAGATGTGACCATATTTCCATTACCGTCATAACTGTAAGTAACCGTTGCTCCGTTATATCCGGTTGCACTGGTCAGCTTATTCTGCTCATTATAAGTATAGGAGGCTGTCTTTCCATCCTCTCTTGTCTCTGTTGCTACATTGCCAAATGCATCATAAGTGTAAGTTTTTGTTCCGGCTGCTGTCGTTTCGGAAGCAAGCTGATTTTCTGCATTATAAGTCTTTTCACAGATTGTTCCATCCGGATATTCAATGGATGTCGTGCGGTACTGATCATCATAATGATAAACGGTCTTATTTCCTTCGTTATCTGTTGTTATAGTAGAACTCTTTCCGTACTTAAAAGTTGCCGTTCCTTTTTCTGCATCAGTCTGCTCTACAACTCTTCCTTCTTTATCGTAAGTATTCTTTACAACCGTATTGCCATTCTCATCTTTCCAGCTTGTCATACGGCTGTCATCATCATATTTGTACTCTTTTGTTGTTCCGTTCGGGTCTGTTACAGATATCAGGTTTCCCTGTTCATCATATTTGTAAGAAACTTTTCCACCATCTGGAAGAGACAGTTCCTTGATATGCCCGAATTTATCCTGTTTTACCCCGAATGTTTTTCCGGATGGTGTGGTAATCTTACTCAGATTATAATCATCGTCATAATCTAACACTGTCTTAAATCCATTCACATCCGTTACATAACGTAAAATTCCGTATTTATCAAATGACCAGATGCTCTGATCCGCATCTGTCAGTTCCCATCCGATGTAGTCATGGTCTGTATCTTTATAGCTGACTGCTTTTAAATCGTATCGTCTCTAAGAGAATCTCTTGTATATTCTGCATATCCTTTATAATACATGTTATAAAGACTCTGTAATTCGCTCTTATCAACATCCTGCTTACTTCCATCTACAACTTTTGCATTGGCATAATCAAATACAACAAAATGGTTTTCCAGTTGTGTTTTTGATGATATTCTGAGGCTTCCCTGTGTATATCCCTCAAATAAATATGGGAATTTCGTTACCGTATAAGTTTTTACCGGCTTTGTCTTTCCTGTTCCTTTCGGTGTATATGCTCCCACTATTTTAGAGGATACTGCTGTCGCTTTAATAGTTGCAAAACGAATTGTCGGATCAGCATTTTTAAGTTCATCTTTATAAGTCATCTGAATTGTATTATTATGATTTTTTACTGTAATCAACGCTACTGGCTCGATATACTCATTTGCCGTTTTCACAAGTGGAGCTTCTGTTTCCTCATCTGGACTTAAAACAGTAAAACTCTGTAAATCATTTTCATCTCCACTGTCAAAAGATATTGTCTTTTCTACACCACTTACCCATCTTACAGGGACTTCATATGTATATCCCGGTTCTAATACATTGCTTTTTTTCAACATTTTTGTCGGGTCGTAATATGCTTCATAAGCAGCCTGTAATTCTGGTTTTAATTCTTCCAGATTGACCGTTCCATCGGCAATGGATGCATCATATTTCTTAAAAAGATTTTCAATCGTTGCCCATGCAACTCCTGTTCCTTTTAAACTTGCATCATCATATGTTACATAATCATCTGAATTCAGTGCCTCAAATTTTTCTTTTAATTCCTGATATCTTTTTACAATAATATTATCTTTTATTGAAGGGTTATCTGGGTTCGGGTTATCTGGATCTGGATTATCCGGATTCGGATTATCTGGATCTGTTGAATCTTTCTTTTGTAATTCATTCCAGTCAAATCCAAACTTTGCATACTGAGTAATTGTTCCCTCATTCATTCCTACCGCATTAAACCCTGCATAATAAATTGGTTTGCATTCAGGAATTGTAAATGTGAGTTTTTTGATTCCCTGAACCGTCATTTGTTTTCCTGTTGATTCTTCTGTATATGTTTTTTCTTCTGTTTCATAACTCACATCATTCGGTGCTGTGTCAGGATCTTTCTGAAGCATCTGTTCTTTTTCTGTAAGTGCTTCTCCTCCCGTGTTCGACCTTCTTAAAGCATCTATATAAGCATCATAATCATCTTTTGTATTAAAATAACTAAAGTATGTCATTCCGGCCTCTAAATCTACATCCAATGATACTTGTATTTTTCCATCTGTTCCATTTGTTCCAGCCGTCACTTCAACGTCTGCAGTGTGTGCTACATAGGAATCCCCCATAGAAAGTTTGGAATCCGTTCCTTCTGCATTTAACTCGAACAATCTCACCGGCACGGTATAAGATCCTTCTTCAATTTCTGACAATGATGTTTCTGGCAATCTCGCCGCCTCTACTTTGTAATTCATTCCCGGAAGTAACGTCACTGCCATCGCAGTTGCCATCACTCCGCAGAATATCTGCTTTAATTTTTTTACCTTCATTTCTTTTCTCCTCATACACAACAAGCGCATGAATCCATATTTCTACAAATTCATACGCTTTGTTTTGCTATTTATCCTTTACTGTACAGACGCTACATTAAATAAATAGAAGAATGTTGGTGCTGTCATTGCTTCTGGGAATATACCACTCACCCATGAATCCTTTAATGTAGTTGTCATATTTACCTTAAGCATATTTTTGTAGCTATCTGGAATAGATGTAGTTGTTGGTTCTAATCCTGCAGCTCCATCTGGTAATGTAAAAGTAATCTGGCTTCCATCATCCGCTACTACACAATCCATTGTCTGTTCTATATAATCACCCTCATCATTTACTTTATAATATGTTACTGTTGCTGATTTTGGTTTTGCTGTTTTTCCTAAATAAGTCTGACTTTTAGTTTTGATTGTGAATTCGTAACCATTATCTGTCAACTTAACCGTAGATCCACTGTCTAACGAGTTATTGGCCATTGATGTCTTAGAAAGATCAACTTTATAAGCTTCTCCCGTCAGATTTCCTGTCTGTCCCACAGTAGTAAGACTTCCAAAATCAAATTCTGAATATGTTGTATCCGCTTCCGCTGCGGTTGCCCTTACCTCTGACTGCACATCTGCCGATTGTACAAATTCCTTCATTGTCTGTACTGTCTGTGCACTTGGTGCTGCATCTGCCGCAAATGTCGGTACCGCTCCTGCTCCTGTTGAAATTACTGCTGTTGCTGCCATAATGGCTGCCATTGCTTTTACCTTTTTCATAACTTAAGGCCTCCTTTTATACTTTTGTTAGTGTTCACTAACTCTTGATTTTTTATAAAAGGCATTCACGGATTTTTCTTCGCTATGCCCTTTCATTTATTTTTTACATATCCTATTTTATTATCGCAGTTAGTCTATTGCAACTACTGTTTTTCGTTCCGAACACGGAACAATTTTTGGAGGCTGTTTCTTTCTTTTTTCCCCATTTTTCGGGCTTTTCCGGCTGTTTCACATGCGGAACAGCTTGCTGAGAACTTTTATCATATATGAATGATATGTAGTTTCCCGCTCTATTTCATCTGTTCACAGATTTCCCCGGCAGTGTAATTGCCCTTTTGCTTTCTAAGGATTTCATATATTTTCTCTATTTCTTCTACTTCTTCTTCCAGCATATCGGCAGTTTCTTCTGCGCTGTAATTTTTCTCGTATTTTTTGATGACCATCTGAATTAGTTTGTTTCTCTCGCCCTGTTCCTGTCCAATTTTACGACCAAATTCCTCGCCTTGTTTACGGCCGGATTTCTCGCCTTCTTCATATGCCTCTTCTCTCTGCACTTCCAGATCTGTCTCATAATCATACTCTGCTGTCAGCATATTCATTACCTCGCTTCCCTTCCTTTTCAGATAGTCCGCCAGTACTCCTTTTTCAATGCATTCTCTGATTGCTTTTTCATATGGGGCTTCCGCTCCCGCCTTTTGATATTTCCGGATCGTGTCTATGAATATTCCATATTCTTTCAACACCGGGCATTTTTCCAGAATTTCATTTCCGGCTCTTGGATTAATATTGATCACATGAACTTTTAATTCCATCGCCGGGTCGTCTGTCTGCACCTCATATGCATCCGATAATTTCAAGATTGTTTCTTTTCCCATATGATCCTGTCCGTTATACAACGTATAGAATTCCGGTGTCGGAAGCTTTACCTTTTTCTTTTTATATCGGTCTCTGACCGGAATCAGTTTTTCCATCACCCGCCCTACATACATCAATTCTCTTAACGGCATATTTTCATTCAGCGTAGACTGGTGTTCTCCCAGCACCAGTACTTTTCCTCCCGCATTAAATGAAAAATCGTTTTTGAAATTCATATACAGGACGTTGTCTACCCGGATTTTTTCTATCTCTGTATTCTCCGGCAGACCTTCCTCGTGTAATGCATTGTAAAAAGAACGTTCATTTTCTTCTGCCGTCTCATCTTCATACATCAGATCTACTAACACACTGCTTTTCACTTCTCTGTTTTCTTTTTCCATCCATTCTCCTTTCCGCATTTTGTCCAAGACAAGATGAACGGATATGAAAAGAAAAAAGTCTCTTTACTTTTAGTATAAGCAAAATATATCTTTTATTCAACTATCTTTGTACAAAATTACTTCCATATTCTTTTGTCTGATTTTCTGAGTTTCCTGAGAGAATCCTCTCGATAACAGTTCATTGACTGTTGCTTGAAATGTATGACTGATTTCTGGTTCTGTGCCAAATACATACATTTTGAAATCTTTACAGACAAGAGCGTCTGTCGATGTGAAATCATAGTAGCATATCTCATGGTGAAATACAACCTTTTATTTCTCAATATATTTATTGAAAAACCCGCTCAAAATAATTGAAAAATAACTACGGCAAAGCCTGCCATTTTCCCTACAGACTCTGCCGTTACACTTTCTTATATTTCTCTGTTATTCTTATCTGAAAAACATCGTGAACACTGCTGCTCTGGTGTGTTTCTGCTTTTTCATCGGGCTTTCCATCATCAGTTTCGTGCTGCCCTGAAGTACACCTTCTTCTTTGTGGAAGGTGAATTCCAGTGCCGACATCGGGAAGTAGAAGCTGTCTCCTTCGTGTCTTGTCTCCAGGTATTCTTTTCCTTCCAGATATTTCATCCGGAGCAACTTGCCGCGTATGATCAGGTCTTCCATGAATGACCGGCGTTCCAGCACCTTTGCTTTCAGGCAGATCATTGCATTTCCATTTTCCACCGTGAGTGTGACCGGATGTTCAAATGCGAAATCCGACATGGAGACGTATCCTCTTTTGATGTCTTCCATATTTTCCTTATATATCGTAAATGGAAGATGATAGGTTCCGTCTTCTAATTTTTCCAGTATCTCTTCTATCTTTGGATGGGAGCGTGAATCCAGATCCATGAGGAAATCCTGTATCTTCTGTTTTCCAAGGATGCTCTGCCGGGTCTCCGGTGCAAGATCCAGTACCATGTGCATGGCTTCTATCGTCATATCTTCCGGGCTTTTTCCTGTCATTCCCGCAAGATAGCGGCTCATGCCCTGTACCGATCTTTCATATTCCTCTGTAAGCCTTTTTCCATTTCCCGTAAGTTCTACTGTACCTGTCTGGATGATTCCCTGATCGGCAAATACTTCCATGTTCCTGCTGACGGTAGATTTGGATATTCCGAATATTTTTGCCATTGCAGTAATACTTCTGCTCTGCTCATCTGTACGGCTTAAATATAATAAAAAGCGCAGCCGCATAATATTCCATTCCACGCCGTATCCTCCTTTTTATTGTTAGCACAGACTAACCTATGTATCTTAATAAAAGAAACCTCTTCTTTTGAGCTTTCTTCTTTCAATTTTCGAATGTTCTGTATCCTTCCGATTCTCATTATAAAAGAATCCTTTTTATTTACAACCTGCTATTTTCGTTCCGCATGCGGAACAACTGCCACATTTTTCTTCATTTCTCATAAGAAATTCCGCACAGATCCTGCATTTTCATATGCGGAACGGGCGGGTGGTTCTTTTGCCGGTTATAGAGTATTTTTTTCATCAGACGATTCTTGTATTTACTTTTTCCGCCCGGCTGTCTATACTGGCTGTATTGATAGCACTTTCTGTATCCTTTCCAAAATATTTGTTTACAGAAAGGAATTCGTTTATCATGATAATTCATATTCAGGATCTGGTCAAGTATTATGATGATTTTCTCGCGCTTGACCATCTCAGTCTCTCCGTAGAGGAAGGGGAGATCTTTGGGCTTCTCGGTCCAAATGGTTCCGGTAAGACAACAACCATGAACTGCATATTGGAACTTCTGCGCTATGGCAGCGGTACGCTGGAAGTCATGGGGGAGAAGATGCGTCCCGACAGCTACCACATCAAGCGGCAGATCGGCATTGTCCCGCAAAATGTTGCCGTATTTGCACAGATGAATGTGTACGAGAATATCGACTATTTCTGCGGACTCTATGTACCGTCCAAAAAGGAGCGCAAAAAGCTCGTACAGGATGCGATCGCATTTACCGGGCTTCAGGGGTTCGAACATTTCCGTCCCGACAAGCTTTCCGGCGGACTGTTGCGGCGGCTTAATATTGCCTGTGGAATTGCGCACCGGCCGCGGCTGATCATCCTGGATGAGCCGACCGTTGCCGTCGATCCGCAAAGCCGCAACAAGATACTGGAGGGGATCCAGAAATTGAACCGGCAGGGCTCCACGATCCTTTATACTTCTCATTATATGGAAGAGGTCGAGCAGATCTGTACGCGGATCGCGATCATGGATCATGGCAAATGTCTTGCCTGTGGCACGAAGGATGAGCTGAAGCAGACGGTAATGGAAGAAGCCGCACAGAACGGGCATCCGTTTACGGAGCCTCCGACTTTAAATGACGTATTTCTTGCCATTACCGGCACAGAACTTCGGGATTAGGGAGGTGTAAGCATGCTACACTTAATGAAATACCGCTTGCGGCTCTGTCTCCGGGATCGTTCCAGTATGTTCTGGGGACTCTGCTTTCCGCTGTTGCTCAGTACGTTGTTCTATTTTACGATCATGCAGGGTGGAAAGGATACTTCGGTGCTGGAGCCGGTGAAGGTTGCGTTTGTGAGTTGTGAGGTGGGTTCGGATGGACAGGCGGATGAAGATTTGCAGGCTGGTTCGGATGGACAGGCGGATAGCGGATTTTCGGATTTTATTCATGGTCTTGATGGGGATACGCTGCAGGTTACGGATATGTCCAGGAAGAAAGCGGATCATGCCCTCCGGACAGGAAAAGTCACCGGGATATTTACAGATGGGGATCCTTGTTCTCTGAAGATTGCCGGGAATGATATTGAGGAAAATGTATTGAAAAGTCTTCTGAATGCTTATAACCGGAATGCGGATACGGTTTCAACGATTAAAAAAGAGCAGGCAGAGAAGATGGCTGCGGCCAAGGGAGGTGGCAGTTCGCTGGCAGCTGGCGGTTCGGCGGTTGACAGTAGTTCGCTGGCGGCTGACAATTCTTCTCCGACGGACGACAGTTCACATTCATATACGCATACGGTTACTCTCGGCGGACACAGTATGGACGGCAATATGCAGTATTTCTTTGCCCTTATTGCGATGACCTGTCTCTATGGATGTTTTCTCGGGCTGAACGCCGCACTGGAATCCAGGGCGAATCTGTCTCCGCTCGGTCTCCGCAGAAGTGTTACGCCTACACATAAGCTGAAATTAGTCCTCAGCGATATGCTGGTGACATTCTTCATGCAAACGCTGGACCTTCTGATCCTGCTTTTATTCCTGACACGGATTCTCGGGCTTGACCTTGGCGGTTCATTTGGAGAAATTCTCTTCGTATGCGCTATTGGCTCCATGTTCGGTGTGTCACTTGGAATTCTTACCGGAAGTGCCGGGAACTGGTCGGAAGGCGTGAAGATTGCCATTCTTGTCAGCACCTGCCTGATCTTAAGCTTTCTTGCTGGACTGATGGTCGGTGATATGAAAGACATTATCGAACAGCACATTCCGATCCTGAACCGTATCAATCCTGCGGCAGTGATCGCAGATGCGCTTTACTGTCTGGTTATCTATGAAGCACCGGACAGGCTGCATACCGATCTGATTCTGCTCGGATGCATGACGGCCGGATTCATTCTGTTAAGCTTTTTTGCAGTAAGGAGGGAACATTATGACAGTTTATAAAGGCTATCTTCTGTTGATGAAGCGCAATATCCGGATTCTTTTTCTGTATCTTGCACTGTTTCTTACCCTGACGCTGCTGATCCAGAAGTTCATGGGCGATGACGGCAATCTGTACGACAGTGAGGGTGTCCGGTTAAATGTTGCTGTGATCGATCAGGATCACACGAAAGCTTCGCGGGATTTTACCCGTTGGATCGGGAAACACCATGATCTGGCGGACATAAAGTCTTCCGGACGGGAAGAATTGCAGGAAGAAATGTTCTATGGCAATCTCGATTATATCCTGTTCATCCCGGACGGCTTTGAAAAAAAGGTGATAAAGAATGGGGAATCTCTGTCAGTTGTCGAAAAACCAGGTTCTTATCAGGGCGAATTTGTCAAAGCCCAGATTAACCAGTATCTTTCGACTGTCCGGACATTTACCAAAGCCGGTTATACCACCTCAAAGGCGCAAAAGCTTGCCGCCCGCCAGGACCGGTTAAAATCCGACATTACCGTAATCGACCGCAACGGACATCAGGGAAAAACGCCCGGCTATATCACCATGTTCAAATACCTTTCGTACCTTTATGTTGCAGTCCTCTGCTACTGCCTTGGAACAGTCATCCTTCTGATGCGGGATTCCGAGATTCAGCGCCGGACCTTCTGCTCCTGTATCTCACTTACACGCCAGAACATCCAGACACTGCTTGCATGCATGACCGCCGGTATCGGATTGTGGCTCATTTCCCTTCTGCTGATCTTCGGACTCTACGGACGTGAACTGGCCGCCGATCCGCATATGCCGCTATTGTTACTCAGTAGTTTCCTTATGATGTTCGACGGGCTCGCCATCGCTTTCCTCGTAGGAAATGTCGCACCTACAGCCGCCATCATCAACAGTATTGTAAATGTAACGGCTCTTGGGATGTGTTTCTTATGCGGGGTCTTCCTTCCGATGTCCATGCTGTCTGCAGTACGTCCCGTCTCCCGGTGTCTGCCTGTATACTGGTTCATCACCGCGGTGGATCTCCTGGGTGATTACCGGACACTGGATGCCGGAATGCGAACAGAACTTTATACAGCATTTGTAATACAATTTGCCATGGGTGCTTTGATCATTTTTATCGGGATACTGATCCGCAGCGGGAAGCTACAGCAATTCCGCCATTTTGTGAAACGGCGGATGCGGAATGTGCGTAGTAAGCATAGTAGTGAAGTGATTGGTTAGAATTAAATTTATAGCTTGCTATGGAATTTTTGTAGGTTTTTGGCTATTTTTGTCACATTTCATTTTGGCATGTTTTCTTTATGCAGAATTTTATGCATAGTGGTTTTCTTATTAATAAACAGGGGAGATATCGTTGTTTTTTCCGATATCTCCCCTGTTTTTTATCTCCATATATTCGTAAGAAGCTGACACACGCAAGCTCTATATCCTATTCTGCTTCCTACAAACGGTACATATCTCTGGCATTTTTCTCCGTCTGTTCGACTACTTCTTCATACGTAATGCCCTTTAATTCCGCAATCTTCTCTGCCACATAACGGATATACGCAGAATTATTGCGCTTTCCACGGTTCGGCTCCGGTGCCATGTACGGGCAGTCCGTCTCGAGTACAATTGACGTCAGCGGAATATTTTCCACTACTTCCTTCAGCTTCTTCGCATTCTTGAACGTTACCACTCCGCCAACGCCGATGTAGAATCCCATCTTGATATATTCCTGTGCCATTTCTTTTGAATAAGAATAGCAATGGATCACGCCGCTTAGTCCTTTCGCATACTCCTTCATAATCTCCATGGTATCTGCCGCTGCCTCCCGGCTGTGGATCAGAACCGGAAGATCCAGCTCCCTTGCCAGTTCCAGCTGCCGTATGAACCATTTCTTCTGCACTTCTCTCGGTTCATTGTCCCAGTAATAATCCAGACCGATCTCGCCTACCGCAACCACTTTATCCTCTTTAAACAGCTCTTTCATCTGTGCAAAGGTCTCTTCATTCAGGCTTCCGACCTCATCCGGATGAATCCCGACCGCCGCATATACAAATGGATACTCCTTCGCAAGTGCGATAACTTTTCTGCATGAATTGTATGTTGCACTGACATTTACAATTGTGCCAACGCCCTGCTCTTCCATAGAATTCAGCAATTCTACTCTGTCCTCATTAAACTGCTCATCGTCATAATGTGCATGTGTATCAAATATCATATATCCCTCCGGGGACGGGGGATTTTCAAAAATAATGTCTTAAATCCTCCGTCCCAAATCAAAAATGTCCTGTCCCCAGTATCCCAATATTTATCCCATCTTTTCCACACGTTATCCCAAGGAATTTCATGGTTATCCCACCCTTATCCCAAGGTTTTCCACATACTTATCCACATCATGTGGATAACTTGTGTGACAGATACTGTATATAGATGTCGGATATTGGAAGATGATGAAGATGAATATCAAACAAGGACGGCGATTCCAAAAATCCTCCGTCCTCATTTTCATTCTTTCATATACAAAGCCAACTATTATCAACCAGTTTCTTTGTATCTATCTATACTTACATTAGCAGATCTCTGCACCGGCCGGCATATTCTTCTCCGGTGTCATAAGTGCCAGATTGCCTTCTGCGTCTTCCGCACACAGTAACATACCTTCAGATAATACTCCGGCGAGTTTTGCAGGTTTTAAGTTCACAAGAACCATAACCTTCTTACCAACCATCTCTTCTGCTGAGTAATGTTTCTTAATTCCGGATACGATCTGTTTTACTTCGCTTCCGATCTTAACCTGTGAGCAGAGAAGCTTCTTAGATTTTTTCACTTCTTCGCAGGCAATGATCTCACCAACCTGGAACTGCATTTTTCCAAAGTCGTCGAATGTGATCTCTGGTTTTGCTTCGATGTCGATCACTTCTTCGTCAGCTTCTTCTTTTGCCTCTTCCTTCTCTTCTACATGTGGATGAAGTTCTTCTACTTTCTTCATTACTTCATTAACATCCAGTCTTGCGAAAAGAATCTCTGGTTTCTCTGTTACTTTTCCGTCACCAAGCTGCGCAAGAATCTTCTCAGATGTTTCTGGCATGAAGGATTCCAGAAGTTTTGCTCCTGCTTTGATGCTCTCGATCAGGTTGTAGAGAACTGTCTCCAGACGATCTTTCTTCGCCTCGTCTTTTGCAAGTGCCCATGGCATTGTCTCATCGATGTATTTGTTGCAGCGTTTGAACAGTACGAAGATCTCTGTGATCGCATCTGCGACACGCAGTTCATCCATCTTCGCATCGACTCTCTTCGGAGTATCTTCTGTGACAGCCTTAAGATCTGCATCGACAGCCTTTTCTTCTTCTGTCTCGGCAACACCCTTATCTGTTACAACACCGCCGAAGTATTTATTTGTCATGGAAATGGTTCTGTTTACCAGATTTCCAAGTGTATTTGCAAGGTCAGAGTTCATACGCTCTACCATCAGCTCCCAGGAGATCACACCATCATTTTCAAATGGCATCTCGTGAAGTACGAAGTAACGTACTGCATCTACTCCGAAGAAATCTACCAGCTCATCTGCATAAAGTACATTTCCTTTGGATTTACTCATCTTACCGTCGCCCTGCAGAAGCCATGGATGTCCGAATACCTGTTTTGGAAGTGGAAGATCCAGTGCCATCAGGAAGATTGGCCAGTAAATCGTATGGAAACGGATGATATCTTTTCCGATCAGGTGAAGATCTGCAGGCCAGTTCTTGTTGAACAGCTCTGTACTGTTACCGTCACAGTCATATCCGATTCCTGTGATATAGTTGGTCAGCGCATCGAGCCATACGTATACGACGTGTTTTGGATCGAAGTCTACCGGGATTCCCCACTTGAAGGATGTTCTGGACACACACAGATCCTGAAGTCCCGGAAGCAGGAAGTTGTTCATCATCTCATTCTTACGTGATACAGGCTGAATGAACTCTGGGTGCTCGTTGATGTAGTTGATCAGTCTGTCTGCGTATTTGCTCATCTTGAAGAAATATGCTTCTTCTTTTGCAGGTTTACACTCACGTCCGCAGTCCGGGCATTTGCCGTCTACTAACTGAGACTCTGTCCAGAAAGACTCACACGGAGTACAGTACATTCCTTCGTATGCTCCTTTGTAAATGTCTCCCTGATCGTACAGTTTTTTGAAAATCTTCTTAACCTGTGCCTCATGATCTTCGTCTGTTGTACGGATGAATTTGTCATAAGAAGTGTTCATCAGATCCCAGATCTTCTTGATCTCGCCTGCTGCATTGTCAACGAATTCCTTTGGTGTAACACCTGCTTCGTCTGCTTTCAGCTCAATCTTCTGTCCATGTTCATCTGTTCCTGTCTGGAAGAATACATCGTATCCCTGACTTCTTTTATATCTTGCGATGGCATCTGCCAGCACGATCTCGTATGTGTTACCGATGTGCGGTTTGCCTGATGCATAAGCGATTGCTGTTGTAATATAATATTTTCCTTTATTACATTTTTCACACATGTCTTTTTCTCTCCTTTTATGTTTACCGGATATATTTCCTTCGCAGAATCTGAATATCTACATAACCTGCTGCCTGCAGGCTTTGGCTGCCAACAGATTTCTTTTCTATATAAACAAAAAATCTTCCCTGAATTCACTCCTCATAACTTCTGTTACAATTCATAAATCCCAGGGAAGACGAAAATCCGTGTTACCACTTCCATTCACTGCCAGTCTCGCAACTGATAGTCTCTGCGGGTGAAGCTGTTCACTCCACCTCACCGCTGTAAAGGGCGGAGCCCTTCGTGAACTTACATCTTTATCTATCTTTATCAATGCTCATCCACACCGCTCAGTAAGCCATCTTCTGCAACGTTCCATCTGTCCCTCTCAGCAGTATACTGCGGTGTTATCACCGGCAGTTCACGGGATTCTCTGTAAGATTTCCTGTTACATACTCTCTTCATCACTGCGTTTGTCATATATCCACTCGTAATTTAAATCGTAGCATATAAGCGGGCGGGATGTCAAGGACTACAGACTGTACTCATCAATCTTCTGCAATTCTTCCTCTGTAAATGGCGCACTGTGTATTGCTTTTATATTATCCAGGATCTGCTGCGTTTTTGATGCACCGATCAGGACACTGGTAACTTCTTTTTTCTGAAGAAGCCAGGCAAGTGCCATATCCGCAAGCTTCTCACCACGCTGAGCCGCCAGTTCATTTAACTTACGAATCTGTTCCATACGCTCTGCGGTAAGAATACTTTCTTTCAAAAATCTTCCGTCCTTTCGAATACGGCTGTCTTCCGGGATCCCATTGAGATAACGGTCCGTCAACTGTCCCTGTGCCAGAGGACTAAATGTAATGAGTCCTTTTTCCAGCTTGCCGGTCATATCCTTTAATCCATTCTTTTCTACTGTTCTGTCAAATATAGAATAACGGTTCTGATTGATCACAAACGGGCATTTCAGATCTTTCAGGATCGCTGCTGCCTGTTCCAAAGTCTCTCCATCATAATTTGAAAGTCCTACATACAGTGCCTTTCCCTGACAAACAGCTGTTGCCAGAGCTCCCATTGTCTCCTCAAGCGGTGTCTTGGGATCCATTCTGTGGTGATAGAAAATATCCACATAATCCAGTCCCATACGTTTCAGGCTCTGATCCAGGCTCGCCAGCAGATATTTGCGGCTGCCCCAGTTGCCGTAAGGGCCTTCCCACATATCATATCCGGCCTTTGTCGTAATGATCAGTTCATCACGATATGGCATCAGATCTTCTTTTAATATTCTGCCAAAATTTTTCTCCGCACTTCCGTAAGCCGGACCGTAATTATTGGCAAGATCAAACTGCGTGATGCCATTGTCAAATGCTGTGAAGCAAAGCTGTCTCATATTTTCATAATCGGAAGCATCTCCGAAATTATGCCATAAGCCAAGCGAAATCTTTGGAAGCAGTAATCCACTTCTTCCGCAGCGGTTATATTCCATGATGTTGTATCGTTCTTTTGCAGGTGTATACATATATTGCCCTCCTTGCACCGTAGATGATTCCCCGGTGTGCTATGAATGAATTTAAAATTTTCATGTTTAGTATACTTCTCTGTTTTTCGTCCTGCAAGTCAGACTGATCATATTATTTTATATTGTTTAACGGCACCTATATTTCGTGTTCTTCACAATTACAGATCTGAAGTGCCGCTCCGTTTTCCATAACTTTAAATCCATGCTTTACATAAAACGGCACATTCTTCTTATCCTCTGGCATAACATCAATATAGAAGAAATCCTTGTACTTCTCCTTCACATATTCCATCATTTTTCCTGCAATCCCACGCCCCTGATAATCAGGATGAACGAGTACATAATGGATCTGTGCCAACATCTCCGAATCATCCAATACCCTCGTGAGTCCGACGAGCTTCTCATCATCCCACACCGTGAGCACCGTCGGGGAATTCATCAAAGCCTTATATAACCGTTCCGGATAATTACCGGAAATCCAGTTAACAGCTAAAAACAACTGCTGGACCTGTTCCTGTGTAAACTTTTTTTCTTCTGTATATTTAAGCATATTCTCTCCTTATCTATGGTGGTCACACTTCTGACACTGCACCATTTCATTTTCTCCTTCTTCTTTGTAAAATATATCTGACCACTGGCAGATGCTCTGCAAAATGGGCACAACTGATACGCCTTTTGCAGTCAGCGAATATACCACTCTTGGCGGAATCTCATCATATGATTTTCTTTCGATCATTCCATCTTCTATCAGATCTTTCAATGTTGATGCCAATACTGCGTCCGTAATATTATGCATTTCCCGGCGCAGTTCACTGTAGCGCAGCTTTTGTTTCGCTGATAATACGCATATGATACGAGATTTCCATTTTCCGCCGAATATAGCCAGGCCGTATTCGAGCGGACACCGGATATCATCTTCTAATTTTTTCTTATATTTTCCCATCTTGTAAAACCTTCTTTCAAATATATACGATATCTGCAGGAACTGCCACTTACCTGTATACAAAAATCACCTTCAAGCTATCTTTCATAAATTATAACTTGAAGGTGTTCTTTTTTGAAGTAACTATTAAATTTATTAGTATGTTACTATCTGCCCGTGAACAATGCTCCTTAGATTTCTTTCTTGTTGTCTGCTCCCGGAGTAGTAATAATTACTTTCGAAACCGTGATTACAAGTGCTCCTTTTGCGGCCGCCGCACCGTTGAACATCTTTTCAACCACTTCCACTTTTCACATCATTGACGCTTCTTCCCAGAAAGCTTATAATATTCTCGGTATGTAATCATAGAAAATATACATAAGATTGGGGATTTATTATGACCAGAAGACAACATTTTACCGCTGGTTTCAAAGACGGAATACCGATCTGTCTTGGATACATAGCGGTTTCATTTACATTTGGCATCATGGCAAAAAAAGTCGGAATTTCGATCTTTGATGCGGTTCTGATTTCTCTTACCAATGTGACCAGCGCCGGGCAGTTTGCAGGGCTGTCACTGATCGCATCGACCGCTTCTTATATAGAGATGGCCATCACACAGCTTATTATCAACTTAAGATACTGTCTGATGTCCTGTGCACTTTCGCAGAAGATTGATCCGGAAGCGCCGCTGATCCACCGTTTTCTCATTGCTTACGGTGTGACCGATGAGATCTTCGGCGTCACAGTTTGCAAGGGTGGAAAACTGAGTCCGTTTTATTCTTACGGGGTTATATTTATCTCTGTATTCGGATGGGTATTCGGTACATTTCTTGGAATCCTGTCCGGTAATATATTACCGGCACGTGTTGTCAGTGCATTAAGTGTCGCACTTTATGGTATGTTCCTGGCGATCATCATTCCACCGGCTCGTAACAACCGTATACTTGCAGGAGTTGTCGTCATTTCTATGGCAGCCAGCCTTTTATTTGACAAAACACCCGGACTTAGGAATATTTCATCCGGATTCCGTATTATCATCATTACTCTGATCATTGCCGGAATTGCAGCTTATTTCTTCCCGGTGAAAGAAGACGAGTACGATGAACTGGAAGAAGCTGGCGAATTGAGTGACAGTGCAAAGGAGGCACACCATGAATCATAATATTTACATTTACATATTTGTGATGGCGGCAGTTACTTACCTGATCCGTATGCTTCCGCTGACGCTGATCCGCAAAGAGATTAAAAGCACGTATATCAAATCATTTTTATACTATGTCCCTTATGTGACGCTTGCTGCTATGACATTCCCGGCAATCCTCAGTGCCACTGCGAATATCTGGTCTGCACTTGCCGGATTTATCATCGCTGTATTTCTGGCCTACCGTGGCAAGAGCCTGCTGAAGGTATCTTTGTTCGCATGTCTCGGCGTCTTTATTGTTGAGCTGATTACCGGATTATAAGTCATATAGGTTACCGGAAGTTTATGATATTGGCTTCCGGTTATAAACAATGAATACATATTTGCAGGAAATCCCCATATAAATGATACAAATGATTTATATGGGGATTTTTATGCAAAAATTTCTGAAAAAATTCCGGCAAAAGCCTCTGTTCCTGCTCTTTCCATCTGCCGCTGTATTTCTGATTCTTTCCGTCCTGTTCTTTCACTTTCACCAGGACGCAGATCAGGCATTTTCCAAATACACTTCCAGTCTTTTCCGTCAGGAAATCAGCGGAAATACAATCACTCTCCACTACACTCTAAAAAATCCCGAAAACTATGGCATAAATAATACATCTATTTCTTATGGTCAATGCACCACCGATCCGGGACTGGTTCGATCAAGTGTCGATGCAGAACGCACCAGACTCCAATCTCACAACAGAAATGCTCTTTCCAAAGACAACCGTCTCACTTATGATGTGCTGGATGACTATCTGACTTCCGCTTATGACCTGGCTCCCTACACACTTTACGATGAGCCGCTTGCACCACTCACCGGAACCCAGTCACAGCTTCCGGTCATCTTATCCGAATACCGCTTTTATGAAATTTCGGATATTGAAAATTACTTACAACTTCTCACAAAAACACCGGAATACTTCCGTTCTATTCTGAACTTTGAACATACCAAATCCGAATCCGGCCTTTTTATGGCATCCTACACTGCTGACTCCATTATCAAAGAATGTCAGGCTTTTGTTAATTTAAAAGAGAGCAATTATCTCTATTCTTCCTTTGCGGAACGGCTGGATGAACTTGCTCCCACGAAAAACGGCATTCTTACCGAAGAGCAGCGGGAAGCCTACACCCGGCAGAACAGTGCTTACATAAAAAAATACATTTTTCCCGCCTATGAGCAACTTATTTCCGGTCTGTCTGAGCTTCGTAGTTCCGGTAAAAATAACAACGGATTGTGCTATCTTCCGAATGGCCGGACTTATTACGAATATCTGGTAAGAAGTGAGACTGGTTCCTCCCGTAGCATTGGTGAGCTTCAGAATCTTACGAATGCACAGATACTTTCGGATCTTACCGTTATGCAACAGGTGCTGACAGATAATTCCGGTCAATATACCACTTCCGATAACACCGGCAATTCTTCTCGTAATCCTACCCCGGATAGTTCCGTTGATTCGTCTTCCGGCTCATCCTCCGTGACTTCTGATATTTTCAGTTCTCAGGGGACACTGCTTGCCGAATCCGACCCTGAAAAGATTTTATCCACATTATCCGGCAAGATTACGAAAGATTTTCCACCATATCCACAGATTCATACACAGATCAAATACGTCCAGAAATCCATGGAAGAATACTTAAGTCCGGCTTTCTACATGATCCCGGCCATCGACAACACTTCCGAAAATGTAATCTACATCAACACCGGGCACGTCACTGACAATCTTTCTCTCTTCACCACCCTCGCCCACGAAGGCTACCCCGGACATTTATATCAGAATGTCTATTACGCAAGCCTTCATCCCGCTCCAATCCGCTGCGTACTGAACTACGGCGGTTATACCGAGGGATGGGCCACTTACAGTGAGATGATGAGTTACTACTTTTCCACACTTACCAAAGAACAGGCCACATTATTTCAACGCAACTCCTCTGTCATTCTGGGACTATATGCACTTGCCGATATGGGAATTCACTACGATGGCTGGAAGCTCGCCGATGCGGCAGCATTTTTCCACACCTATGGGATAACGGATGATGCGACTATTGAGGATATCTATGATCTGATCATTGCCGATCCTGCCAATTACCTGAAGTACTATATTGGGTATCTGGAATTTCTGGAACTCAAGAAAAATGCAGTGGATAAGTGGGGTGATAACTTTACGCAGATACGGTTTCATAAGGCGGTTCTGGATGTTGGGCCGGCGTCGTTTGATGTGATTCAGAAGTATATTTTTAAATAGATAAGAGGATTCCTTGTATGGAATCCTCTCCAGACTGTAGACAAAGTTGGTGTTGGGATTCATTCCCAACACCATTTCTCATTAT
>CAVBHX010000062.1:0-20127 GCA_963595255.1 bacterium
CAAGAACAGAGTGGTTATGTGAATCCAGTAGTTTTTTGCAACTCCATCTCAAAAATTGCATAAAGGGATTATTTATCTGCTTTTGTATATTCTGTCTACCTCGACGCAATCCTTCAGGCGGCCTAAAATCCTCCATCAGCTCATTAATGATCGAAAAATCAGCAGAAGTATTCTCACGCAATGTGTCTGAGCAAGGTGGATTTCCTATTACAAGTTTTAACGGCAAACTCGATATTTTATTAGCACGAAGCAATTCTCTGCCTTCTATCGAATCAGCATTTGCATCACCGTTAAAAACACTGTTGCTTAACGTATTTGCAAGCAATATATTAATTCTACTGTTTTTCTTTCCATTCTGTTTCTCGAGCACAGCCATGCGGTAATTTGCAAGCATATAAGGAGCCGGAAGTATCTCAATACCACAAAGGTTGTAGTTTCCGGCACCAGGATCTTGGTTAATAAGTTCCTCCATAAAGGAACCCGTGCCGCAACACGGATCAACGATGGTATTTCCGTCATCATAAATGCTCTTGCCAGGAAAATTTATCGCAACCACATAATTTGTCAACTTAACAACAAAATCTGCCAGAACCTTAGGCGTATAATATGCACCGAAATCAAACCGCGATTTGGCATCGTACTTTGAGAGAAACAACTCGAAAAGTTGGTGATAATCCGGATTCTTCAATTGCTGATCCGTCATTCGTATAAACGATAAGAATTTTATACACTCGTCTATCCGTTGATTGATAAAGAAGCTTCTATCGGCATGATCTCTCAAATAAAGCATTAGGTTTCTAAAAGGTGTCAATGCTTCTCCTTCTGTTAAGTCTTCCCTAATGTATGCATTTATCTTCCTTTCTTTTTCAGCAGGAGAATCATCTGGCGCACACAATACCCTATGAGCATAGAGCAGGCAAAACATTATAACTTGTGCAATAAAATCAGCAAACACTTCACCTGTTCTCAGATTTGAATCATTATGGTTGTAAACTAAAGCCCGCATTCCCTGGAGAAGAGTAATAACCTCCCGTTCGTTTTCATTCATAGCTTCCTCAAGTGGGATATTAGCCAGTTCCAAAATATCATCAGCAAGTATTCTGGTTCTAACTGCTACAAGTTCTACCAATTTTGCTTCATTAACCTGCTGTGGAGAAGGGTTTTCAAAAAATTCACGCATATACACTTCAAAACGAGGATCTACCTTCTGTGCTGACCAATCCTTATTATGCATTTTCCCTTTATTAATCACAGAAACCACAGCTGGTTCCTTGTCCTTATCCATACAAAACACAAAATCAATGCCATCAGTAATGATGAGTTTGTGTCCTAATGTAAGATACTTTTTTATTTGATCAGCATAAGGTTTAGTATCAAACGGTTCTTCAGAAAGTCCTTTGCCTTCAATATAACCATAGATTCCCAGAGTATCCTTATTATGAATACGCCAGTCAGGACGTCCTACCCTTCCCTGTGTTGTCGGCTCAAGAATAACATCTATGTTATCCTTTGGATTAAATTCCTTTGCAAGTGCACGTTCCATCGTATCAAGAGGCATACGATAAGAAAGTTCTGCCGTATATTGCCCACTATTTGTTGCACTCCTGTATTGCTCTTGTAGAGCTTTTAAATACGCTTTTAGAATCGAATTATATGACATTACTTTCTTCACTCCTCTTATAACACTCAATAATGCTTTTTCCTATTTGCTCCGCTAACACTGGTGGAACAGCGTTTCCTATCTGTCTCGCTATATCAACCTTATTACCAGTGAATTCAAAGTTCATAGGAAATGTCTGTAACAAAGCGCCTTCTCTCAACGAAATGCTACGATTCTGAACAGGATGGCCAAATTTGCCACGAGTGAAGCTATCAAATCGTGCTGTGATAGTGGGTGCAACGTCATCCCACGCCATTCTACCGTAAACATTTCTGTAGCCAATTACAGAACTGTCTATCTTATGGCAATCCGCAAGTAATTCTGCTGGTAAATACTCGCGCCCTTGTCCTGGTTTTAGGGCTTGGATACGTTTCAAATTAATTTCTGATAGTCTATCCCTTCGGTGTAAAGAAATTTCCGGATGATCGCTTCCATCCATAGGAGGTTCAGGCAAATTACCTATAGTATCTCTAACCGTGCAGTGCTTCCCTGTAGGCTTCGGATATTGGTAATGAATCCCCATATCTATCCGTTCGCCTACGATAATATATCTTTTTCTTCTTTGTGGAACACCATAATCTTGTGCATTCAAAAGACTTATATGAACCGTATATCCTATGTCCTTCAATTCATCAAGTAACTGTTCAAGTATATTTTTTCCACGTTTCCCAGCGATACCAGAAACATTTTCCATTACAAAATATTTAGGAAACAATTCATTTACGAGTTGTGCATACTTAAATACGAGTTGATTTCGAGGATCAGCATCTTCCCCCCTCCTTTGAACAGAAAATCCCTGACAAGGTGGTCCTCCAGCAAGAAGAAAAAGTTCCCCTCTCTTCATGCTGCAAATTTCTAATGCTCTGCCGTTTAGCATATTACTAATGTCAGACACACAGGCAGGGTGAGAAAAGAATTGTCTGTTTTGTTTTATGGTGTTAATACAAATCTTATCAATATCAAAGCTTAAGCGAATATCAAATCCAGCCTGTTTTAGACCAAGCCCTAGTCCTCCAGCTCCGCAAAAACTATCTACACAAGTGTAATCAGCCATATTATTCCTCTTTCCGTTTATTTTTAATTCCAGCAATCACACTTGAATACGAACTACTAACCGGCTGTTCTATAGATTTAGGACTATTTTCTAATTCTTCCTTTGTTGGTGCGGATGAGATTAGTTCAATCAGTATATTTGCTGCAATCCCCACAGCAAAAAGAGGAGGAACAGCCTCTCCAATTTGCCTGTAGACGTCATCAGATTTTCCTGTAAATTCAAATCCCATAGGGAAGCTTTGCAACAATGCGGCTTCTCTCGCAGTAAGTCCTCTATCTTGCTCTGGGTGAGTGTACCGCCCACTTGCTGGATTTCTTGCATAATGAGTTATTGTTATTGATGGACGATCCCAATATAAGCGTCCATAAGTGTCAGAAAATCCCTTTGTTCGATCAAGGCAAGCTGGGCCAACCCCTGCCGGCCTATTACCGCCATCATGCGGAACCTGCTTTATCACTTCAATGGTACTCTTTTTGTGCGCAGCACTCTTATGCATCGCATCATCGGAATCCGCAACCCCGGCTAGCACCGGCTTCAACTTTCCAATTGCATCCCGTACAGTTTTATAATTTTTTGACTCAAGATACCCTTCCGGAAGAAGGAAGTCCTTCTTCATTCCTATTACAATTGAACGAAATCGTTCTTGTGGTACTCCAAAAGCTGCAGCATTGTATATATTTTCTTTCACTATATATCCAGCTTTCTCATATCTTTGCTTTGCCCCCGAGAAATAATGCCAGTATCTGTTTGACAAAAATTCCGGCACGTTTTCCATAACAAATGCAACCGGTCGGATACAATCTACAATTTTAGCAAACATACTAACCAAATTATTTCTTGTATCATCTTCTTTATCCCAATTCTTCTTTCTGTGCGAGGTGAATCCCTGACATGGAGCACAGCCAATTAGAATTGTGGGTTTATTACTGTCGTACCCTATACTATCCAAGAGCTCTATGAGTTGATTCTCATTTTGAGCAAGTTCTATGATGTCACGGTTAATAACCGGAGTTCCATAATTACGAGCATAACTCTCGGCAGATATTTTATTTATATCGCACCCTCCTAAAAACTTAAAAAAAGGAACGACCTTGTTAATCGCTGCAAATCCAAGAGATGTCCCTCCTGCCCCACAGAAAAAGTCTACTATTTGAATCGGATTGTTTGCATAAGATTCCCTCTGCATTGGGACAAAATCTTTAAGATTATCCTGTGAGACTCGTGTCAACGCTTCTTTATATTGTCTCAAATCTTCTTTATTCCAATCCTCTGCATATACATACCTTTTAAGGATTTCAATGTTCATTGTCGATATCTCCTTGCGTTGCACGATCTTGTCCATCATCGACTATTTCCATTATGTCACCAACATCGCAGTTTAATGTGCAACATATCTTATCTATAACATCAGTAGTAACTCTTTCATTTTTTCCAAGTTTCGCCAGTGCGTTTGTACTAATTCCCGATGTTAATCTGAGGTCTTTTTTCTTCATGTCTTTATCAATAAGCAATTTCCACAATTTTCTATAGCTCACAGCCATTATGACTTCCTCCATTAACATGTAATACCGCATTTAATCGCTTATTCATTTTATCACAAATCGCACATTTTATCAATCTAAAATTGAGTTCTACAATTTTAAAATTTCAACTTCAACTTTCCGTCAGCTTTTTCTACATCCATCCCCTCTCCTCAACCCTCACCAAAATATCCATCTTGTCAACTAGCAAGCCCCATTTTCATCCTGTCCACTCAACCCCAAAATCTGCCCAGTTGATATATTCCCACACAGCAAAAATCCGAGCATCCGGGCGATCCTTAAAGAACCGTCCGAACACTCGGAAATGCCTTGATTTCAAGCCTTTTCTCGTTATTTAATTCTGTACCTTAGACATCAATACTACCGTCTCAACATGCACCGTATGCGGAAACTGATCCACAGGCGTCACATCCCTAAGCTCATACCCATTCGCTCTTAAGAACTTCACATCCCGCGCCAGTGTTGCACTGTCACAGCTTACATATACAACTCTCTCCGGCTGCATATCCACAATCGTCTGAAGCAGGGATTCCTCGCAGCCTTTTCTCGGCGGATCGACCACGATCACATCTGCATGTGCCGTCTCTCCGTTATGTGTCTTTTCATATTCTTTGTAATACTCCGGCAGGACTTCTTCTGCCTTGCCTACATAGAATTCTGCATTCGTAATGTCATTAATCTTCGCATTATTCTTCGCATCGTCAATCGCCTGCGGGACGATCTCCACACCGTATACCTGCTTTGCTTTCTTCGCAAGGAACAGGGAAATGGTTCCGATTCCGCAGTACAGATCCCACACCGTCTCATTACCGGTCAGGCCTGCATAGTCTAATGCCAATCCGTACAACTTCTCCGTCTGGACCGGATTCACCTGGTAGAATGACAGCGGAGATATCTGATACTTGATCTCGCCGATATAGTCTGTGATGAACTCCTGTCCCCACAGAAGGCGGATCGTATCGCCCATGATCACGTTTGTCTTCGCCGTATTCGTGCTGAGTGTGATGCTTGTCATCCCCGGGATCTGGCGGAGACGTCCGACCAGATCGTGGCAGTGCGGAATGGTCTTGCCATTAATAACCAGACATACCATGATCTCATCTGTCTTAAATCCATAACGGAGCAGTACATGGCGCACCAGTCCCTTATGCTTCACTTCATCGTATGCCGGAATTTTGAATTCTTCCATGAAGTCCAGGATACAATTCAGGATCTCTTCATTCACTTCCACGCCGAGTGCGCAGTCTGTATTCTCGATAATGCTGTGTGTTCTTCCGGCATAGAATCCGGCGATCACTCTGCCGTCTTTGTCCGTTCCAATCGGGAACTGCGCCTTATTCCGGTAGCGGAACGGCTGCATTCCTTCTCCGTCCATGCCGACAGCCGGGTGCATGATCTGATCTAAAAGTTCCGCCGGAACTTCTCCAATCCGCTCCAGATTGCCGCGTACCTTTGCTTCTTTAAATGCAAGCTGTGCCGGATACTTCATCTCCTGAATCTGACAGCCGCCGCATTTTCTTGCCATCGGACAGACCGGCTCTTCCACACGGTCCTTTGATGGAGTCAGGACATTCATCAGGCGGGCATAACCGTAATTCTTCTTGGCTTTCATTACTTTCGCCTCTACAACATCCCCGATGATGGCATCTTTGATAAACAACGTGTATCCATCCACCTTGCCGATGCCTTCTCCTCCGACTCCGATATCTTCTATTTTTACCTTTACTATTTCATTCTTCTGCATCATTAGATAACTGTCTTTCTGATATTTGATTCAAACAGGCGGTTATATCCCAGCCAGTCATTTCCTTTTTTATCTTTGAATAACTCTGTCAGTGTCTGCATCTTGGCATCTGCATTGTCTGCAAGATTCAGTGCCATTGCCTCGGCAAGTGCCGGTTTCTTCGGCGAACCATATCCCAGTTCTCCGTGATGCGCAACGATACAGTGTTTTAATTCATTCGCAAGTTTCTCCGGGAAGTCCGGGATATTGCGGACCGCATCCCCGATCATCTCCACACCAATCACGATATGTCCCAGAAGCTGACCTTCGTCTGTATAATCATTTTCCGGGAAGGATGATAATTCCTTTGTCTTTCCGATATCGTGGCAGATTGCCGCTGTGAAAAGCAGGTCCTTATTCAGGATCGGATATGCACCTGTCATATAGTCACAGAACTTGACAACACTCAGTGTATGTTCAAGAAGGCCGCCTGCGAATCCGTGATGAACCGTCTTCGCAGCGGAATGTCCCTTGAAATTACGGATAAATGTCTCGTCTTTTACAAAATAATACTCCAGCACCTGTCTCAGATACTGGTTCTCTACTTTCTTAATATATCCAAGCAGTTCCTCATACATGCCATCTGTACTCTTCTCCGTTGTCGGCATATAATCGGCGGCAATATATTCACCCTCCTGTGCTTTACGGATCTGCTTAATGTTAAGCTGCAGATTGTTATTATAGCTGATGATCTCACCATATACTTCAATAAAATCCATCTCATCATAATCTGCGATTCCGCCGGAATTCGGATCCCATACTTTCCCGTCAAGTGTTCCAGTCTTATCCTGAAGGATCAGGTTGTCATATGGTCTTCCGTTTCTGGTCTCCGCAGAACGCTTTCCTTTGCACAAATATACATTTCTGATTGTTTCCCCTTCGTGAAGGGTGTTGATATATCTCATCTTATTTCCTCTTTCTATATTCTATATTAATGTTATTCTATATTTTACAACGGTCGGAGCATCTCCCTGGAAGCATCCGGCAAGCCTACCCCTTGCTTCCGACTGTCACGTCAAATGAAATATCCACATAACCGCCGGACCCCTGTCTCTGTCCTTTGAGTCTTATCTTGCTGCCGCTTTTCTGGTCACGCATCACACTCTGATAGACCGCCAGCGACGATATCTTCTTGCCTGCAGCCTCCGTGATTATATCCCCACTCTGGATTCCTGCTGCCATTGCCGGAGAATCCGGCTCCACTGTCTGGACGTATACTCCATTTGGAATTCCCTGAGCTTCGATCTCTGCCGTTACATCCAGCCCACGGATACCGACATACGGCACCGCCTGTCCGTTAGACAACAATTCAATCTCTGATTTTAAGCCCGAAATTCCATACCCGGTTACCAGCCTTTTACTACTATTATCAGAAATACTCTGATCAATAATTCCGACTACTTCTCCCGACAAATTAACGATCACACCTGTTCCGTCTTCTGCCGCACCAATATCAGTGCAAAGAAGCTGATAACTTCCGTCATCTGCATCCAGTTCATTTCTGCTGTTCGCAATCGTTCCAAATCCGACCGCTCCTGCATAGCCAAATGGCTTTCCAAGCACTGCCACGGCGTCCCCTTTCTGTACAGAATTGGAACTGCCAAGTTTGGCGGTACTGATCTGCGTCCATGTTGACTGTTCAATGCTGCTTCTCGACACAGCATAGATCGCAAATCCGAGACTTTCATCTTTCTTCTTTACAGATGCCTGTTCTGTATTGCCATCCGAGAATCTAATATGGATCTCTTTTGCATCTTTTAATATAGAAGTCTTTCCGTATACCAGAAGCTCCTGCCCATTATCAGCGATGATCAGTCCGGACACACTGTTTTTATTATCATAAGACTCGTCTGTCCAGTCCTGCTCTCCGGATACACCTATGATCTCTACCACGGATTTTCCGGCCTCTGTGGCTACGTCGTTCATTGCTTTCTGAAGTTCTCTGTAATTGTCAATATCCAGCGTCTGTTCCGTATTGTTACTGGTATCCGCTTTTTTTTCTTCTGTATTATCTTCTTCTTTCTCTTTCGGTATCACTACCTCTTGTGAATCTCCGGGAAACTTCTTATCAAGCCATGGTTTGAGCGCAGAAAAACTAATGCAGGCACACACACCGAACACCACTCCAAGCCCCGCCATACGAAGCAGGTCTTTACGGCACTTTTTCCCACGGCTGTTCTCGTCTTTGATCGTCTCCTGCATAAATGAATATTCTGATTTTTCTGTTTTTTTCCCAGGTTCTCCCTGCTCATTTTCCAGAGGTTTCTGCTCATCCATCAGCTCTTTCGTCTCCTTTGCAATCCTTTTTATAGTATACCGTATGGAATGGGAATGTTCAATATTTATCCTTTTCTTTATCGTCCAAATAAGGTAGAATAGGTACTGACCACAGCTACTGTATGAACAGTAACATAGAATAAGTTCAGGTGAGAAACATGAATAAAAAAACATTAACTAAATTAGAATATCATAAAATTATTGACATCTTAATAGAACAGGCAACTTCTTTTGGCGGCAAGGAACGCTGCAAGAGATTAAAACCGATGACATCCATCACGGATATCGAAGCCGCACAAGAACAGACTGCCGCCGCATTTACCCGTATCATTAAGAAGGGACGCCCTTCTTTCGGAAGCTGTAATCCGGTCGGGGAATCCTTAAAGCGTCTGGAAGTCGGTGCCGCGCTCGGAAGCGGAGAGCTTTTGCGTATCTGTAAGCTTCTGGAAAATGCAGGGCAGATCAAAGCTTACGGCCGTCACGAGACTGTGGACGATGCAGAAGACTGTCTGGATGCTTTCTTCCAGCAGATCGAGCCACTGACACTGGTAAGCACCGAGATCCGCAGATGCATTATTGACGAAGATGAGATCAGTGATGATGCCAGCAGTACATTAAAGCAGATCCGCCGTTCCATGAACCAGATCAATGATAAAGTACATTCTACATTATCTTCTCTGGTCAACGGTTCACTCCGTACCTATCTGCAGGATGCGATCATCACCATGCGCGGGGACCGCTACTGTATCCCGGTCAAAGCCGAATACAGAAGCCAGGTATCTGGTCTGATCCATGATCAGTCTGCCACAGGTTCTACCCTGTTCATTGAACCGATGTCTGTTGTAAAACTGAATAATGATTTAAAAGAGCTTTACGGCAAAGAGCAGGAAGAGATCCAGGTAATCCTTGCACGCTTAAGCGCCGATGTTGCAGAATATATCGACTCCATCCGCACCGACTACAAAGTCATGACGGAGCTGGATTTCATATTTGCAAGAGGAAATCTCGCAATCAACATGAACGCAAGCAAGCCAATCTTCAATACGGAAGGCCGGATCCATATCCGTGAGGGCCGCCATCCGCTGTTAGATAAGAAGAAAGTCGTTCCGATCACCGTCACACTCGGTGATACCTTCGACCTTCTGATCGTAACCGGACCGAACACCGGCGGTAAGACCGTTTCGTTAAAGACGGTCGGATTATTTACCCTGATGGGTCAGGCAGGACTTCATATTCCTGCGCTGGACCGTTCGGAACTGGCAATTTTTGAAAATGTATATGCCGATATCGGAGATGAGCAGAGTATCGAGCAGAGCCTCAGTACCTTCTCTTCTCATATGACGAATATCGTTTCGTTCTTAAAGCATGTAGACGAACATTCGCTGGTACTGTTCGACGAGCTGAATGCAGGAACCGACCCTACCGAGGGTGCTGCGCTTGCGATCGCCATCTTAAGCTATCTGCACCAGAGAGGCATCCGTACCATGGCGACGACACACTACAGCGAACTGAAGGTCTTCGCACTTTCCACACCGGGCGTTGAAAATGCCTGTTGTGAATTCGATGTAGAGACGCTTAGCCCGACTTACCGCCTTCTGATCGGTATCCCGGGAAAGAGTAATGCATTTGCCATCGCAGGAAAACTCGGACTTCCGGATTATATCATCGAAGATGCCAAGACACATCTGACCGAACAGGATGAATCTTTCGAAGATCTGTTAACTGATCTGGAAACAAGTAAACGTACCATCCGGAAAGAGCAGGAAGAGATCGAACACTACAAACGTGAACTGGCACGTCTCGAAGAAGAGACCCGTCAGAAACGTGATAAATTAGAAGAACAGCGTGACCGTATCATCCGTGAGGCCAATGAAAAGGCTCATGAGATCCTGGCCGATGCCAAGGAAACAGCCGATGAGACCATGCGTAATTTCCACAAATTCGGAAAAGCCAATATTTCCGTTGCCGAGATGGAAAAGGAACGTGAGCGCCTCCGCAAGAAGATGAATGCGACACAAAATTCCATGAAGACAGATACCAAGAAACCAAAGAAGGCTTACAAACCAAGTGATTTCAAACTTGGAGAATCTGTCAAGGTACTGAGTATGAACCTGACCGGATCTGTCACTTCACTTCCTGATTCCAAAGGAAATGTCACCGTACAGATGGGAATCTTACGTTCCACAGTTAATATTTCCGATCTGGAAATCATCGATGAAGCGCCGGCATATTCATTTGCCAAGCGAACCCGGCAGACCGGTAAAGGCAAAGTCAAGATGGGTAAATCTCTCGCGATCAGTCCTGAGATCAACCTTCTTGGTAAAACAGTCGATGAAGCGATCGCCGAGCTGGATAAATATCTGGACGACGCCTCGCTTGCACACCTCAGTTCTGTAAGAATCGTTCACGGTAAAGGAACCGGAGCTTTAAGAGCCGGTATCCATAAATATCTGAAACGGCAGAAACATGTCAAATCATTCCGCCTTGGCGCATTTGGCGAAGGTGACGCCGGCGTAACGATCGCTGAGCTGAAATAAAAGTTAAAATAAGGGATAGTAATAAGGGGAAACTTTAAAGTGAATCAGTATAGATAAATGCATCTATATACGGGAGGAGTATACATCTATGAACAAACAGAAAATACTGATCGTCGATGACGATGAAAATATCGCTGAACTGGTCTCATTATATCTGACAAAAGAATGCTTTGACACTATGATGGTCCACGATGGCGAACGGGCACTGGTTGCCTTTGACACTTACAAACCGAACCTGATCCTTTTAGATCTCATGCTGCCTGGTATCGACGGATATCAGGTCTGTCGCGAGATCCGTACGAGATCCAACACTCCGATCATCATGCTGTCCGCCAAGGGTGAAGTATTCGACAAGGTGCTTGGCCTGGAGCTCGGTGCAGATGATTACATTATGAAACCATTCGATGCCAAAGAACTAGTTGCACGTGTAAAAGCAGTCTTACGCCGCTATCAGGTCGGCTCCAAACCGGAGACTCCTCAGGCAGATAAGGGAAAATGTGTCGAATACCCGGGAATTGAGATCAACCTTACCAATTACTCCGTCATTGTTGACGGACATACGGTCGAGATGCCGCCAAAGGAACTGGAACTTCTCTATTTCCTCGCATCCTCTCCGAACCAGGTATTCACAAGAGAGCAGTTACTGGATCAGATCTGGGGCTATGAATATATCGGCGATACCCGTACCGTCGATGTGCACATCAAACGTCTCCGCGAGAAGATCAAGGATCACAATGGCTGGAGTCTCAGCACTGTATGGGGAATCGGTTATAAATTTGAAGTTAAATAACAGCAGGTTAATATCATGAAAAGTACATTATATTTAAAATTTATATTTATCTATATTGTGTTCGGATTCTTAAGCCTTTTTACAGCCGCAACACTGACAGAGAACCTGGTCAGTACGCCGATTTTTAACCGCGTAAGTAACAGTATGTACCGGGAAGCTACGATGGTTGCCAACGACTATCTTCCCGGTTATTTTTCCGGCAGATTAACAGAATCTGACGCACAGATGATCTTATCCGGAATAGAGACACAGCTTGACGCTGCAGTCTGGTTCGTTTCAAAAGACGGAAAAGTAATCTTTTCTGCACAGTCCGGTAACTACCCGTCCGCGCCTGATTCCATTAAAGATTTCGACCCGGCAGAATCCGGAAGCGACCGTTCACAGACTGGTGATTATCACGGATATTTTGACAACGATGTGATCACTGTCACTGTACCGGTAACTTACGGGTATTCTCCAAAAGGATATCTGATGATCCACCAGTACACCTCTGTTGTGGATACCATGACGGACACACTGATGCGTGGTGTATATATTACATTCATCGTAATCTTCCTGCTTTCGTTCATTATCCTGCTGGCGTTCCATTTCCTTGTGTACCGTCCGCTTCATAAGATTACAGAAGCAGCAACCCAGTATGCTTCCGGTAACCTGGAATATGAGATTCCTGTCACGACTGAAGATGAGATGGGTTATCTGTCCGCATCACTGAACTACATGTCCTCTCAGCTTAGGGATATGGAAGATTATCAGAAGAAATTTGTGGCAAATGTGTCTCATGATTTTCGTTCTCCGCTCACCTCTATCAAAGGTTATGTGGAAGCCATGACAGACGGAACCATCCCACCGGAATTACATGAAAAATACCTGAAGATCATCTTATTCGAAACAGAACGCCTGACAGATCTGACACAGGATCTTCTGACGTTAAATGAATTTGACACCAATCACCTGCTTCTCAACCGGGAAGTATTCGATATTCACGAGATGATCAAGCATGTAGCAGCATCTTTCGAAGGTGTCTGCACACAGAAAAAGATCTCCATCGAATTGGTCTTCGCAACAAAACACCTGAACGTCAACGCTGACAAACGAAAAATCCAGCAAGTCTTATACAACCTGCTGGACAATGCGATCAAATTCAGTGATCCGGATTCCATCGTCACGATTGAGACGACAGACCGCGGAGAAAAAGTATATACCTCTGTAAAAGATAACGGTATGGGAATCCCACGAGCCGCTCTTGGAAAGATCTGGGAACGCTTTTACAAGAGTGATCTCTCCCGTGGAAAAGATAAGAAAGGTACCGGACTTGGACTTGCGATCGTGAAAGAAGCAATTCAGGCACATGGGGAGAATATTACCGTGGTGAGTACGGAAGGAGTCGGAACCGAATTCTCCTTTTCACTTCCGAAGGTTGCTAATTAATGCATAAAGCGACGACTACCCGGACCTCCATAAAACCTAGGAACTCTTTCCTGTTCAGATTTTCCAACACCTTCTCCATATTCACTGGAAAGAGTTCCTGGGTTTTATTCCGTGGGTATCACATGCTGTAATGATTAAATAGTGAAACTGTAACCATTTTGATACCGGAAGTCTACTATTAATTGTGACCTTTATACGGAATCGGAAAGTTATGACAAAAGCTTTAATTTCCCGGCTTTTTATCATTATAGCTTCATAAAGAGCCACCACATATAAAAATTCTCCCTGACAGATTCTGTAGATACATTTCCGGCCTCACAACGGTCCCGCCTCCGCTATTTAATTATTATGGCATGCGAAAACGTAACTGAATAAAAGTATAGAAGGGATTGCTGTGCATATGAAATCATGGTTGGAACTTCTTAAGTAAAAAAATAGGCCGTTAGCCGGTTAAAAATCATTTGTCTGAGCGATCAGCGAGTTATGATTTTTGACCGGCTGCTTTTAGGCCGTTTTTTTTGCTTTAGATGTTCCCCATGATTGAATCCGCACAGCAATCCCTTCTATACTTTTATTCAGGACCGGGGTAAGCCGCCATGATACATTAAATTTTCCTACTTACTATACAGAATCTTCTGCACCTCATCCGTCTTCAGATTCTTTTTCGTCACCCATGTATATCCCGTATTAACCACAGCCTCATTCCCCATATTCAGAGAAGCTCTTGCTGCAGCCACAACGGTTGCATATCCCATACCAAATGGGTTCTGTACGATCAGTCCGTTAACTTTACCGTCTTTCAGATCCTGAATCTCATCATCGTTGGCGTCGAAGCCGATGACTTTCACTTTTTTCTCCATTTTATTTCTTTCCAGACCATCGACCGCAAGTTTTACGGAATCCCCGTTTGCAGTAAAGCAGCCTGTAATATTTGGATGTTTTGCAAGGATATAATCAACTACCTGATCTTCAGTGATACTGTCTGCTGTTACAATATCTTCTCCTGTGAGCTGTCCATCCGGAAGTTCACTGTCTTTTGGTCGGTAGGTTCCGGCATTGATCTCATCGGATACTGTCTTCTGCATATTGCTCAGTTCATCCATATGGTATACATTGACCACTGAAATATTCGGATGATTTGCTTTCAATTCTTCTGTTACAGCTTTTTCTCTCTGAAGAGCTGCCTGTGATTTGGAATCCTGAATGAACAGCACCGCTTCTCCGCTGTCGCCCATCTCTTCCGCAAGTCTCTGTGCCGCTTCCTTTCCTGCAGCTACATTATCTGTGGATACATCTGCAGCCACACCCTGATAATCTGATCCGGAATCAAAAGTTACGACCGGAATCTCACTGTCTGTTGCAAGATCGAATTGCACCTGGCATGCCTGAAGGTCTACGATCGAAATGCCCACTGCGACCGGATATCTGTCCAGTTCTTCATCCAGAAGATTTACCTGGTCATCGACATTATCTGCTGTATCCGGTGCATTAAATGTTACTTTCACCTTATCTTTTCCTGTATACCCAAGATTTGTATTAATATCTTCCGCAGCCTGCGCTACACCTTTTTTCACTTCATCCCAGTACTGCGTTCCGTTCGCTTTTCCGATAATGGAAATATAATCGCCTTTTTTCAGTTTTAATCCGTCCGTATTATTATATGCAGCCGGAGTGATCAGATCTAATTTCCCCTGATATGCGTTTTCTTCTGTCTTAGTTGTATTCTTTTCTGACTCAATCTTTTTCTCTTCATCGGTTGCTTTTGATGTCTGCTGACATCCACATACAAGCAGTGCTGTACCCAGCAGCATGGCAATGATTCTGTTTTTCTTCATTTTCCTCTCTCCTATATCTGGTATCATTTCTACTTATACTTAATACTTCTAACTTTTTCTTATATTTTTTCAGCACCATATACTATACACCAAAACGGTGAAAATTTGTTGAAATTTTTCTTAATTTTCCGCTATGACTTTTATATTTCTGTAGAAATACTTTTTTGGCCTTTATTGTGATAGCTTTTTCTAACACGAGTTAGCTATAACTAAACCTTTATGTATTTCTAAAAAAACATTCTATTCCCTTGTTTATTTTTATTTTTTGTATTATTATAGGAACAGAGACAACGAATTGGATTATGTCTAGAATATTTAATCTCAAAGGAGGGTACATACTATGGCACACGTAATTGGTGATGAATGTGTAAGCTGCGGATCTTGCGAAGCTGAATGTCCAGTAGGAGCTATCGCTCAGGGAGCAGATCATTATGAGATCGATGCTGACGCTTGTGTAGATTGTGGCGCTTGTGCTGCTCAGTGTCCAGTAGGAGCAATTTCTGAAGGTTAATAACGCAGAATAAGTAAGATAAGAATGCACGGTACATTTTGTATCGTGCATTTTTTGTTTTGATATTTTGTATATTATTTCTTTTTTAATAAATTTATTTCTCTCGACGGATTCTGACGAATTCGGTGATCTTTCCTGTGCTATGATACATTTACCCATAAGGGACAAGTATTATAAGATAAGGGGGTATCTAACATGGGAAATCATATGAATACTTTAGAACAGATAAAACGTGAGACCAGAGATGATGCCAGACTGTATGCCTGTATCCGGGATCTTTATGATCAGGGAGTTTCTCTCTCTGATTTAAAAGCGCTGATTCCCGATATCAGACGGACCAGAGAACAGTTACAGTTAAAACGCATGCTGCAGAATAACAACGAAGTTCTCATGGCCATGTTCAGTCAGGAGATGTCCTTTCTTCTGGATGCCAAAGAACGTCAGGAAGAATTAGAATTCAAAAAACTGGATCAGTTGATCCGCCAGCAGCAATCCTTCCGGAAAGCATCGGCCGAAACCGGTCCAGTTAAGAAATTAAAAAGAATCTTCCTGTCTGCTTAAGTTGGCAAACTTTGTATATTCGCCAAGCCAAGCCAGATTAACGGTCCCTACCGGGCCGTTTCTTTGTTTTGCGATAATTATTTCTGCCTGCTTTTTGAACTCTGAATCTTTATTGTAGTATTCGTCTCGGTAAATGAACATTACCACGTCCGCATCCTGCTCGATAGCTCCGGATTCACGAAGGTCCGAAAGCATCGGTCTTTTATCCGGACGGCTTTCTACTGCACGGCTTAACTGTGACAGGGATACTACCGGCACATTCAGCTCTCTGGCAAGTCCTTTTAACTGTCGGGAAATGTCTGAGACTTCCTGCTGTCTGGACTCCGAACTTCTTCCCACACTTCCGGTCATCAACTGCAGGTAGTCAATGATGATAATATCAAGTCCGTGTTCCAGTTTGTACTTTCTGCATTTCGATCTGAGTTCTGAGATAGAGATACCCGGAGTATCATCAATGATCAGCTTCGATTGACCGATAATCCCAGCTCCTTCTATCAGTTTCTCCCAGTCGGAATCTTTCATATTACCGGTTCTTAGGGACTGGGCATCTACCTGGGACTCCAGAGAAAACAGTCGGTTCACCAGCTGTTCTTTCGACATCTCCAGACTGAAGATTGCTACTGCTTTATTCTTCTTAAATGCCATATACTGCGCAATGTTTAATACAAACGCCGTTTTTCCCATAGATGGACGGGCTGCGATCAGAATAAAATCTGACGGCTGAAATCCGGAAAGTTTATAATCCAGATCAATGAATCCCGTCGGTATTCCCGTAACAGTTCCTTTACTCTTAGACGCCTTCTCAATCTTATCTAATGCATTTAAAACAACCTGTTTGATCGGTACGTAATCACCGGTCGTACGTCTCTGTAATAACTGAAACATGGATTTCTCTGTCTGTTCCATAATCGACTCTACCGGCTCTTTTCCCGCATAGCACATATTTTCAATTGATTCGTTCAGTTTAATCATCTTACGCATTAACGACTTATCTGCCACAATCTGTGCGTAATATTTCACGTTCGCAGAAGTCGGCACTGCTGTCACCAAGTCCCTGACAAATTCCAGACTGGCAATCTCTGCCGGTACGTCTTTTTCCTTCAGTCTCTCCTGCAAAGTGATCAGATCGACCGGTTTTCCTTCATTGAACAGTTCGATCATCGAATCAAAGATCACTCCGTATGACGCCTGATAAAAATCATCACCACTGATGATTTCTCCTGCAGTGGTGATGGCATCTTTATCCATAAGCATGGCGCCGACAACAGACTGTTCTGCTTCGATGCTGTGTGGCATGACTCGTTTGATGAGTGCTTCTTCCACGCCTGAATTCCTCCTATGCTTCTTCTTTTACAACAACTTTCAGCTCTGCTGTTACCTTTGGATGCAGCTTAACCGGAACGTTATGTGTTCCCAGTGTTCTGATTGCTTCTTTTAACTGTACTTTCTTCTTGTCGATCGTAAGATCCATCTGCTTTTTGACTTCTTCTGCGATCTCCTTCGAAGATACGGAACCGAATGCTTTTCCGCCTTCGCCCATCTTAATTGCAACTTCGATCTTTCCTGCTTCGATCTTCTTGCCAAGTTCCTGCGCATCTTCATACTGCTGCTGTGCGATCTTATCGTCGTTGGCTTTCTTTAACTTCAGGTCATTTAAGTTCTTTCCGTTGGCTTCTACACCTTTATTTTTCTTTAAGATAAAGTTTCTTGCGTATCCGTCGCTGACGTTTACGATCTCTCCTTTTTTACCAAGTGACTTTACGTCTTCTGTCAAAATTACTTTCATTACAAGTCTCCTCCTTCTATCATCTCGTCAATCACCTGTTTTAAGCAGGCTACCGCTTCATCCATATCTGTATGGTTGAACTGCGCTCCCGAAGCGTTCATGTGACCGCCTCCGCCCAGACGTTCCATGATGATCTGTACATTGACTTCATCGATCGAACGTGCGCTGACGTATATTCTTCCATTATATTCGGTTAATACAAATGATGCCTTGATCTCACTGATATCCAGCAGTTCATTTGCTGCCTGTGCCCCGATGATCGTCGGGCTTTCGATGTGAAGATCCACACCTCTTGCGATGGCAAATTTATTATGATAAACCTCCGCGCTGCTGATGATCTCTGCTTTCGCTCTGTAAGATTCCATGTCATCACGGAATAATTTTCTTACCAATGTGATATCAGCACCGCATCTTCTTAAGAATGCCGCTGCTTCAAAAGTACGGACTCCGGTACTATTCACAAAGTTGTTGGTATCGATCATGATACCGGCATACAGGCTGCTCGCCTCAATCTTTGGAATCTTGATTCCGTCTACGATATACTGCAGTACTTCCGATACCATCTCACATGCCGATGATGCATACGGTTCAATATAAGACAGCAGCGCATTGTCGATATTATCACTGCTCTGTCTGTGATGATCCAGAACCACGATCGTCTTGGTCGTCTTCAGAAGTTCCTCACATTCTGTCATCATCGGACGGTTCGTATCTACTACTACAACCATCGAATTCTCATCCGCCATATTCATCGCCTGTGACGATGTCAGGAACAGATCGTCCGGGTAATCCGGATCCTGTTCGAATAATTCATATAATGGTCTGAGCGATGCAGATACTTCATTAATTACAATATAAGCACGTTTTTCCAAAGCCAGTGCCGCACGGTAGATTCCCATTGCCGCACCGAACGCATCCACGTCTGTCAGCTTATGTCCCATAACAAAGATCTTATCTTTAACCGTGATAAATTCACGCAGTGCCTCTGCTTTTACACGCGCCTTTACACGGGTATTCTTTGCTGTCTGTTCACGTTTGCCGCCATAATAAGTCACACCGTTACAGTCCTTGATAACTGCCTGATCGCCGCCTCTTGCAAGCGCAAGATCAATCGCAACACGTGCATAGTTGTAACTCTGCGCATAAGAATCAGAACTCAGTCCAAGTCCGATACTTAATGTCGCCGGGATTCCATTTCCGATATTTACGGATTTTACATCGTCCAGCAGGGAGAACTTATCTTCTTCCAGCTGTTTGAAGTAAGATTTCCGGATAATGATAAAATATTTATCATTCTCCAGTTTCTTAACGATTCCGTCAACCTTCGCAATATACTGGTTGATCTTACGGTCTACCAGTGCCATCAGAAGTGACTGTCTGACCTCTTCCACACTGTCGATCACTTCATCATAGTTATCAATGTAAACCAGCCCGGCAACCATCCTCTGCTCTTCGTTCTCACGGATAATACGGTTAAGTTCCGTAACATCCTGAAGATATACAGCTATAAAATATTCTTTTTCCTTTGGCAGCTCCATAAGCTGTTCTGTATCACTAAATCCTTCTACTGATACTCTCCGGATCTCTGCCTGATACTCTTTGTCATCATAATACACTTCCATTGTGACCGTCTGCTGGTCCTCTTTTGGAAATATACTCCGGTTCAATTCAGGAATGTATTTGCTGATATAAGCTTCTCCCTTGGGTTTACCTCCCAGGATTGCTTCAAATTCATCGTTCATCCAGATCGCTTTTCCATCATCCAACAGGATCGCATAAGGAATCGACAGTTCTCTCAGCAATGTATTCTGAACAATGCCATACTGTGCAGCAAACTCTACCAGGTCTTTCATAATGATGTTCTTACTGTAAAAATACAGTCCACCCACCATAATGATATATACGACTACAAATACGGCCATCAGGATTCCCGCTCTGTGATCCAGCTTATAAACCCACAAATCCATTGCTATGAGAAGCAGGGACATAATAGCCGGCCACTGGATGTAAAGTTTGAGTTGTCCTTTGAGCTGCACTTTTCCTTTTTCATTCTTCTTTTCCATGATTCTCGCCTCTGTGTGTGAGTATTTCTCACTCCTTTTGCAGTGCCTGTCAGTGATCTGATCATCCACTGCTCTTTACATACGTGGATATTATACCATTTATCCCCTGAAAAAGAAAGACGGGAAATCCTTAACGTTCTGTTAAGTATTTCCCATCATCCGGTGTTCATTTTTATGATTTATGATTCATATCCGTTTGGATTCTGTGACTGCCATCTCCATGTATCGGCACACATCTCATCCAGCCCTTTTTCAGCCTTCCAGCCAAGCACTCTTGCTGCCTTGGCAGGATCTGCATAAC